>NZ_JBHLWV010000016.1:0-462138 GCF_042432625.1 Gordonia phosphorivorans | reverse complement strand
TGCGCGTTGCCCGCTCTTTGAGCTCGGCGGGGTACTTACGAGGTGCTGCCATGATGGCGGGTCCTTCCGGGTGTTCCTACCCTCCATCAAACCCGACACGATTCATGCTGCAGCCGACGTAGCCCGGCCGCGACAGTCCTGACCCGGCAGTCCTGACCCGGCCGTTCCGACCCCCGCCCGTTTCTACCCCGTCCGTTTCTACCCGGCTAGGGGCGCATCTCGTAGGCGCCGTCGTACGACTTCACCTGCTGCCAGACGCGGTCGAATCGGCTGGGGTCGGCGACCGGTCGGTGGACCGCGGCCAAGGCCCATGCCTGCTGGCCTGCGCTTGCGCTCGGCTTGCCGTGCAGGGCCACGGCGTAGGCGGAGTAGTCGCGGATCTGGAAGTCGAAGATCTGATCGACGAGATCGCGGTCGAGGTCGGTCAGTTCAGCCTGCTCGAGAACGAGTTGGCCGTAGACCACCAGGGAGAAGAGGTGGCCGATCACGAGGTTGAAGTCGAGATCCTTCTGCTGCTCGGCGGTCGGTGTCTCGGTGGCCAGGAGTGTGGCCAGCGCCTGGGCCTGTTCGTAGAAGACGGCGACGTTCGGGACGTCGGCGAACTTCTGGTAGATCTGCGTCCAATCGGCGAACGTCACCTTGGACGCGCCCCGGGCCGGGCCCTGCGCCCAGAAGAACTCGTCGTCGGCGGCGTCGTCGCGCGTGCCGATGGCCGGGTACTCCGCCGGGCTGAAAAGGTAGTTGGGCATGAACTTGAGGATCTGCCCGACGTTGACGTGGACGGTGCCCTCCAGGCGCGGCAGGGTGCCGATCAGGCGCGCGACCTCGGCGAAGTAGGTGTTCTTCTCGAAGCTCTTCGCGGCCAACACGTCCTGGAGCAGGGTGACGACGGTTTCGCCCTCGGACGTGACCTTCGACTTGGTGACCGGGTTGAACAGCAGATAGCGGCGGTCGTCGAGGCTGGCGCTGCGGAAGTAGTCGATCGCGCGGTCGCTGAACAGTTTCATCGCGACGAGCCGGGTGTAGGCGTCGACGAAGTTCACCTGGACGTGCGGGAAGTCGGTGACCGGGTTGCCGTACAGAATCCGGTTGTTGGCGTGGGTGATCGCCTCGTAGAAGGCGTGCTCGCACATGCCGACCGAGCCGCTGCACAGGTTGAACTTGCCGACGTTGACGGTGTTGAGTGCGGCGGAGAAGGCCTCGGTCCCGGTGTGCAGGATGTCCTCTTCGCGGACCGGGTAGTTCTCGAGACGGAAGTGGCTGACGTACATCTGGCCGTGCACCACGTTGTCGATCAGCTGGTAGTCGTCGTGTCCGCTGTCGGCCACGAACCAGATGTAACCGTCGGAACCGTCCACATCGGTGCGGCGGGAGAACACCGAGACCATGCCGGCGACGTTGCCGTTGCCGATGTAGTACTTCTCGCCGGTCGCCCGGAAGGCGATCCCGTCCTCGGTGCTCGGCGTGAGCAGCATGTCCGTGTTGTAGATGTCGGCGCCGTGGTCGCGTTCGGAGAGCGCGAAGGCCATCACCCCACCGGCTTCGAGCTGCTGCGCGGCGCGCTGCTTGGCGGCGACGTTGGCGCTCTGCCAGATGGGTCCCAGCCCGAGGATCGTGACTTGCTCGGCGTACCAATAACTCAGCCCGTAGAAGCCCAGGACCTCGCTCAACGCCGCATTGCGCGAGGCATCCCAGCGCTTGTTCGGATCGCCGTCGGCGAAGGCCGCCGGGGTCAGGAAGGTGGCGAAGATCCGTTCCCGCTTGATGAAGTCGAGGAACTCCGAGACCCAGACGGCGTCGAGATCGTCCTGCAGGAGGCGCTGCTTGCCCCGCGCCTCGAACCACGCGATCAAGGCCTCGAGCTGGCGGCGGGTTTCGGCGTCGAACTTCGCGGGAGCGCGATGGTTCGGGTTGAACAAGAGTCCGGCGGAGTCGGCCATCAGATTCCTTTAGTCGTGGAGGACGACGGGGACACAAAGCACGTGAAGCCGCAGATGGAGAGTGATCGAAGCGACTTCGCCCCGAGGCAGAATCATCCTACCGCCGGGCGCTGCTCCTCGAGGCTTCCCCGATGGAGGGGGCCGGGATTTCCGGACCGGAATCTGTTTTCGGGCGTGGACCTGCGGGTTTCTTCCTTGTGGGGTGTTCTGTTTGCCTTCCCGTTCCTAGAGTGGCGAACGACGACAGCGCCGAGAAGGAAGCGAAGCGCGCAGTGAATCAGATAGCGGCAGATAACCCATTGGTCCCGGTGTGGGCCGACCTGGTGATACCCCTCGGCGTCGTCGGGCTTCTGGTCATGGCGGTGGGCCTGTTTCTCCTCGCCCGGACCCCGCAACTCAGCGCAAGAGCAGTGGTGGCGTGGGCCGCCGCGATGATTCTGGTGCCCTTCGCGGGCGCGGTGTTCCTCTTCTACCGTCAGACGAGACTGCGCTCCCGGGCGGCGACGCCGCCCGGAAGCCGACCGTAGCGGTGTGGACGACGCTCAGACGGGTGCGGGGACGCCGTCCTTGAAGGGTGCGTCGGGTTCGTCCGCCTCGCCCTTCGCGACGAGGCCGGCCTGGGTGGACAGGGCCTTGTTGCGCAGGAACAGCGAGAGGATGAAGCCGATCGCGGCGATGGGCACCAGGTACCAGAACGTGGGGGCCATGGCATTGACGTAGGCGTCGACTACCTGCGTGTGCAGCGGCTCGGGCAGGTTCTTGACCACGGTGGGGGTGATGTCGCCGTCGAGCATGCCCTTGGGAATGTCCTCGGGCGGGATCGTGGCCATCACGTCGTGCAGGTTGGTGGTCAGCTTGGTGGTGAACAGCGTGCCGAAGATGGAGGTGCCCACCGCGGCGCCGATCTCGCGCAGGAAGTTGTTGGTGGAGGTCGCGGTGCCCACTTCGCTCGGGTCCACGGCGTTCTGCACGGCGATGACGATGGTCTGGATCACCAGGCCCATGCCGAAGCCGAGGACGAAGATCATGCCGCCGAACAGAATCATGGACATGCTGCCGGTGAGCTGGGTGAGCCAGGCGATACCTGCGGTGGTGATCAGCATGCCCAGGATCGGGTAGATCCGGTACTTGCCGGTCTTGGTGATCAGCAGACCGGAGACGATCGCGGTCAGCATGACGCCCGCGGTCATCGGCAGCATCAGCAGTCCGGAGTCGGTGGGGCCTGCGCCGCGGGCCATCTGCAGGAACGTCGGCAGGTAGCTGAGGGCGGCGAACATCGTGATGCCCAGGATCAAGGCGACCAGGACCGACACGGTGAACACCGAGCTGCGGAACAGGCGCAGCGGGACGAGGGGCTCGTCGACTCGGGTCTCGACCAGGATGAACAGGCCGAACGCGACGATGGTGGCCACCAGCAGGGCGCTGAGCCACGGGTTGGACCAGTCGTATTTACCGCTGGAGACCACGCTGGTCCAGCTGGTGAGGAACACGATGCCGGTGGTGAACATGGTCAGCAGCAGGGTGCCCCACCAGTCGAACGGGCGCGTGGACTTCTGCGACGGCAGCTTCAGGGCGAAGAACGCCACCACCAGTGCGACGAGGCCGATGGGCACGTTGAGCCAGAAGCACCAGCGCCAGCCCGGGCCCTCGGTGAAGTAGCCGCCGAGGAGCGGGCCGGCCACCGAGGCGATGCCGAAGATGGCACCCATCGGACCCATGTACTTGCCGCGGTCGCGCGCGGAGACGATGTCGGCGATGATCGCCTGCGACAGGATGACCAGACCGCCGGCGCCCAGTCCCTGGAACGTGCGGGCGGCCACGAGGATCCAGAACGATCCGGCGAGCGCCGAGACCAGCGAACCGATCACGAAGATCGTGATGGCCAGTAGGAACGGCCAGCGGCGACCGTACAGGTCGCCGATCTTGCCGTAGATCGGCATGACGATGGCGATCGCCAGCAGATACGACGTGATGATCCAGCCCTCGTGGGCCACGGCGCCGAGGTCGCCGACGATGGTCGGCAGCGCGGTGCTGACCACCGACTGGTCCATCGACGACAGGAACATCGCGGCCATCAACGCCGCGTAGATGACGTAGACCAGGCGACGGTTGATCTGAACGACGGGCGCGCCGTCGTCGCCGTCCGTCTTGGCCGTCGGAGCGGAAGCAGAATCAGTCACCGACCCACCCTATCCGTCGGGAATGTCGGAATGGGCGTGGGCGGTCCACATTCGACTTGGAACGATCGAGGTCGTGAGGTTGCGAGGTCGGCGGTAGGCGTCGGCGGTAGGTGTCGGATACGCGAGGGAGCGGAGGTCGCCATCGGGCAGCGCCGACCCGGGAAGTGTCACGGATGTCTTGATACAGAACTGTCACCGATGTCGTGAGATATCGCTGTGAACAAACTGTCCTAGAACTATTGTTCATTCTAGATGTGAGGCGTAACATAGAAGCCAGAGAAAGGGATCGACAGTCCCGAACTCGCGGAACAGACCTCTCGGAACATGAGTGGCCGGGTGACCGATCGTCGCCGGCTCGACCGGTTCCCTCGCTATTGGCTTCTCATGACCTGAGGAGTGCGTCATGGACGCAGTAACTCTCACCGCCTTCGCCGACTTGATGAGCGATGAACTCACTATCCCCGTCGGTGCCGACATCGATACGCCGGCGAATCTCGGACAGTTCCTGGCCCGCGCGCGGGCGGTGGACGATGACCGCGAGTTGCTGGCGGTGACCGCGGCGGTTCTGCGGTTGCGCAATGTGGTCGACCATTCCGTTGTGGCGGCGTGCGCCGCGATCGAACGCGTCGGACTACCTGCCCGGAAGCATGTGCGGTCCGCCGCGGCGATCCTCGCCGAACTCGGTGCGGCGCCGGCTGTGGCTTACCGCGCCGCGCGGCTCGGGCAGGCGATCGCCGACGAGCACCTTGTGCCGGTGATCCGCGGATTGCGCGATGGGGCGGTGTCGGCGGAACACGGTGATGCCGTGGCGAGCGGACTCGGGCACGTGGCCGCTCGGGTGGAGCTGTCCGACGACGATCGTCGGAAGATCGTGCATTCGTTGATGGTGCAGACTTCGCCGGCGCGGGTGAGGGAGAAGGCTCGTGCCTGGGCGATCAAGTTGGCACCGGAGATTCCGGCGGACGGGGAGGTTCCGGTCGCTGAGCGTGACGACCTGAATGAGATGACCCTCAACCGCACGGACGACGGCCGCGTGGCGGTGACGATGGACTTCGACATCGTGGCGGCCGAGGAATTGAGTGCGGCGTTGGATCCGTTGACGCGGCCGGTGCCGGAGCTGGACGGTTCTGCGGATCGGCGGTCTGCCAAGCGGCGGCGCGCCGACGCGATGGCTCAGGTGATTCGCACGTATCTGTCTCATTCCGAACGACCCGAATCCGGCGGAGTGCTGCCGCACGTGACGTTGTCGGTGCCTGCGGCGGTGGTGATGAACGGGCAGGTGCTCGATTCGGTTGCGGGACAGAAGATCTCAATACCGATCGCCGCAGCCGAGGATGACACGGCGGTGCCGTGGCTCGGGTTCGGTGGACCGATCTCGGCACGGACTGCGGAGTTGATCATGTGCGAGGCGTCGGTGGCGTTGGCGCTGCTCGACGACAACGGGGTGCCGTTGAACGTGGGCCGGGAGAAGCGGCTGTTCACGCCGGGTATCCGTAAGGCGCTGGTGCTGCGGGATCGCGGTTGCGCCTTTCCCGGTTGCGGGGTGCCGCCGTCGTGGTGCGACGGGCACCACGTGGAGCATTGGGAGCATGGCGGGGTGACGAGTTTGGACAACGGTGTCCTGCTCTGCCGCCGGCACCACACCGTGGTTCATCACGGTGGGTGGGAAGTGTTCATCGGTCATGATCGGCAGCCGTGGTTCGTGCCGCCGGCCGATCCGGACCATCCGAAGCGTCGTCGTGAACCGATCCGCTCGAATGCGCGACGAACCTTGACCTTGTCAGCCAGCGCCGCGTGAGGCGCGCGAAACCAGTGCCGGGAACGGTTCCCGACGCGATGCGTTGTTTGAAAATTTCATAGTGTGGGCCTGTCGCTGGGCGGGCCGGGTGGTCACGGGGACCGCCCCGCCCGGGCCCCGGGGTTAGGCGTCCGTGGCTCAGAACAGGGTCGCGGGACGAACCAGATTCGCGAGATCGACGAGCAGGAAGCGGTGCGCGCGGTTGTCCCGGGTCCGCTTGGCCAGCTCGCGCAGCGAGCGTTCGGTCCCGGCGCGCAAACCGTGTTCGGTGAACGGGAACCCGAGGAAATCGGGTGCGTGGTCTTCGGACTCGGCCTCGACCTCGGCGCCGTGGGAGTCGATCCAGCCCAGGGTGGTCCCCAGGACGATGAGCCGCAGACGGCCGAGGCGACCGTCCTCGTCGCGCAGCTTCGCGACGCGGTCGGCGGCCTCGAACAGTTCCTCGCGGGTCACCTCGCTCGGCGGGCGCCCGTGCACCAGGCACAGCACGGCGCTCTCCTGCGCGACCCCGTAGTGACGACTGGTGGTGGGCACCTCGTCGAGCGGCTCGATGGCCTCGAGGTGGCGACCGTCGGAGATCAGCATGCGGGCCAGACCGAACGCGGCGGTGACGATCGAATGATCGGTCAGCCACAGGTCGTGATAGTGGTGGCGGGCGATGTCGTACCAGTGCTCGATCTGCGCGATCTGATCGTTGGAGATGTCGTCCTGAACCGACAGCCAGTAGCCGATCAGTTCGGCGGTCCCGGCCACCGCCAACTTGGGGGCGACCTCACCGGGCAGTGCTTCCAGGACCGTCTGGAAGCGCTCATACGCCACCTCCGCGTCGCCGTCCTTCAGTGCGGAGATGCCGAGATACCAATGCAGGCGCCAGGAATCGCCGTGATTCCTCGCCACCTCGTCCAGCAGGCGTCGCGCCGTGTCGAGATTGCCCAACTCCAGGTGAGCGCGGGCCTCGGCCAGATCCACTTCGGGGGAGGGGTGCAGCGGCGGATCCTCGGGTGAGCCTTCCGTGGACCCGGCGGGCATGCCGGGGAACCCCTCGATGCGGGCCACCTTGATGCTGTCGAGAGCCTGTCGGGGGTAGCTCAGCGCAGCCGAACTCAGCAGGCCCGCGGCCGGATCCTCCGGGTCGACCAGCGGCACCGGAAGGGCACGAGCGATGTCGGCGGGATCGGGCTCCTCGGCCTGCGTGGGGTCGAAGAAGCCGTCGATCGGCCGCAGGATCAGATTGGTGCCGAAGGTGGAGCGTTGCGGCGTGAACACCTTGGACATCGCCGGCCGGGGCACACCGGTGTGCAGGGCGACGGTCTCCCGCAACACCGCCATGACCTGCGTGGTCATTTCCTCGGTGGACTCGAAGCGCTCGGCCGGGTCGGTCGCGGTGGCCCGCTGCAGCAGGTAGTAGTACGACGGGTTGGCAGTGAGCAGTTCGCTGGTCTCGGGGTCGGGGAGCCCGTCGTCGTAGCGGCCCTGCGTCATCGGCAGATCGAGCGTGAGGGCGGCCAGGGTGCGCCCGATGCTGTAGATGTCGGTGACCACCTGCGGTCCGGTCTCGACGATCTCCGGTGCCTGGAAACCGGGGGTGCCGTACAGGTGCCCGTAGCCGTTGATCGTCGACACCGCACCCATGTCGATCAGCTTCACCTCGTCGGAGGTGATCATGATGTTGTCGGGCTTGACGTCGTTGTAGGCCAGGCCGAGCGAATGCAGATGACCGACGGCCGAGAGCACCTCGAGGATGTACGCCATCGCCTGCTCGATCGGGAGGTTCACCTTGTCGCCGTCGGGGCCGGTGGTGAGTTGCTTGAGCGTGTGACCGCCCACGTACTCCATGACGATGTAGCCGAGCTGCCGATCCTCGGAGTCGGTGTACTCGACGAAGTTGTAGATCTTGACCACGCCGGGGTCATTGACCGAGGCCAGGAACTGGCGTTCGGCGATCGCCACCGCGCGGGCCGCCGAGTCCGACGAATTCAGCAGCCCCTTCAAGACGACGGGGCGGTCGGAGACGTTGTGGTCGACGGCGAGATAGATCCACCCCATGCCGCCGTGCGCGATGGCGCCGGCGATCTCGTACTGATCGGCCACGATGGTGCCGCGCTCGAGCCCGGGGACGAAGGAGTAGCGGGAACCGCAGTGCGGGCAGTAGCCGGACAGCGGGCCCCGGTCGGGTCCCACACTGCGGCCGATCGGCTTCCCGCAGTTCCAGCAGAACCGCTTGTTCTCCACGATGATCGGGTTCGACAGCACCGCGTCGGCCGGATCGATGTCCTGCAGCGCGGGCAGCTGTACCAGGTCGCTGCCGAGACGGCGGTCGTGTGCCAGCGGGATGCCGCGGCGCGGGCGACGACGAGTGGTGGGCGAGGACGGGCGGTCCTCGAAGAGAGCATCGCTCGGTGTGGCCTGCGTCGGCAGGTGCTCGGCGTCGTCCTCCGCATCGAGATCGAACGGGGTGGCGGCCTGCGTGCGCACAGTCCCGGCGGTCGAGGCGGGTGCCTCGTCGGCGGGCCGTTCCTCGGCTGCCGGGCCGTCTGCTGCCTGTTCGTCGGCGGGGGAATCCTCGCGGGGATGATCGGTCACGACATCAGTCCCGATAGGCGACGGCGGGCGGGGAACCCGGTCCCAGCCCCGCCAACCACTGGTTGTACGCGCGCTGCCAACTGCCGTCGGCTCTGCGCTCTTCCAAGACGCCGTTCACAAAGCGCACCATATCGTTCTCGCCCAGCGGAATGCCGACACCGTAGTACTCGGTGCCGATCGAATCGCCGACGATGCGGAACCACGGGTCCTGCGCGGCGATACCGGACAGGATGGGTGCGTCGCCGACGATGGCGTCGGCCTGCCCCTGCTGCATCAGGACCAGGCAGTCGGCCCAGGTGTTGGTACTGACCAGCTTGGCGCTCGGTGCTCGACGCTGAATGCGGGTGGCGGCGGTGGAGTTCCGGGTGGCGCACAGGGTCTTGTGGGCCAATCCCGCGGTGGTCTCGATTCCGGAGTTTCGGTACACCAGGATCCGCTGCGCGGCGACGTAGTACGGCGCCGAGAACTCGATGGTCTGCCGACGTGCGCACGTGATGCTCATCGACTTGACGACGATGTCGACGTCGCCGTCGGCCAGTGCGGGCACCCGGTCGCCGGTGGACAGGATCCGATACTCGACGCGGACGTCGCCGAAGATGGCCTCGGAGATCCAATGGGCCACGTAGATGTCGAAGCCCTCGATGTCACCGGAGATCGGATTGCGGAAGCTGAGCGGGTTGCTGCCGATGTCGGTGCCCACCACCAGGCGCCCGCGGGCGGCGATCCGAGCCATCGTCGAACCGCGCGGCATCTGCCCGGGCTCGGGCATCGGGGAGAGCGGACGCAGGCTGGCCGTGGCCTCGCACGCCTGGGCGTCGACGCCTTCGGGCGGCTGCGCACCGAACGAGGCACCCGGCGGCATGGGGAGGGTGGCCGTGGTGGTGGGGGGATCGTTCACCGCCAACTCGTCGGACGTGCACCCGGTCAGCGCCAGCAGAGCCGTCAGCAGAACCGCCGTCGCGCGGCGCCGGCCGGCCGTCATCGATACTCCCGGATCCGGACCACCAGTCCGCCGACCACCGCTGCGGCGGCCACCACGCACAGCCAACCGATGACGGTGCCGGTGTAACTGAGCAGTTGCTGGGCGGTGTTGATGTTCTGGCGGAAGGTCTCCC
This sequence comes from Gordonia phosphorivorans, assembly GCF_042432625.1. Taxonomy (NCBI): domain Bacteria; kingdom Bacillati; phylum Actinomycetota; class Actinomycetes; order Mycobacteriales; family Gordoniaceae; genus Gordonia; species Gordonia phosphorivorans. The sequence goes on along the minus strand of NZ_JBHLWV010000016.1, from coordinate 452,522 downwards.
GCGCCTGCTCGATGGCGGTGAGCAGGGAATTGTTCACCTGCTCGTATCCGGAGGCGGTACTGATGTCGCCGGTGCCGATGGTCAGCGCGCGGGCGGCGTTGAAGTCTCCCGCGGACAACCGCTGGGTCACCTCGGTGTGGGCCCGCTCCCAGAGGACGAGCGACTTCTGCACCTGCCGCAGCGGGGTGACGATGTCCGGATCGTCGTGCGTGCCGATCAGGCCGGCGGTGGTGGCGCGGATCTGGTTGATCGCCGAACTGAACTCGCGGTCCAACTGGCCCGGGTCGCTGCGGCGGACCAGGCTCAGCGTCTCCACCGATCGGGCCTGCTGGGTGAGGATGCGCATGGTGGTGAGCTCGTGGAGCGGCTCGGCGCCGGACGTCTTGGCGGTGTTGGCCGCGGCCACCGACGCCAGGCCGGTGCCCAACAGCCACAGGGTGCCGAACCCGAGCGCCACGAGTGCGGCGACGAGACCGATGTTGAAATGCCGCCGGGTGCGCCGGGCCAGATAGCGGCCGAAGACGGCCAGCATGGCGATGGTGGTGAACAGGGCGACGTACACGCCCCACGGCGGCACCGTCAGCGTGCGCTGCGGCTCGGAGATGGCGGCCGAGCGTTCGTTGTAGAGCCGTTCGGCCGCGGGCAGGATGTTCTCCTGCATGATCGCCGAGGCCTGCACCAGATAGGCCGATCCGACGGGATTACCCAGACGGTTGTTGGTGCGGGCGGTCTCGATCACGCCGGTGTACGCCGGGATCTGCACGGCCATCGTGTTCAGGTCGTCGCGCACGGTGACACCCGAGGCGGTCGCCGACGTCGAGGCGAGTTCGCCGCCGTCCGCCGACGCCACCAGCGATGTTCCGGAACTGGCGATCGCGTCGGCGTACTGGCGACGCAGGTCCGGTGATTCGCGGCCACCGGAGATGAAGGCGGAGTTCGCCGCCGCGTCGGCCACCGACAGCGAGCTGTAGAGCACCTCCGCCGCCTCGGCGAGCGGCTCGCTGCGGTCGATCAGCGACTCCATCGTCTCGCTGCGCGCATTCAGGTTCGACGACGAGTACCAGCCGGTGAGCCCGCACGCGAGGACCATCGCGAACATGACGACCACCAGTTTTCCCGGGGTGGTGAGTGCGTAGAACTTGAATGCGGTGATCGGTGAACTCACCCGGTCGCGGGTCATCGCCGCGATCTCACGGCGGTCGGCGATCACCTGCCGCAGGCGCGGATTGGCCTGGGTGCTTTCGGGCAGCACCCGGCGACCGGCATGCGTCAGCGCGCTGCGTACTGACGTGTCTTGGCCGCTCACGAAGGGTGCCTTTCTGTCGTGTCACAACCCTAGTCGCAGAACGCGGTGTGTCACTGCGGCACCCGGTACGGTGGGGACATTCTGGAAAGAGAGGTCGGCGCGTGCGCGGAGATGGTGACGGCTGGGTCTTCGATCCCGACGGTGCCCGTTACTGGGGTCGGCACGGCGCGGCGGGGCTGCTGCTGTGCACCCGCCTGCCCGACGGCGGACTCGGCGTGCTGCTGCAACACCGCGCGGTCTGGTCGCACCAGGGTGGCACGTGGGGGCTGCCGGGCGGCGCTCGGGACTCGCACGAGTCGGCGGTGGACGCCGCGGTGCGCGAGGCGCACGAGGAGGCCGGCATCGACGAGAGCGCGATCGAGGTGCTCGAAACCGAGGTGACCCACGAGGCCGTCAGCGGCTGGACCTACACCACGGTGCTGGCCCGGGTGGCCGAGCCGATCGCCACCACCGCGAACGGCGAGTCCGCCGAGCTGCGCTGGGTCAACGAAGCCGCCGTCGCCGAACTGCCGTTGCACCCCGGTTTCGGTCGTGCGTGGCCGTCGCTGCGCCGGCGGCTGCGCTGACTAGCAGGCGGCCGGCAGTCGTCCGGTGAGCTGGTTGGCCGCCGCGATCAGCGCGTGCACGGTGGCCTCGTCGCCGTTGGCCGCGCGGCCGTACGACCAGCACCGCTCGCCGTCGCGCGTGCACTGCAGGTACGCGGTGACCTCGGCGCCGTCGGTCTGGTGGTAGAGCCCGACGATCTCGACGCCGAACCCCAGGCCGTACAGCATTTCGCTCACCGCACCGATGGTGCCGTGCGCACTGGTCTCCAGGTGGAGGTCCCGGTGGTCGACGGTCAGGGTGGCCAGGCAGCGGACGGAGTCGCCCATCTCGTCGTGAATCTGCAAGTGCCGCAACGTGATTGCGCCGTCTGGCGCGTACGCGTCATCGAAGCGTTCGGCGTTCATGCGGCAGGCCTCCGCGGGGAACCAGCGCGGCGGACGGGGACGGAAGTCGAGGGTCCTCGGTGAGCTGTCGTGGTATTCACGGGTACAGCTTCGGCGAGTATTCGTAACGGTGGGCATCGGTACGTGTCTTTCCGGTCGAAATATGGGTGACCGACGAAAGATGGTGGAAAGCACGACGACCCGCAGCGGGGGGTCGGTCGAAATCAGACCCCGCTGCGGCGGGTTACGAGAAGCTTGTTCCACGACATGATGGGAAGAATTCTACCCGGATCGTGCCGGGGCGCAAACGGGTTGAGTGCTCACAGCGCGGCGCGCAGGGCCCGAGCGGCTTCGGCGGGATCGTCGGCCGCGGTCAGCGCGCGGACGACGACGATCCGGGAGGCCCCGGCCGCAGCGGCCGTCGGCACCCGGTCCAGATCGATGCCGCCGATGGCGAACCACGGCTTGTCGGTGCCGGAGTCGGCCGCCGCGCACACCAGGTCGAGCCCGGTGGCTTCCCGGCCGGGCTTGGTGGGGGTGGACCAGCACGGGCCGGTGCAGAAGTAGTCCACGGCGGCGTCGTCGACGGCGGCCCGCATCTGCGCCTCGTCGTGCGTGGAACGGCCGATGATCATGTCGGTGCCGACGATGCGGCGGGCCGTCGTCGGCGGCAGGTCGCCCTGTCCCAGGTGCAGCACGTCGGCCTCGGCCAGGGCGGCGATGTCGGCGCGGTCGTTCACGGCGAGTAGTGCCCCCGCCGCGCGGGTCTGTTCCCGCAGCTGAGCGAGCAGTTCCAGTTCCTGCCCGGCCTCGAGTGGGCCGAACTGTCGTGCCCCCGGCGACCCCTTGTCCCGCAACTGCACGATGTCGACGCCGCCGGCCAGCGCCGCCGCGACGAACTCTTGGAGGTCCCCGCGCTCGCGGCGGGCATCGGTGCACAGGTACAGCCGGGCGTCGGCCAAGCGGCGGCGGAGATCCATGCCGCCAACGGTAGGCTAGGGGCACACGAACACGACACGGGTGCCCGGGGGACCGCCGGGCTGAGATCGCGGAATCGCCTCCGCGGACCGTCACACCTGATCCGGGTAATGCCGGCGAAGGAAGGTCCACCAGTGCGGAAAAAATCCAGCGCGGCGCCGCTGTTGGCGGTGGTCGGCGGCGGTGCCGTCGGCCTCATCTGTGCCCTCGCGGCCGTCGACGACGGATGGCGGGTGCGCGTGTACGACGCGGGGCCGCGGCGGCGTGCCGCGCAGGTGGCGGGCGGAATGCTCGGCTGCCTCGGAGAGGCCCGGCCCGGCGAGCCGGAACTCCTCGCCGCCTCCGCCCGGTCGGTGGCGCACTGGCCCGCGTTGCTGCGGCGCCTGGGCGATCCGTCCGTGGCCGCCGCCGAGCACACGCTGCTGGTGGCCGGGGACGCCGCCGATCGCGCCTACCTGGACGAGGCGATGACCTTCGCGCGGGAAGCGCTCCCAGCAGCTGCGGTCGAGGAGCTCTCGGCAGCCGCGCTGCGCGGCCTGGAACTGGGTGTCGCGCGGCTTCCGATCGGGGGTTATCGGCTGGCGGGCGAGGGCGCGGTGGACAACCGACGCCTGTTGGCCGCGCTGCGGGCGGCGCTCACCGCGGCGGGTGCCGAACTGGTCGACGCGCACGTCACCGACCTGGCGGACGTGGCGGCCGACGAGATCCTGGTGGCGGCCGGCGTGGACAGCGGCGCCGTGCTGCCGGGCGGGCTCGACGGCCTGCGCGGCGAGAAGGGCGAGGTCCTGCGGCTGCGGCGCACCGCATGGTCGGTGGCCCCGCCGCAGCATGTGATTCGGGCGCGCTGGCGCGGGCGCAACGTCTACCTGGTGCCGCGCGCGGACGGCGTCGTCGTCGGCGCCACCCAGTACGAGGCGCTCGACGGCCAGGACCGCGGCCCGCAGGTGGGCGGTGTCGCCGACCTGCTGGCCGATGCGTGCGAGGTGTACCCGGGCCTGCGCACCTACGAACTGTCCGAGGTCGCGGCTGGGATCCGTCCGATGTCGGCGGACGGCCTGCCCCTCGTCCGGCGCGTCGACGAGGGCGTCCTGGTGGCCGCCGGTCACGGCCGCAACGGCATCGCCCTGTCGCCGGGGACCGCCCGGCGGGTACGTGAACTGTTGGGCGCCGGTGCTCATGGAGAACGAGCACGGGCCCACCGAGAAGAGAGGAGCGCGCCATGAGCGTGCCGCACCCGACCCCATCGGAAGCATTGGAGCTGACGGTCAACGGAGACGCGCTGACCCTGCCGGCGGACCTGGACGTGGTCGGCCTGCTGGCCCACCTGGATCTGCCGAACAGCGGTGTCGCCGTGGCGATCGACGGCGTGGTCCGCCCGCAGTCGCGCTGGAGCGAACCGATCGCCGACGGCGCGGTGGTCGACGTTCTGACGGCGGTGCAGGGTGGCTGAGCTCGGCGTCGTCGAATCGGTCGACGACCCGTTGGTCATCGCCGGACGCACGTTCGCCTCGCGTCTGATCATGGGGACCGGTGGCGCCCCGAACCTGGCGGTGCTGGAGGCCGCGCTCACCGCCTCGGGGACCGAGCTGACCACGGTCGCCATGCGGCGGGTCAGCCCCGGTGGCGGGACCGGCATGCTCGACCTGTTGCGGCGCTTGGGGATCGACGTGCTGCCGAACACCGCCGGGTGTCACACGGCGGCCGAAGCGCTGCTGGTGGCCCAGCTCGCGCGGGAGGCCACCGGGACCGACCTGATCAAGCTGGAGGTGGTGGCCGACGATCACACGCTGCTGCCGGACCCGTTGGAACTGGTCGACGCGGCTGCGGCCATGGTCGCCGACGGTTTCTCCGTCCTGGCCTACACCAACGACGATCCGGTGTTGGCGCGGCGGCTGGAGGACACCGGGGTGGCGGCCGTGATGCCGCTCGGTTCACCGATCGGCACCGGTCTGGGCATCTCGAATCCGCACAACATCGAGATGATCGTGGCGCGCGCGGGGGTGCCGGTGGTCCTCGACGCCGGCATCGGCACCGCCAGCGATGCGGTGCTGGCCATGGAACTCGGCTGCGATGCGGTGCTGCTGGCCACCGCCGTCACCCGCGCGCAGGACCCGGTGCGGATGGCCGGTGCCATGGCGCACGCGGTGCGGGCGGGCCGACTCGCCGCCGGCGCCGGTCGCATCCCCAAGCGCTTCTGGGCGCAGGCCTCCTCGCCCGCGGTGCTCTGACTGATGGCGGTGCCCTGAGCGGGCGGCTCAGGTGGCGGCGGGCGGATCGATCCGTCCGCGGCGCCAGCCGCCGATCTCCTCGGGGGCTTCGCCGAAATGGTCGGGGTCGCCGCTGCCGTACCAGGCCACCAGGATCGCGCCGATCACGGCGCCGACGAATCCCGCAACGGCGAGCCAGCCGAGGCCGGGGTGGGCGTGATCGCCGAGGAACAGGACGCCGATGATGCTGGGCCCGGCCGTCTCGCCGACCACCAGGACGGCCGTGACGCCGTTGACCGCGCCCACCTGCAGGGCCACCGTCTGGACGTAGAAGCCGCTGGCGCCGGCGACGGCGATCGCCCAGGCGGCGGGGTCGGTGAGCAACTGGACCGGATCGAACGGGGCCACGCCGTCGAGCACACGCACCGCGATCGCGATGACACCGAACTGGAGGCCGCCGGCGAAGCCGCCGACGAAGGCCGCGTACTTGCCGAAGCGGTAGACGCCCACCAGGCCGATGGCGCCGATGACGAAGGCGGCGGCCAACAGAATCCAGTGGAACGAGCGGGCGGCATGGTCCTCGGCCTGCGGGGCCGAGGAGATACCCAGCAGGCACAGCGACAGGACCACCATCCAGATCGCCACCCAGTCGCGGGTGTGCAGCCGGATGTTCAGCATGAAGGTGGCGACCAGGGCGGTGACCACCAGGTTCGCCGACACGATCGACTGCGCCAGGAACAGGGGCAGGAAGCGCGCGGCGATCGCTCCGCCGGCGAAGCCGATCACCACCATCACGGTGCCCAGAATGAAGGCCGGGTCGCCCAGGGTGGCTACCGTCGACGACATGGTCGGCGGCGCGGACGGGTCCGTGGACGGCGGCGGTGCGCCCTCGTTCTCGGCGGCCTCGCGCTCGGCGACAGCGACCCGCCGGGCGCCCAACGCGCGCAGGACGGTCGACATGCCGTAGGCGACGGCCGCCATCATTCCTGCGATGATGCCGATTGCGTACAACGTCGGATCCTTTGGCTCGCAGGTGAGTTCGGCTGCCGACGGGATGGGGCTCGCTGCGGGAGCAGATTTCGGCTGCCTGAGAACGTTATCAGGCGACCGGGGTATGAGCGGTTACGCTAGCGGTCGTGGACCAAGGTAAGCGTAAGCACATTCTGATCACATTCGGGCGGTCGTTCCTGACGCTGAACTTGGCGCGACTGCTCGCGGCGGCGGGGCATCGGGTGAGTACGGCCGACAGCGTGCCCATCGCGGTGAGCCGGTTCTCCACGGCGGTCACGGGCTTCCATCGTGTCAGTCCGCCGAAGTACAAGCCGCAGGAATACTGCCGTCAGATCGCTGCCATCGTCGAGTCCGAGGGCATCGACATGGTCATCCCGATTCACGAGGAGACCGACATCCTGGCCATGATGGCCGGGCTGTTCCCCCCGTCGTGCGAGCTGTTCCTGTCCGATTTCGCTCTGGAAGATGCGCTGCACGACAAGCTGAAATTCCAGGAACTGCTGGTCGAGATGGGTGTGGAGACGCTCAAGTTCGCCTCGATCACCGGCCCGGACGACATCGCCGCGCTCGATTTCAACACGCCGTTCGCCGTGAAACAAGCCTATTCGCGGGGATCGCAGAACGTGATCAAGGCTTACTCGGGCGACCGGCTGGAGCAGTTGACGTTCGACCCGACCAATCCGTGGATCGCCCAGGAGTGGCTGGAGGGCGACCGGTACTGCACCTACTCGATCTGCCGGGACGGCGAGGTCTACGCGCACGCGACCTACCCGGTGCGGTACGCGATCGGCGGATCGTCGTGCCTGACCTTCGAGCAGGTACCGCATGCCGGGATCGAGGAGTGGGTTCGCGACGTGATCAAGCGCACCGGCTTCACCGGTCACATCGGCTTCGACTTCATCGATCACCCCGAGCGCGGTCTGGTGACCATCGAAGCCAACCCGCGGGCCACCAGCGGCATCATGATGTTCACGCCGGAGGACCACGTCGACCGGGCCTTCTTCGGCGAGAACGACGAAGTGATCGAGCCGCCGACCGGGCGGGTGCGCATGATCGGCATCGGGATGGCACTCTACGGCTGGCGCAAGGACTCCTTGCCGGGCAACAACTTTCGGCAATTCTTCCGGGACTTCCGGGCAGCCGACGATGTGATCGCGGAGAAGGGCGACATGGGTCCGGCCGTGATGCTGGTGCCCGCGTACTCGAACATTCTGCGGCACAGTCTCCGCTACCGGGTGGGGCTGGCCGGCGGCTTCATGCACGACCACGAATGGGACGGGCACCAGATCTGAGCGCTACGCCCTAGCGCGCGCCGTCCCGCACCCGGCGACAGAAGTCGACGATGTGGCCGGGGGCGGTGTGGCTCGGGTCGAGCATGAACCCGCCGTGGGCGAAGCCGTCGATCTCGACGAACTGTGCGTCCGGGATCAGTGCGGCCGCGGCACGTGAGGTGGCGGGGGGAAAGAACAGGTCCTCCGAGTAGGCCATCACCAGTGTCGGAACATCGATGGCCGCCAGCCGGGCCGCGGTGGGCTCGCCGGCCAGTACCCACGACTGCGAGGCGGCGAGCTGACCGTGGTGCCCGTCCGGTGACGCCCACGAACTGGGGCGGTGAACGAGCAAGTCGCGCCAGCCGCGCACGGTCGCTTGATCCTGCAGCGAGGCGCGGTCGAGGGTGGTCAGCATCGTCTCGAACGCGGAGACTTCCTTCGGCAGTTCGCCGTACCGCTCGAACAGGCCCAATTCCATCTCGTTGACGAAGTTGCTGATCTCGGACGAGCCCAGCCCCGCCCACATCACGACGCCGAGGGCGGTGCCGGGGCGACGTTCCAGTAGTGCCTGCGTGATGTAGCAGCCCATCGAATAGCCGACGAGGATGGCGCGGTCGATGTCGAAGTGGTCGAGCAGTCCGGCCGCATCGTCGGCCATCGACGGGATGTCGTACGGCGGGGGCGGCGCGTCCGAGCCGGTCACGCCGCGGGCGGTATAGGACAGCACGCGGAAGCCCGCGTCGACCAGCGGTGCGATGAGTTCGGTGAGCTCCCATGAGGTTTGGGACATCGACATGCCGGGATTGAGCAGGACGAACGGTCCGTCGCCGCTTCCGGTGAGCGTGGCGGACAGGCCGACTCCGGTGGGCAGGACGACGCGCTGGTTATCGGGCACGGGACCGAGTTTAGACATCGAAGGCGCGGCGCGCGGATCGGCGACGCGCACACGCCCGCCGCGACGGGCATGATGCGGTGATGATCGTTGTGGAGCGTCTGACCAAGAGGTACGGGCCGTTCGTCGCCGTCGACGACGTCTCGTTCGCCTGCCATCCCGGGCAGGTGGTGGGCTTCCTCGGACCGAACGGGGCGGGCAAGTCCACCACCCTGCGCGTCCTGACCGGCTTGACCCCGGCCACCTCCGGATCGGCGACGATCGGTGGCTACGCCTACCGCGACATCCCCAATCCCGCGATGCAGGTCGGCACGCTGCTCGATGCCTCGGCCTTCCATTCCGGCCGCAGCGCCCGCGAGACTCTGCGCTTGAGCGCGCAGATGATGGGCCTGCCGAACTCGCGCGTGGAGGAGATGCTCGACCTGGTCGGTCTTGCGGCCTCGGAGGCGGGGCGTCGAGTGGCCAACTACTCGCTCGGCATGCGTCAGCGGCTCGGGGTGGCCAACGCTCTGCTCGGCGATCCCAGCGTGCTGATCCTGGACGAGCCGGTCAACGGCTTGGACCCGGCCGGTATCCACTGGATGCGCGGGGTGCTGCGGGGATTCGCCGATGCCGGCGGCACGGTCCTGCTCAGCTCGCACCTGCTGCACGAGATCGAGTTGATCGCCGACCACATCATTGTGATCGGCGGAGGCCGCGTGATGGCGCAGGGCACCAAGGAGGCGTTGGCCGGGACGCCCGGCACGCACGTCCGCGCCGTCGACGAGGCGGCACTGGTGGGCGCGCTCACCGCGGCCGGCCTGCCGTGCCGACCCGGTCCGGTCGGCGGTGTCGCCGTCGACGCCTCGACCCGCCAGGTGGGCGAGGTCGCCGCGGCCGCCGGGCTGGTGCTCACCGAACTGGGCTCGTCGTCCACCGGGGGCCTAGAGCAGACCTACCTCCAATTGACCGCCGCGGCGCAGCGGGGACCGATGCGGCAACCGGGCCCGCCGCCCGGGCCCGGCATCGTCGGACAGAACTCTTCGGGAGGAATGGCATGAGTGTTCCGATGACGGCCAAGGGGATCGACCCGGGCTTGGCGACGATTCCGTTCTGGCGGACGGTTCTGGTGGAACTGCGCAAGGCGGTGGGCACCCGCGGACCGTGGATCGTGCTCGGTGTGATGGCGCTGGTGTGGTGCGGGGTCGGCGTGGTCGGGCTGTCGGTCGGGGTGCCCGCGAGTTTCGGCGGACTGCTGTCCTCCTTCGGGCTGATGACGCGGATCTTCGTCGGCGTGCTGGCGATTCTGCTGGTGACCACCGAATGGGGCCAGCGATCGGTGGTGACCACCTTTGCCCTCGAGCCGCGTCGAGAGCGGGTGATTCTGGCCAAGCTCTCGGCCGCGCTGCTGCTGGCGGTGGCGTTCTTCGCCGTGATGTCGGTGCTGGCGACGGTGATCACGGCCCTGCGCGGCGGAGCCTTTGACGACGCCGCGCGGGCGCTGCGGGGCGACGGGGTGCGGACCCTGTTCGACGTCCTGATGGCGTTCGCGATCGCCCTCGCGGTGCTCAACACCGCCGGTGCGATGGTGACCTACCTGGTGTTGCCGGAGGTCATCGTGCCGACCCTGCTGTTCCTCGGCTCGCTCGGATCCGCGGCCGATCGCCCCGGCGGCGGCCTCTACGGCACGTTGGCGCCGTGGGTGTACCCGCGGGAGGCGCTGGCCGGGATCTCCGAGGCGGCACCCGGGGCGCAAGACTGGGCGCAAGTCCTGGTCTGCGCCGTGATCTGGATCGGCCTGCCGGGTGTTCTCGGCGTGTACCGGGTGATGACCGCCGAGGTGAAATAGCGGCAGCGGCCCCGGTCGAGCGTGTTTTCGTCGCCCCCAAACTCATTGACAGTCCAGACGGACTGTGAAATTGTATCGACACACCAAGCAACCGATTGGGAGTCGAACCATGTCATTTACCGGGACCGTCGTCCGTTACGAGACGCGTGATCACCGTGCCTACATCACGCTCAACCGCCCCGAACGCCTCAACGCCATCACCATGGAGATGGCGCAGGAGATCGAAGCGGCGGTCAAGGCGGCCAACGCCGACGACGACGTGCGGGTGATCATCGTGCAGGGCGAGGGCCGGGCCTTCTGCGCCGGCTACGACCTGAAGATCTACGCCGAGTCCGGCGAGGCACACCAGGGGGCGGTGTGGGATCCGATCAAGGACTTCGCCGGGATGAAGGCCAACACTGACCACTTCTTCTCGCTGTGGCGCTCGGCCAAGCCGACCATCGCCAAGGTGCGCGGTTACGCGGTGGCCGGCGGCAGTGACATCGCGCTCTCCTGCGACCTCGTGGTGATGGAGGACGACGCCAAGATCGGCTACATGCCCGCACGCATCTGGGGCTGCCCCACGACGGCGATGTGGGTGTACCGCCTGGGTGCCGAGAAGGCCAAGCGGATGCTGCTCACCGGCGACACCATCTCCGGCACGCAGGCCAAGGAGTGGGGCCTGGTGATCGACGCCGTGCCCGCCGCCGAACTGGACGCCGAGGTCGAGCGCCTGGCCGATCGCATGGCCGGGGTGCCGATCAACCAGCTGGTGATGCAGAAGATGATGATCAACCAGGCCTACGACAACATGGGTCTGCAGAGCACCCAGAACATGGCGATCCTGTTCGACGGGATCACCCGTCATTCGCCCGAGGGCCGCTGGTTCGTCGACTTCGCCCAGGAACACGGCTACGGTGCCGCGGTGCAGTGGCGCGACGCCGGGAAGTTCATTCCCGACGGCGGGGGCGCGGTGCCTTCCGTGGACGAGATCGACGCCATGCGGGCCGAGCTCGAGGCCAAGGACGGGGGCCGATGATGCGCACGCTGACCGAATCCCTGTGGACCGCCGACCACAGCCGGCCCATCGTGGAACTGACCGTCGGCGAGCTGCTCCGTCAGGCCGCCGCCGACGTCCCCGACAAGTGCGCGGTGATCTCCGTGGGTCCGGGCCGTGAGGACCGGACCTGGACCTACGCCGAACTGCTCGACGACGCCGAACGCGCCGCCTCCTGGCTCCTGGATCGATTCCAGCCGGGCGAGCATGTCGCGGTCTGGGCGCCGAACGTGCCCGAGTGGCTGGTGCTGCAGTACGGCGCGGCCCTGGCCGGATTGGTCCTCGTCGCGGTGAACCCGGCGCTGCGCGACGGCGAACTGGCCTATGCGCTGCGGCGCGCCGAATGCGTGGGAGTCTTCTCCGTCGGCGAGTTCCGTGGCACCGACATGGCGTCGATGGTGCAGCGGGTGTGCGCGGACATCCCGGAGATCCGGGAGAACGTCGACCTCAACGGTTGGCTGCCGCGGGTGCGCGCCACCGCGCCCCGCGCGGAACTGCCCGTCGTCGCCCCGGAGGCGCCGACGCAGATCCAGTTCACCTCCGGCACCACCGGCAGTCCGAAGGCCGCGGTGCTGGCGCACCGCGCGATGGTGAGCAATGCCGCCTTCGTTCGGGAACGCTGCGGCTTGGCGGCGGGAGCCACCTACGCCACGGCGCTGCCGCTGTTCCACACCGCGGGCTGCGGTCTGGCGGTGATGGGCTCGTTCTACGACCGGGCCACCCTGGTCCTGGCCGAGATCTTCGATCCGGCGACGGTGCTGAAGGGAATGGCCGACCATCGCGCGGCCGCCTTCGGCGGCGTGCCGCTGATGTTGCATGCGCTGCTCGGGTTCCCGGGCCGCGAGGAGTTCGACCTGTCCGCGCTCACCGTGTTGATGTCCGGCGGCGACGCCGTGCCCGCGGCGCTGATCGACGGCTGGGCACGGGCCTACGGGGTCGGATCGAGCGCCGTGTACGGGCAGACCGAGGCGAGTCCGATCATCTGCCAGACCAGCCCCGCCGACGCCCCCGAGGATGCACTGCACACCGCCGGGCAGCCGCTGCCCAATGCCGACGTGGCCATCCTCGATCCCGACACCGGTGCCGTCGCGCCGATCGGCGCCGAGGGCGAGATCTGTGCCCGCGGCTACCAGGTGATGCTCGGCTATCTCGGGATGCCCGAGGCCACCGCGCGCACGGTCGACGCCGACGGATGGCTGCACACCGGCGATCTGGGCACCATGGACGCGCGCGGATACGTGACGGTGACCGGTCGGCTCAAGGACCTGATCATCCGCGGCGGCGAGAACATCTACCCCCGCGAGGTCGAGGAAGCGCTGGTGGAGCACCCCGCAGTGGCCAACGCGGCGGTCCTCGGTCGCCGGGACGAGGCCTGGGGCGAACAGGTGGTGGCGGTGGTGACCCTCGATCCGGCCCAGGACGCGCCGTCGGCGGACGATCTCCATGCGCACGTGCGCGGGCTGCTGGCGCCGCACAAGACCCCGCGCGACTGGTACGTGGTGACCGAACTGCCAGTGAACGCGATGGGCAAACTGCAGAAGTTCCGGCTCCGCGACGGCATCGAGGCTGGTGATCTGCAGCCGTTGTGAACAGGGCCGATAGGCTGGCGGGCGTGACTGGCACTACCCGCGACCTGCAACGCGCCCGGACCCGCGAGACCCTGCTGAACGCGACGATCCGCTGCCTGGTGAACTACGGCTACGCCGACACCACCACGCAGCGGATCCAAGACGAAGCCGGGGTCTCGCGGGGGGCGCTCCTGCACCACTTCGGATCCAAGTCCGAGCTGCTGGTGGCGGCCATCCACTACATCGCCGACATGCGGATGGCTCACGTGACCGACGTCATCGGCGACCTCGGCGACGACCCGAACGGCCTGCGGCGCATGGTCGAGGCGGTCCGTGAGGCGATGGCCGGGCCGCTGTTCCAAGCGGCGCTCGAACTGTGGACGGCCTCGCGAACCAACGAGGAACTGCGGGCCGCACTCGTGCCCGCCGAACGACGACTGGGTGCGGCGGTGCGGGAGGTCTTCAACGCGCACGTCGGGATCGACGACCCGCAACAGGCACGCGTGGCCTTCGAATCGCTGATGGCACTGGTGCGGGGCCTGGAAGTGACCCGCAATCTGCGTGACGACCGCACGGTGGACGACCTGGTCCTCCAGGACTGGATCGCCCGCGTGGAGCAGCTGCGCGACGCACCCTGACCGGGCCGGAGCCCGCGGGCAGACGACGGAGTCTCCGATCCGTCTCGAACCCGCGCAATCGATGCATTCGGTACGGCGCGATCGGCTAGCGTCGGCGAACGTGAGCGCATTGACAGATCTGCTGAGTCCCGACGCCGTCGCCGTGGATGTGGAAGCCGCGGATTGGCGCGCCGCCGTCGCCGCGGCCGGTGCGCTGCTGGAGGCCACCGGTGTCGCGACCGCGGAGTACACGGCCGAGATGATCGAATCGGTGGTGGAGAAGGGGCCGTACATCGTGATCGCCCCGGGCTTCGCGTTCGCCCACGCCCGGCCGTCGCCCGCGGTGCTGCGCACCGGACTGTCCTGGGTGCGGTTGGCACGGCCGGTCGAGTTCGGTCACCAGCGCAACGATCCGGTGGATCTGGTGGTGGCCCTGGCGGCCACCGATGCCAAGGCGCACACCGTGGCGATGGCCGAGCTGGCCAAGGTGATCGGCGATCGGGACCGCAGCGCGGCGTTGGCCGCGGCCGCCACCCCCGCCCAGATCCTGGCCATCCTGCGCGGTGATCGCGCCCCCGACACCGCGGCGAGCCCGGAACCGGCTGCACACGAACCGGCTGCGGCCGAACCGGCCCGCCGGACCGCCAACAAGATCCTCACCGTCTGCGGGAACGGTCTGGGCACCAGCCTGTTTCTGAAGAACACCCTGGAGAAGGTGCTCGGCGACTGGGGCTGGTCGTCGTACATCACGGTGGAGGCCACCGACACCATCTCGGCCAAGGGCAAGGCCAAGGAGGCCGACCTGATTCTCACCTCGGGCGAGATCGCCAAGGCGCTCGGCGATCTCGGGGTGCCGATGACGGTGATCGAGAACTTCACCAGCACGGCGGAGATCGACGCCGCGCTCCGTGCCAACTACGACGTCTGAGAGGCACGATCATGAACTGGCTCGTCGTCACCGCCGAATTCATCGTCAACGAGATCCTCGCGGTTCCCGCGTATCTGATCGGCATCATCACCGCGGTCGGCCTGATCGCGCTGCGCAAATCGGTGGGCCAGGTGATCGGCGGGGCGCTCAAGGCGACCCTCGGCTTCCTGCTGATCGGGGCCGGCGCCACGCTCGTGGTGGCCTCGCTGGATCCGCTCGGGGTGATGCTCAGCGGCTCAACCACCTCGCACGGCGTGGTGCCGACCAACGAGGCCATCGTCGGTATCGCGCAGAACACCTACGGCGCGCAGGTGGCGTGGCTGATGATCCTCGGCTTCGTGTTCAGCCTGGTGCTGGCGCGGTTCACCCCGCTGCGGTACGTCTTCCTCACCGGCCACCACACGCTGTTCATGGCGACGCTGCTGACCATCGTGCTCGCGACCAGCGGCCTGAACGCGGTCACCGTGGTGATCGTGGGCGGTGTGCTGCTCGGCGTGGTGATGGTGGCGCTGCCGGCGATCTCGCAGCCGTGGACCAAACGCATCACCGGGGACAACACCATCGCCATCGGTCACTTCGGCACCCTCGGCTACATCGTCGCCGGCGTCGTCGGCCGCTGGACCGGCGGCAAGCGCAGCCGCTCGACCGAGGATCTGAAGCTGCCGGAATCGTTGCGCTTCCTCCGCGACTCGATGGTGGCCACCGCGCTGTCGATGGTGCTGATGTACCTGATCGTCTCGCTGATCTACGTCGGTCGAGTCGGCAGCAGTGAGGCCTATCTGGCCTACGCCAACGCCGACGGCGAGGGCGGCGCCACCGGCATGGGCAACTTCCTGATGAGCGGCGTCACCCAGGGGCTGAGCTTCGGCGTCGCCGTCGCGGTGATCCTGTTCGGTGTGCGCACCATCCTGGGCGAACTGGTGCCGGCCTTCCAGGGCATCGCCGAACGGGTGGTGCCCGGCGCGGTGCCCGCACTGGACGCCCCGATCGTCTTCCCGTACGCGCAGAACGCCGTGCTGATCGGCTTCCTGTCCAGCTTCGCCGCCGGTCTCGTCGGCCTGGCGGTGCTGGCGTCCTGGCTGGGGCCGTCGTTCGGTTGGGCGCTGGTGCTGCCGGGGCTGGTGCCGCACTTCTTCACCGGCGGTGCGGCCGGCGTCTACGGCAACGCCACCGGCGGTCGCCTCGGCGCGATCTCCGGCGCCTTCGCCAACGGTCTGCTGATCACCTTCCTGCCCGCCCTGCTGGTGGGCGTGCTCGGCGGCTTCGGTGAGGAGAACACCACCTTCGGCGACGCCGACTTCGGTTGGTACGGACTGCTTCTCGGCAACGCCGCCAAGCTGGGCGGGGTGCCCGGCGTGATCGTGATGATCGCCATCGGTGCGGCGGTGCTGGTGCTGGCCATCGTGGTGCAGAAGAAGCTCGTCGAGACCGACTGGGATCCGTCGCCGGGCCGTCCGATGCCGGGTGCCGGCGACCCTCCGGGCCCCGGTAACCCGGACATGGTGGTCGCCGGTCGTCGGTACGCCAAGATTCCGCCGCCGGCCGGTGCTCCGAAGCCGCCGCCGCCTCCGCAATCCTGAGCGGCGGGGGGTCAGCGCACCGGACGGGTGCAGCTCGACGGCGCGGCTACCAGGGAACACCGGGTGGCCGGGCGGCTCGGTCGATAGTGCGGTCCGACGCCATTGTCGGCGGCGATCCGCCGGTAGGCGGCCACGGCTGCGGTGGGGATGCGTCGCAGGCTCGGATCGGTCAGCACGTTCACCGTGTACAGCCCGAATCGCGGTGTGTAGCTGCCCCATTCGTAGTTGTCGGTCAGGCTCCAGTAGTTCAAACCCATCACGTCGATGCCGTCGGCGCGGGCGCGTTGCGTCCAGTAGACGAGGTCGCGGAGGTGGTCCGCGCGCCGATAGCCGTCCGGGCGGGGCGCGCCGTCGCGGGTGGGCATGCCGGTCTCGATCACATACAGCGGTTTACCCGGAAAGCGCTGAGCGTAGTCCCGGTAGGCGTAGTACAGCCCGTCCGCCGAGACCGGCGCCTCCCACGAACGGTCGGCGAGGATCTGCGCGGCACCCAGCTCGGTCGGTGACACCGAGTAGTAGTAGTCGAAGCCGACGAAGTCGAGCTTGTCGCGCACCCGATCCAGGAAGGTCTGGTCGAGGGCGGGCTGCACCGTGGGAATGTAGGCGGCGTTCGACGAGACCATCGCGCCCGGGTCGCGGCGGTGGATGTGGTCGTAGATCGTCCGGTGCACGCCGACCAGTCGATCGAGCATCACGGGAGCCAGCTGCGGCGGCAGCCCGCCGTGCTGGACCTCCTTCATCAGGTACGCCGTCGGCTCGTTCACGGTGATCCACAGCGGGTGATGCCGCGCGAAGCGGTCGACCACGCGCCGCTGATGTCGCAGCCAGGCCTCCGGGGTGCGCGCATCGGCCCAGCCGCCGCGGTCGGCGATCCAGCCGGGGTAGACCCAGTGGTCGAGGGTCAGCATCGGACGCATGCCCGCGTCGACGATCGCCTGCACCATGTCCTCGTAGTAGGCCCACTCGCGCGCGTCGTCGCGGCCGGGACGCGGTTCCAGACGCGCCCACTCGATGCTCACGCGGTAGACCTTCATGCCCATCGACCGGGCGAGGCCGATGTCCTGGCGGTAGCGATGACGGAAGTCCACCGACGTGCCGATGCCGTCGCGGAACGGCGATCCCGGCGCGGCGGCCTGCTTCGCGTACCGGCGCCAGTTGCTGTCCGGGGAGGTGCCCTCGGTCTGAAACCCGGAGGCGGCGACACCCCACAGGAAGTCGTCGGGCAGCGATGGGGCGGCGTGGGCGGGTCCGGGGACGATCGCGGTCGTGACCGACAGGAGGCAGGCGGCCAGGACGACGACGAGGGTGCGGAACGCTTTCGGCATACGAGCGAGTCTTATCGCAGCCGGGCGCGGACGAGGCGACTTCGGCGCGATCAGTGCCAGAAGGTCAGCAGCGGCCAGGCCACGGCGAACGCCGTGACCAGAGAGACCAGCGTGATGGGAATCCCGAAACGAACGAACGTCGACGTGGTGTATTTGCCCGGCTCCATCACCATCAGATTCGACTGGTGGCTGAACGGATTGAGGAAGGTGAACGAGATACAGGTGCCGACCAGGATCAGCAGAATCAGCGGATTCACGCCCATCGAAGTCGCGACGGTGATGGCCACGGGCGTCAGGATGCTCGCCGCGGCCGCATTGGTGACCAGATTGGTCAACACCGTGGTGCCGAGTGCGATCACCGCCACCATCAGGGGGATGCTGCCGGCGGACAGCTCGATGATGGCGCCGGAGAGGTAGCCTCCGAGGCCGCTCTCGATCACCATCACGCCGAGCCCGATCGACCCGGCGATGATCGCCAGGATGTTCCAGTCCAGGGCGCGCACCGCCGACCGGGGCGTCAGCACCCCGGTCACGATCATCGCCACCGCGCCGATCGAGGCCGCCAACTCCACCGGGGCCAGTCCGAACGACGCGGCCACGATCACCGCGAGGAGCACGCCCAGTGCGATCCAGGTCTTCCCCGGCTGCGGGGCTTTCCCGGCCGCGTTCTGCCAGAGCCCGACCAGGGGATGATGCGTGAGGATGTCGCGCGAGGCGGTGGAGACGTACACCGTGCGGCCCGGCCGCAACGAGGTCTCACGGAACCGCTTCGTCGTCTCCGCGGCCACCACGAGGAGGTCCTCGTCGTCCTGCAGGTCCCGGATACTGCCGCTCTGGTTGGTGTCGATGGTGACGGCGAACAGGTGGTGCGGCGCCAGCCCGAAGCGGGGGCTCGTCCACAGCATCCGCACCCCGGATTCGGTGGCGCGATACACCAGGAGGTCGTCCTCCTCGAGGACGCTGTCGGTGACCACCGACTCGCCCCACCGTCGCACGTCGATCAACTCGTACTCGGCGGTGCGGGCGATCCCGACGTCGGCGGCGGTGCGACCGACACTCACCGACCGGCTCGACAGGGGGATCTCGACGCGCCAGTGCAGATCCTTGGCCGGCGCCTTCGGTTTGCCCTTGAGCAGGTAGCGCGAGCAGACGATCACGGCGATGCCGCCGACGATCGCGACCGGTGCGGCGACCGGAACGAAGGAGAACATGGACAGCTGCACGCCGTACGGGGCGGCCATGCCGGCGATGATGAGGTTGGAGCTGGTGCCGATCAACGTCATCGACCCGGCCAGCGTGGTGGCGTGGGCCACCGGCAGCAGCACCGACCGCGCGGGCACGCCCGATCGCTGCTGCAACTCCTTGGTGGCGGGGATCAGCATCGCCACGATCGGCGTGGTGTTGATCAGCGAACTGATGATGCCGATGGGCGGCACGATGCGGCGCAGGGTCTGGCCCGGCGTGGTGACCCCGGAGAGCAGTCGGAAGGTGACGCGGGAGACCACACCGGTGGCCAGCACCCCCTTCGCGATGACCAACATGGCGGCGATGGTGATGACGCCGCCGTTCGACAGTCCGGAGAAGAGCTCGGTGGGCGTGGCGATTCCGGCGACCCCGGCCACCAGGAGCGCGATGATCAACGCCAGGACCGGCGGCACGCGACCACTGGTCATCGCGATCAGCGTCGCGACGACGATCACCCCGGTCAGGATTGCCATGAAAGTCATGATGGCCGATCGGCGGCCGGGTGGAAGCGCTAACGGCAGCGCCCCGCGCTCAATCAGCTCAACGTATGGATCGGTGCACGCTCAGAGCATCACGCCCGGGTTGAACACGCCGTGCGGGTCCAACGCCCGCTTGATGGTCGCGGTCAACTCCATGACGTCGTCACCGACCTGGGCGGGCAGCCAGCCCTTCTTCAGCCGTCCCACGCCGTGCTCGCCGGTGATGGTGCCGCCCATCTCGACGGCCAGGCCCATCACCTGATCGAAGGCCACCTGGGCGCGCCGGGCCTCCTCGCGGTCGGCCGGATCGAAGACGATCAGCGGGTGGGTGTTGCCGTCCCCGGCGTGGGCGATCACCGCGATGGTGACGTCGTTGTCGGCGGCGATGGCGGCGACGCCGTCCACCAGGTCGGGCAGCGCGGGCAGGGGCACGCCCACGTCCTCGAGCAGGAGCGATCCGCGTCGTTCCACGGCCGGGATTGCCACGCGGCGGGCCACGGTGAAGGCCTCGCCCTCCTCGGGGTCGTCGGTGGCGAACACCTCGTCGGCCTGATGCGCGCGGAAGGCCTGCTCGATCAGCGCGACCTCGGCCAGACCGGCCGGGCCGGGCGCGTCGGACTGCGCGATGAGCATGGCGCCGGCGTCCCGGTCGAGCCCCATGTGCAGCATGTCCTCGACCGCGTTGATCGACGTGTGGTCCATGAATTCGAGCATCGCCGGACGAGTCTGGGCGGTCACCGCGAGGACCGCTTGGCTGGCGGCGCGCACCGTGGGGAACACACCGACCACGGTGCATGCGGCCGGCTGCGGCGGCAGGAGTCGCACGGTGACTTCGGTGATGATGCCGAGCAGCCCCTCGCTGCCGACGAACAGGCGCGTCAGCGACAGGCCGGCGGAGTCCTTGAGTTGCTTGCCGCCCAGCCGCACCGCGCGGCCGTCGGCGAGCACCACCTGCAGGCCGAGGACGTAGTCGACGGTGACGCCGTACTTGACGCAGCACAGCCCACCGGCGTTGGTGGCCGCGTTGCCGCCGATGGTGCAGATCTCGAACGAGGACGGATCCGGCGGATACCAGAGGCCGTGCTCGGCGGCGGCGGCCTTGACCTCGGCGTTGAGCATGCCCGGCGCGCAGACGGCGGTGCGGGTGGTGGGATCGACGGTGATCCCGCGCATCTTCTCCGTGGTGATCATCAGCGCACCGTCGACGGCGGTGGCGCCGCCGGACAGACTGGTGCCCGCGCCCCGGGTGATGATCGGTACCCGGTGTTCGGCGCACCAGCGGACCGCGGTCTGCACGTCGGCGGTGCTTTCGGGGCGGACCAGGGCGAGGGGAGTGCCCGCCGACGGATCGTCGGCGCGATCGAAGCGGTAGGCCGCCAGGATGTCGGGGTCGGTCACCACCATCGCCTCGGGCAGGGCTGCGCGCAGGGTGCTCACGTCGACCATTCCTTCAGGGTAGAGCCCACCGGGCGATGCGCGGCGGTTACCGGCCCGTCACCTACGGTGACCACGCTTGGCCGCGTGCGAAATCGATTCTCGGCCAACCTTTCCCGTCGGACCTTCGTGGCGGCCGCCGGTGCCGCCGGCGTGGGGGTGGTCGGCGGCGGTCGGACCGGAGCCGGGCCGTCGGCGGCGCGACCCCGGTCGCGCGCGGTGTTCGCGCACGGCGTCGCCTCCGGTGACCCACTCGCCGACCGGGTGATCCTGTGGACGCGGGTCAGTCCGGAGCCTGCGGCCGCACCCGGCTCGGGTCGCGGGAGTCCGGTGAACCTGCGCTGGGAGATGGCGACCACCGCGGACTTCGCCGCGGTCGCGGCGACCGGCACGGTGGTCACCACCGCCGCGAGCGATCACACGGTCAAGGTGGATGCGGCGGGGCTGTCCCCGAGCACCGCCTACTGGTATCGGTTCCGCGTGCTCGACGGCGCGGCCGCGGGCGAGATGTCGCCGGTCGGCCGCACCAAGACGGCGCCGACGGCCGCCGATGACGTGCGTCGAGCCAGGTTCGGCGTGGCCAGCTGTGCCAACTGGGAGGCGGGCTACTTCGGCGCCTACCGGGCGTTGGCGCAGCGGAGTGACCTGGACGCGGTGGTGCATCTGGGCGATTACCTCTACGAATACGGTCCCGGCGAGTACGGCGGCAAGCACGGCTCGGTCCGGGCGCACGAGCCGGCCCGCGACATCGTGTCGTTGGCGGACTACCGGATTCGTCACGCGCAGTACAAGACCGACCCGGACCTGCGGGCCGCGCACGCCGCGCACCCGTTCATCTGCACCTGGGACGACCACGAATCGGCCGACAACGCCTGGCAGCGCGGGGCCGAGAACCACGACCCGCGTCGGCAGGGCTCGTGGGCGGCGCGCAAGGCCGCCGCGGAGCAGGCCTACTACGAGTGGATGCCGGTGCGCCCGCAGGTCGACGCCACCGGGCGGCACCTGTACCGGCGCCTGCGCTACGGAAAGCTCCTCGAACTGTCGATGCTCGACCTGCGCAGCTATCGGGACGAGCAGGTGGCGTCGACGTCGGCGAAGGTCGACTCGCCGTCGGCGTCGATCACCGGTCGAAACCAGATGCGTTGGCTCACCGGGGGATTGGAGACCTCGCAGACCACCTGGCAGTTGATCGGCAATCCGGTGATGATCTCGCCCATTCTGTTGCCGCCGTTGGACCCCGAACGCAGCCGGATCCTCACCGAGCTGCTCGGGCTGCCGCGCAACGGGGTGTCGTTGAACGCCGACGCCTGGGACGGCTACACCGCGGATCGGCGCACCCTGCTGGCGGCGATCGCGAAGAAGGCCGGTGGCAACGCCGTCTTCCTGACCGGTGACATCCACATGTCGTGGGCGTGCGAGGTACCGCGCGAACCCGCCGACTATCCCGGTGCGGGCAGCGTGGCGACGGAGTTCGTCGTCACGTCCGTGACCTCGAACAACTTGGACGACATGGTGTCGGTGCCGGAGGCCACGCTGGGCACTCCGGCGGCGGCCGCTCTGATGGCGACCAATCGGCACACCCGGTGGGTCGACACCGATGCGCACGGCTATGCCGTGCTGACGGTGACGCCGGCGGCGGCCCAGATGGATTGGTTCTTCGTGGCGGACAGGTCCGTGCGCCGATCGAGCTTCCGGCACGGCCAGTCGTGGCGGGTGGCCGCGGGTTCGCGGCGGCTCACCAAGGCAGCCCGTCCGGCGTGACGACGGCCGCTCGGTCGGGGCCGGTCAGCCGATGACGATCGGCGGCAGCCCCGGGATCGGGTTGGGCAGCGTGCGTCGGTTGTCCGGGCGCGGTTTGGGTCGCGGGCGCGGGCCGAGCGGGGCCTCGGAGGTGGTCGACGTCGTCGAGGATGTGGTCCGGGGCGGCACGTAACGCTTCATCGGTGCTCGCGCGGCCCGGAGTTCGCTGGGGGCGGCGGCCGGGGCGCCGGACACGCTCGGATCCGTGCTCGAGGGCGTCGAGGACTCGGCGGCGGTGGAGGGCTGGTCGGTGTCGTCGAGGGACAGCGCCGTCGCGAGCCCCGCCCCGCCGAGCGCGATGACGGCCAGGGCCGCGGCGGTCAACGCGATTCGCGTGCGTCGGGGGTTCCGCACGGAAGTGCCCGGTGCCGCCGTGTCCGGTGCCCCCGTGTCTGGTGCGTCGGTGTCCGGTGCCGCGATGTCGGCCGGCGGTGTGGCCGCGGAGGTGGCCCAGGCCAACGCGACGGGGTCGGGGGAGATGGCCTGGAGGGCGTGGGTGGCGGCGTCGTCTCCGGCGAACAGCTCCGGGAACGGATCCTCGGGGCCGAGCATGGCGAAGCCGCGTTCGGTGAGGGCTTCCCACAGTCCGGGCCAGCGGTCGATGCCGGGGCCCAGGAGCACGGCGGCGACCGGCTCGCTGCCCGCGAGTTCCACGATCACGCCGTTGGCCCGGTTCGCCTCGGGGACGGTGGCGGCCAGAACGGTATCGAGGGTCACCGACACCATCCGCAGACGGTCGGTACCCATCAGCAGGACGCTCTCACGCTCGATCAGGGAGGCGCGGGCCCGTCGGCAGACGTCGAGCAGCTCGGCGAAGGTCTGCGGGTCGTCCGTGCCGGGGATCGCCTCGCTGTGGTGCAGGTACGTGGCCACCCGCAGATCGAGGACCGCCGGGGTGATGCGCGGTTCGCGAGCGATGCGCACCACGGCGCCGTCGGCGTCGAGCCGGGCCGCCCACAGCCCGTCGTCGCCGAAGTCCACCGCCACCACCGCGCCCGCCGTGTCCGCAGGGATCGAGAAGTCGTCGATCCAGGGCGGGGGCGGTGGGGGAGCGGAGGTCATGGTCGTCGCACGGTCACTTCTGGAAGTTCAGGTACGCCTTGGACGGGGTGGGCCCGCGCTGACCCTGGTATTTGGAGCCGACAGCGGCTGAGCCGTAAGGATTCTCGGCCGGCGACGAGAGCCGGAACAGGCACAGCTGGCCGATCTTCATGCCCGGCCAGAGCGTGATGGGCAGGTTCGCGACGTTGGAGAGCTCCAACGTGATGTGGCCGGAGAAGCCGGGATCGATGAAGCCCGCGGTGGAGTGGGTGAGCAGCCCCAGACGCCCCAGGGAGGACTTGCCTTCCAGCCGTCCGGCCAGGTCGTCGGGCAGGCTGCAGACCTCGAGGGTGGAGCCGAGGACGAACTCGCCGGGGTGCAGCACGAAGGGCTCGCCCTCGGCCGGCTCCACCAGGGTGGTCAGTTCGTCTTGCCGCTGTGCGGGGTCGATGTGCGTGTAGCGCGTGTTGTCGAAGACGCGGAACAGACTGTCGAGCCGGACGTCGACACTCGACGGCTGCACGAGATCGGCGGAGTAGGGATCGATCCCTAGACGGCCTGTCTGGATTTCAGCGCGGATGTCGCGGTCGGAGAGCAGCACAGGGTCGAGATTATCCGACCCGGTCGGTCCACACCCCGCCGCCGCGGGTTTGCTACTGTAGCTGGCGCAGCACTCACGGCCGTCGAACGACGATCGAGAGGTGCACTGCCGGTGTGGCGTAGTGGTAACGCTGCTGCTTCCCAAGCAGCCGTCGCGGGTTCGATTCCCGTCACCGGCTCTCCAGCCGCCGTGTCGCGACCCGTACTTCGTGTCGCCGGCGCTGCAGCACGGCGACACGAAGGATGAGTCGCGACACGGGATTTCGGGTGCGGACCGGGTCCCGGTGCGCCGGGTGTCGGGCGTAGATTGACGCGCATGGCACGACGAATGCTGGTGCGGTGACCGCGCCGCCTCCGGATCGGGCGCAACCGTGGCGGCAGCCGCCGCACCGCCCGCCCTTGCCCGTGCCGATCTCGCTGGGCATGATGCCGATCGACCTGCGCCTGAGTGAGGGCGCCGCGATCAACTGCTCGTTCTACCTGCTCAACCCGGTGCTCGCGACCTCGCTGATCAGCATCGAACTCAACGGCTACGAACTGGTGCCCGCGCGGTGGGGGCGGATCGAGATTCCGGTGCGGCCCGGCACGTACCACTTCCGGGTCTTCATTCGGAACGGTCAACAGATCAAGCACCTCGCCGAAGTGACCGCCGACGTGGTGCCGGGGCAGTTGTTGGAGTTGGACTACGTGTTCCCCCGGTTCGGTAAACCCTTCCTGAGTGTCAGTGCCACGGCCGAAGAGAACAAGCGGATGCTGTGGTTGATGCTCGGGTCGGTCCTGGTCCTGTGGGTTCTGCTGCTGGTGTGGGTGTTCATCTGACCAGCAGGTGTGGACGGACCGGCGGTGAACGGGCGGTGACCGTCCGGAGGCGGATAAGCGCCGTCGGCGTTCACCTCGGCGTGGGAGTATTCCGGAATGACCGATAATCTCTCCCAGCCCGGAGACTCCGGTGACCTCTCCCAGTCCGGCGGCGCAGGCGTGAAGCGTCGCTCGTTCCTCGTCGGGGCGGCCGCGGCCGCAGGCGCGGCGGCGGCCTGGGGCGGGGTGCCTGCCGGGACCGCCTCCGCCGCACCCCGGTTCCCGATGCCCAAGGACAAGCAGAGTCTGCACGTGCTGGTGACCGGCGACGCCGGGACCGGCGAGGCGCCCCAGTACGCGGTGACCAAGGCCGCACGAAAGATCCACGCCGCCAAGCCTTTCGACATCGCGGTGGGTCTCGGCGACAACATCTACGAGAGCGGCCCGAACGGTCCCGACGACGCGCAGTTCCACGCCAAGTTCGAGAAGCCGAACGCGGGCCTGGACTTCCCGTGGTTGATGGCCCTCGGCAACCACGACAACACCGCGGTGTTCCCGGGTGACGGCGGCTGGCTGCTGCGCGGCGACACCGAGGTGGACTACGCCCGCAAGTCGCGGCGCTGGTACATGCCCGCGCGCTACTACTCGGTGGATCTCGGGGTGGCCGAGTTCTTCGTCGTCGACGGAAACCCCTGTGCCGCATACATTCCGCCCTTCCTCTCGCCGGAGTGGGAGCCGGGTGGGCACTACATGACGCGCCAAGCCAAGTGGCTCGACCGCGCGCTGTCGGCGTCGACAGCGCAGTGGAAGCTGGTCTGCACGCACCATCCG
This sequence comes from Gordonia phosphorivorans, assembly GCF_042432625.1. Lineage (NCBI taxonomy): Bacteria > Bacillati > Actinomycetota > Actinomycetes > Mycobacteriales > Gordoniaceae > Gordonia > Gordonia phosphorivorans. The sequence goes on along the minus strand of NZ_JBHLWV010000016.1, from coordinate 426,818 downwards.
TATGCCAACAACGGACCCCACGGTCCGGCGGGCGCGTACGACGGTCTGCCCGCACCGCTGAACGGGCAGCCGTGGAAGGACTTCCTGGAGCGGCACGTGGCGGGTCGGGCGCACTTCTTGCTCTCCGGGCACGACCACAGCCAGCAGGTGATCGACGCGGTGCCCGGTTTCAAGGGGACCCGCCAGATCGTCGCCGGCGCCTCCGCCAAGACGGTGCACGGCCGGTCCAGCGGGGAGTTCCGGGCGAAGTACGAGAACTTCACCGAGCGCGGCTTCATGACGATGGACGTGCAGCCGTCCGCCCTCACCCTCACCGCCTACGAGGTCTCCGCGAACAAGCCCGACGCACGCGCCGCGTACACCGCCACCTACCGCAGGTAGGGCGCCGCCCTGTCACCGGTTAGGGTGACGGGGATCTCCGTCACGCCGTCCACGGGCGCAGATCACTGCGAGCGATGTGGTCGGGAAGAGAGGTTCCGCGGTGCAGGATTCGGCCTTGATCACCACCGGTCTGCCGATCGCCTTGGCGATCATCATGTTCGGTTTGGGGCTCTCGCTCACCACCGGTGATTTCGCCCGGGTGGCCCGCTCGCCGCGCGCGGTGATCGGTGCCCTGATCCTGCAGATCGTGGTGCTGCCGGCGGTGGCCTTCGGACTGGTGCTGGTCTTCGACCTGCCCGCCATGCTGGCGGTCGGCGTGATGCTGCTGGCCGCGTCGCCGGGCGGCACCACCGCGAACCTGTTCAGCCACCTGTTCCGCGGTGATGTCGCCTTGAACATCTCGCTGACGGCGATCAACTCGGTGCTGGCCGCCTTCAGCATTCCGCTGATCACCAACCTGGCGATCAACTACTTCGACGTCGACGGCGAACTGGGTCTGCAGTTCGGCAAGGTCGCACAGGTGATCGCGCTGGTCCTGGTGCCGGTGGTGATCGGCATGATCGTGCGCTCCCGCTGGGAGGATTTCGCCAAGCAGGCCGATCGACCGGTCCGCATCTTCTCGATCATCGTGCTGGTGGCGGTGACGATCGGCGCGATCGTCGGTGAGCGCGACAACGTCCTGGACTATGCGCGCCAGGTCGGTCTGGTCACCGGCCTGTTCTGCCTGCTCAGCCTGTCGGCGGGCTACGGTCTCGCGTTGGCGCTGCGGCTGTCCCGGCCGCAGGCGGTGGCCACCTCGATGGAGGTGGGCATTCACAACACCACCATCGCCCTGACGATCGCGTTGAGCGTGCTCGACAACGCCATGGTGGCGATCCCGGCGGCGGTGTACTCGATCCTCATGTACATCCTGGCGCCGGCCTTCGGCTGGGCGGTCAGTCGGACGTCGGGCCCCGTCGACGACGAGCAGCGGGCCGACCTCGAATCGGTGTAGCTCCCCGGCGTCGGCGCGGCGTCAGTGCTGGACGTCCAGGTCGAGGCCCCGCGGGGTCAGCAGGTACACCGCGACGGCGGCCAGCGTCAGCAGCACCGCGCCGACGAGACCGACCTGAGCGAGTGCGTCGGTGAACGAGGTCTGCGCCACGGCCGCGAGCTCGGTCGAGCCGGTCGCCTGCGCGATCTCGAGGGCCGCGGCCAGCGACTGGTCCGCCCCGGGCACCTCGGGTCCGACGCGGGAACTGAAGATCACCGCGGCGATGGTGCCGAGGAAGGCCACGCCGAAGACATTGCCCAGGTCGTAGGCGGTCTCCTCGATGGCGGCGGCGTTGCCCGCCTTCTCCTGGGGGCTCGCCCCCATGATCATCGCCGAGCCGATGGTGAGGGCGCCCGCGCCGGCGCCCTGCAGGATCATCGCGGTCGCCACCCAGCCGTAGGCGAGCGGAGTCGGCGCGAGCCAGAGCAGCCCGAAGCCGACGGCCGGCAGGAGCATGGCCAGGCCCATGACGGTGCGGGCGCCGAGTCGGTCGGAGAGGTACTGCGCCGAGATCGAGGTGATGATCGCGCCGACGGCGAACGGCATCAGGCGGTAACCGGCCTGCAACGGGGTGTAGCCCTCCACCAACTGCAGCCACTGCGCCAGCAGCAGCAGGCCGCCGCCCATCGCGATCATCGAGAACAGCGCCGCCAGGACGCCGGCGGTCAGCTGCGGCCGCAGGAACAACCGGACCTCGAGCAGCGGGTCGGGCCGGTGCAGGCAGCGCAGCACGAACCAGGTCAGCAGGACGACGGCGGCGGCCAGTGCCGCCCAGGCGGGCAGGTTCGCCAGGCCGTCGTTCACGAAGTGCTTGCCGAACTCCTTGATCGACCACACCAGCGCCGCGACGCCGCCGATGGACAGCACCGAACCGAGCCCGTCCCACCGAGCCGTCGAGGCGACCCGGGATTCGGGGAGCAGGACGGCGGCGGCGATGAGGGCGAGCGCCATCGGCGGCACGTTCACCAGGAAAGCCGCGTGCCACGAGAAGTGCTCCAGCAGGAAGCCGCCGATGATCGGGCCCACCGCGGCGCCCGCGGCCGAGACCGCGGCCCACACGCCGATGGCCAGCGTGCGTTCGCGGGTGTCGGTGAAGAGCACGCGCAGCATCGACAGGGTGGTCGGCATGATCATCGCGCCGCCGAGTCCGAGGAGTGCGCGCAGGGCGATCACCGCTCCCGACGAATCGGCCCAGAGGACCAGCAGGGAGGCGAGCCCGAAGACGGCGAAGCCGCACATCAGCAGGAGGCGGCGGCCCCAGCGGTCGGCGAGACCGCTCATCGAGATCAGCAGGCCGGCGAGCACCAACGAGTAGGCGTCGACCATCCACAACTGTTGTGTCGCCGACGGGCGCAGCTCGGCACTGATGGACGGCAGGGCGACGTTGAGGACGGTCAGGTCCATCACGACGGTCAGCAGGGCCAGTGACAGCACACCGAGCGCGGACCATCGCCGCCAGGCGGGCAGGTCGGCCTCCAGGGTGCCGTCCGGTCGGGTGGCGGGCGTGGCGAGGAAGTTCACGAGCGTCCTGCTTCGGGTGCGATGGTGTCGGCGGAGGGGGACATCAGGGTGCGGCTCAGACCTTCGAGCAGCGGCAGTTCGAGCGGGGTGTCGTTGATGGCGGCATGCATGCACGCGCCGTCGAGGAAGACCGCCATCAGGCGTGCGGAGTCGCGGTCGGTGAGATCGGTGAGGACCTCGACGATCCCGTCGAACCAGCGCCGGCTCAGGTCGATCAGTTCGGGCCGGGTGACGGCCGCGATGTAGAGAGCTGTCTCGGTGCGGACGCGATCCTGGTCGGAGAGGTACTCGTGGAAGGCCGCGGCGATGGCCTCGGGCGTGCCGTCGCCGGCCGCGATGGTCGCCGCGGTTTCGGCGAGGTCGGCGTCGACCTGCGCGGCGAGGTGTTCGAGCGCGGCGGCGACGAGGTCGTCGAGCGAGGAGAAGTAGTACGTGGTGGATCCGAGCGGGACGGCTGCGCGATCAGCGACCAGTCGGTGGGTCAGCTTGCCGTCCCCGTCGCGCAGCAGGTCCGCCGCCGCCTCCACAATCTGTTGTCGCCGACTCACGGGCGCCACCTCATCTCGTATGTACAGATGTACATGTACAAATGTACATCACTCGATGCGGCGGCACCCGCGCCGGCGACCGACCTCGCGGTGTGCGGGGCGGGGTCAGTCGCGGCCCCAGCGGTGCAGCACCGTGGTCAGCTCTTCGGAGATCGGCGCCGGGACGCGGCCGCGCGCGAACTCCATGCGTGGCGCCGGGGCGGGCATGGGGAATCCCGCGTCATCGACGAAGGCGGCACGCTGGGCAGCGTGATCGTCCAGGGTCGCTTCGCGGAGTGACAGCACGGGCGTGACGCACGCATCCACTCCGTCGAAGGAGTCGACCCATTCCTGTCGCGTCCGCGTGCGGAACTCGTCGTGGAAGCGCTCCGACAGCGCCGCCCAGTGGGCCCGGTTCCAGCGATCCGGGAGGTCGGCCGGGTCCATCCCGAGGCCGCGGACGAATCGGTCGTAGAAGGTGTCTTCGAGCGCGCCGACGGCCATGAACCCGCCGTCCGCGCATTCATAGGCGCGGTAGAACGGCGCCGATCCGTCCAGCAGGTTGTTGCCGCGGTGCGCGGACCACCGGCCCGCGTGCTGCCAGGACCGGACGAGCGCGGTCATCGAACTCGCCCCGTCGACCATCGCCGCGTCGACGATCTGTCCGCGACCGGTCCGCTGACGTTCGTGCAGCGCGGCGAGGACGCCGACGAGGAGGAACATCGATCCGCCGCCGAAGTTGCCGACATAGTTCAGCGGCGGCGAGGGAGGCCCGGGTGTCGGACCGAGCTGTTCCAGCGCGCCGGCGACCGCGAGATAGTTGATGTCGTGTCCGGCGGCCTGGGACAGCGGTCCCTGCTGGCCCCACCCGGTCATGCGGCCGTACACCAGGCCCGGGTTGTCGGTGAGGCAGACATCCGGCCCCAGTCCGAGTTTCTCCATCGTGCCGGGGCGAGAACCCTCCAGCAGAATGTCGGCGCGGGCGATCAGCTCCCGGACGCGGTGGTTGTCGTCCGGTTCTCGCAGGTCGGCGGTGACCTCGGACCTGCCGCGGAGCATGCCGCGGTTCGCATCGTCGATCCCGTCGTCGGAGGTGAACGAAGGACGGACGACGCGGATGATCTCGGCACCCAGATCGGCCAGCATCATCCCGGCGTGCAGCAGCGGCCCGATGGCTTCCATCTCGACCACGCGAACGCCGGACAGGGGTCCCGCGTGGTCGCGCTCGGCGTGCGCGTCGCTCATTCCGGCCGCCCGGCGACGACGTTCGGGCGCACGGAGGCATCCTGAACCGGCTCGGTGTGAAAGTCGTTCGGGTCCACGGCGGAGGTCATCGACCAGTAGTCATTGATGCGCCACGGAAGCACGGAGACCACTCGGCCGTCCGGGTTGCGGTACCAGTTCTCCATGGCCGGATGGGTCCAGACCATGCGAGCGTGCTGCCGGTCGACCGCATCGTTGTAGCGCTCGTTCACCTCGGCGCGGCACTCCAGGGCCCCGAGGCGATCGGTGCGCATCCACTCGAGTGCCGCCATGATGTACCGCACTTGGCACTCCAGGATGGTGATGAAGCTGCCGCCGTGCCCGAGGCCGGTGTTCGGCCCGGTCATGATGAAGAAGTTCGGGAAGTCCGGAACCGTGATCCCCAGGTAGGCGCGCGCATCGTGGTCGCCCCAGATGCTCTTCGTGGATCGTCCCGATCGGCCGATGATGTCCATCGGATAGAGGATGCGAACGCTGTGAAAGCCGGTCGCCATGATGATCACATCGAGTTCGTGTTCGACTCCGGTCGAGTCGATCAGGCCGGTCGGGGTCAGCGCCTGCACGCCGTGCGGCACGAGGGCGACGTCGGGCTTGCGCAGCATGGCGAACCAGCCGTTGTCGAGGAGCATCCGCTTGCCGAACGGCGGATAATCCGGCAGCGAGGCGCTGATCAGGTCGGTCCGATCGCCCAACTGATCGCGCAGGTAGCGCTCGTAGAAATTCCGGTGGCCGTGGTTGGCCGCATTGATCGACGACTTCTCCTCCGGCCATTCGGGGTCGACGAGCAGCGTCGGGTACACCTTGTCGTTGAAGATCCACGACAGCCGAGCGCGATACCACTCGCGGTAGCCGGGGACGTGGTCCATCAGCCAGTTGGCGTCGTCGTCGATGCGTTCGAAGTAGTCGTCATTGGGGGCGATCCATTGCGGAGAGCGCTGAAAGACCGTCAGGGATCCGACGCGATCGGCGATCGCCGGTCCGATCTGCATGGCACTGGCGCCGGCGCCGACGATGCCCACTCGCTTGCCCCGCAGGGAGTCCGGTTCGTCGAGATCCTCGGGCCACTCGGCGGAGTGGAACAGGCGTCCTTGGAAATCGTCGGTTCCCGCGAAGTCGGGCATCTTGGGACGGTTGAGCAGGCCGACGGCGCTGATCACCACGGAGGCGATCACGGTCTCCGGCTCGCCCTCGGGCCCCTGCACGCTCACCCGCCAACACTGGCCGGCTGCGTCGAACTCGGCGCGGGTCACCTCGTGTCCGAAGCGCACGTGGCGACGGATGTCGTTCGCGGTCGCGAAGTCCTCGAGATACTGCTGCACTTCGTCACGCTTGCCGAAGTGCGTCGACCAGTTGCGCGGGAACGACGAGATCGAATAGAGGTGGCTCGGTGTGTCGACGCCCGCGCCCGGGTAGCGATTCTCCCACCAGGACCCGCCGACCTCGGCGTTCTTCTCCATGATCACGTGGCTGATCCCGGCGCGGGTCAACTCGACCGAGGCGAGCATGCCCGCGATACCCGCGCCGATGACGACGACCTGGAGCCGATCGTCGGGTTCGGTGGCCGCAGGCTTCACGCGCGGCCCGTTGACGATCTCGGCCATCATCGGTGCGAAGTCGGCGGGTACCGATTCGCCGCAGGTGAAGTCCAGGAGGCGCTTGACCTCCGCGGTGTCCAGGGTGCGCCGAGCGGGTCCGCCCTGGGCCCACCATTGTTCGACCGCGTCGACCAGCGCCTCCTGGATCTCGACTCGAACCTCTTCGGGGAGTCCGCCGGTGGCGTTGTCGTCCATGCCTCGGCTGCGCGTGGGTGCGTAGCGCGGGGCCGTCCACCTCGGATCTCCGGTCAATTCCAACAGCACGGCGAGCATCGTCGGCACGTTGCCCCGGGTGACCGCCGAACGAAGGCGGTCGTGATCTCGAGATGTAGCAGTAACCATGCCGCGACACTAACCCACGTTAGTGTCGTTGCCAAGCGTGGCTGCAGATGACCCAGAATCCCTGACTATTGCGCGCTTGACCGGCTCGCGGTGCCCTGGCAGCATGACCCACATCATACTAACCACTGTAAGTCGCAAGAATGGTGAGGAATCCTCTATGAACTCGTCGACACACGGCCCGGTGAACGGCGGGCGGACCCTCGCCGCGTCGCACTCGACTCCGCTCGGGAGAGCCACGTTGGGCGACCAGCTCCGGCGTCATGCGCAGAGCCGAGGAGCCAAGCCCGCGGTGGTGGCCTACACCCCGGATGGCCGCCGGACCGAGACCACCTACCGCGAGCTCGATCAGCGGGCCAACCAGGCCGCGCACCTGTTTCGCGGACTCGGCGTGGCGCGCGGTGACAGGGTTGCCGTGATGGCGCGCAATCGTGTGGAGTCCATCATCGCCTACTACGGCGCGCTGAAGATCGGAGCGGTCTACTCCGGAGTCAATGTGCTTTTCGGTTCCCGCGAGGTGGCCCAGCAGCTGGCTCATCTGGAACCGTCCGCGGTGGTGGTGGCCGCCGAATTCCTGCCGACGCTCACGAGCGCGCTGGCGGAGCTGGAGTCGGCGCCCGAGGTCATCGTGCTCGACGGCGACCGGGGCGGCGAGGGGCACGGGTTCGAGGCGCTGATGGAGGCGTCGCCGTCGACGGAGCCGGAGTGCGAGGTGGACGAGCTCGACCTCGCGATGATCGTCTACACCAGCGGTACCGAGGCGGCGCCGAAGGGCGTCATGCTGCCGCATCGCAACTATCTGATCTCCACCGCGCCCGCCTACACGTGGGGTCTGCGGTGCCTGGACGACGACGTCTGGCTGTACGTGATGCCGTTTCACACGATCGCGGGCATCGGCTCGCTCACCTCGTTGCTGCTGTTGGGGGCCACTCTGGTGCTGCCGGCGAGCCTGGCTCCCGACGTCGCACTGCAGATGATCAAGACCGAGCGCATCACCGTTCTGGCCCAGACGCCGACCTTCTTCATCTCGTTGGCAGACCATCCCGACTTCGGGCCGGCCGCGGTCGGCACGATTCAGCGCTGCCTGACCTATGGCGGCCAGGTGCTGCCGCGCACCGTGGATGCGTGGCACCGTGCAGCGCCCGCGTCGATCTGGGGCACCTATTGGGGGCAGTCGGAACTGACTCAGCTCGGCTCGGTCGGCTGGTTCAAGCGACTGGAGGCCGTTCCCGGTCAGGATCCGACCTGGATCGGAAAGCCGGTCGGACACCTGGAGGTGAAGGTGGTCGACGACGCGGGCAACGAGGCCGAGCACGGTGAACTCCTGTGCCGCACCCCGTCGACGATGCTCGGCTACTACAAGGATCCGGTGAAGACCGCGGAGACGGTGAAGGACGGCTGGGTCCACACCGGCGACATCGTGCGTCGCGACGCCGAGGGCAACATGTTCTTCCTCGACCGCAGCAAGGACATGATCAAGACGGGCGGCTACAACGTCTCCTCGCAGGAGGTCGAACGCGCGCTCCAGACCCATCCCGGGGTGGCCCGGGCAGCCGTCGTCGGGCTGCCCGACGAGTACTGGTCGGAGGCGGTGACGGGCTTCGTCGTGGCCGCCGCCGACAGCGACATCAGCGGCGACGAGCTCCGAGATCACTGCAAGACGACGCTCGCAGGCTATAAGGTCCCCAAGAGGATCCTGATCGTGACCGAGTTGCCGACCGATCCTCAGGGAAAGCTGCTCAAGAGGGAGCTACGCCGCCTCTACGCAAAGGACTGAGACAGGTGAAGACCGAGCCGGATGGCCCCGAGAGTTCGATCTCCGCGCGGGCGCAGGTCGCTCGACTCCACAGCCGTCGCGACGCGATCCTCGCGGCGGCTGCCGAGTACTTCGCTGAACAGGGCTATCACGCGGCCGGTATGCGCGGCATCGCCGATGCGGTCGGTATCAAGGGCGCGAGCCTGTACAACCACTTCTCTTCGAAGGAAGAGATCCTCTATGCGATCGCCCTCAAGATGACGCGGGATCCGGTCGAGGAGCATCTCCTGGTCCTGGACGAGCAGGGGACACCCGCCGAGCGGCTGACCGCGTTGATCAATGTGCATCTGCGGTATCTGGCGGTCAACCGCGTCGAGCACCTGGTGAGCCTGCGCGAGATCTCGGCGCTGACCCCGGAGCATCGCGATCGAGTGGTCGAGTACCGCAAGTACTACCAGCGGAGGGTCCGTGACGTCATCGCCGCGGGGACGCGCTCCGGGGAGTTCGACGCGGTCGATCCGATGCGAGCCGCCGTCGCCACCTTGGACCTGATGAACGGTGTGAGCTGGTGGCTCCGCGACAGTCATGACATCGAGGCGCTGATCGACACCTACGTCGGCTACATCGTCGACGGGATCCTCGGGTATCGACGACATCGTTCGGTGCGCACGGACTAGCGGTCCTCCCGCACGCAGAGCGGACAGCACAACGAGGTTGTGCCCGGCGATCACCGGGCACAACCTCGTTTCTGTGTATTCGGTTCAGAGGGCCTGCTGCAGGAGCGGCACCAGCGCCTCGGGATCAGCGATGGGATTGGGGTTGGTGCCGCACCAGATGTCCTTGAAGGTGTACTCGGCGAGGCTGGCGAGATCGTCTCGGCCCAACCCCACTTCCTGCAGCGAGCGGGGCATGCCGAGCTTCCGGATCAGCGCATCCGCCAACTCGTGTGCGGGCGTGTCGGGCTGGCCGAAAGCGACGCTGATCAGGGCCTGGCGGTGGGCGTTGACCTCGCGGTTGTAATCCAGCGCGAACGGGGCCATGACGCAGGACGTGTAGCCGTGCGGCACCTTGAACGAGCCGCCGAGTGCATGACCGACCGCATGGCTGATGCCCATGTCGAGACCGGCGACGATCGCGACCATCGACGACCAGGCGCCGACCTGGCACATCTGGCGGGCCTCGACGTCCTCGGGATCGTCCTTCACTCGAACGAGGCCCTCTGACAGCAGTCGGATGGCGTTCATCGCCATACCGTCGTAGTACCCGTTGGACTCGAGGGAGCCGAGCGTTTCGAAGGCGTGGTCCAGCGCGCGGACTCCCGTCGAGAGCCACAGCCACTCGGGCGTGTGCCGGGCGAGCACGGGATCGAGGATGACGGCGTGGGGAGTCATCGCCGGGTGGAGGTAGCCCTCCTTCACGTTGCTCGCCTCGTCGGTCGAACCCGAGAGGGCGTTGAACTCTCCGCCGGCGAGCGTCGTCGGGGCGATCACCACGGGGATGGTCGGCGCCGCAAAGCTCGGGGCGGTCACCGTCGTATCCGGGTTCACCTGCAGGTGGTACCCGTCCATCTCCGCCGTCGTGCGGATGCCGTGTTCCAGGGTGAGCGCAAGGATCTTGGTCAGATCGGTCGCCGATCCTCCGCCGATGCTCAGCAACATGTCCGGGGAGACCTCGGCGGCACGATGGGTCGCCGCGATGACGTCCTCGCGCGGCACATGCGGGCGAACCGCGTCGAACACGCCGACCAGCCGGTCCCCGAGCGCAGCGGCGACGAGCTCGATCTCGTCGGTCTCGTTCTTCAGGGTGCTGCTGCACACGAGGAGCACGCGCTCGGCGCCGAGCAGGTCGGCTTCGGCGGCCGCTGCCTGCGCGACGCGAGTGCCGATATGAACTCGCTGCATCGAAGACAACGAGACGACTGAAGACTGCATGAAAACCATCCTTCACGGTGTTCTGGGCCCGTGGCCGCAGGCGAGTGCTCGCTGACGGTCGGGCGAATGCGGTGCTTGGTGACCGACCTCTGTCGGCACACCCGAGTAGCTGGACTAACAGCGGTTACCCTACCGGACTCATGTGTCATGAGCCACAGTTAGCGAGAAAGGTGCTCCGGGATTCGGTGGTGCCGCGCAAAACACCTGGAAAAGCCGATGATTCGGCGGAGGTCGAGGGGATCTCCCCGCCCTGGACGGCCCCGGTGAAGAGTGGCCGGTGGCGATAATGTTCGGCGAAACGGGCCTCGCGGAGGCTGACAGCGGATCGTACGTTGTTGTCGCGGTCGTCAGTCGGAGGACTGCCGGCGCGAACGCGCGATCGCGAGATAGTCGTCGAGCTGGCGCGTGAGCTCACGGTCCAACGCTCGATTGAGCGTGTTGTGGGCCGTGACGCGGCCGGTGTGGCGCAACTGCTGAATGAACGACGCGGCCCAGTCCGACTCCTCGTCGCTCTGGGGAATCCAGCCGTCGAACCTCCCCTCGGTGATCGCGCCGCGCCCCGCGGTGATCAACGTTCGGGCGGCGGCGGCGAGATCGTCTTCGAGCCTGCGCTGCAGCCCGAGGATGTACGGCAGCGGAATGCCGATGGCCAGCATCGCCCGGTAGGCCTCGAGGGTCTCGGTGTCGTGGACCAGATACTCCGCGGGGTCGTCTCCGTCGCCGATCGGGCTGATCAGTCCGAACTCTTGAAGTTGTTGCAGCAGTTGAGGATCGGGATCGTTGAGTTGATCGCTCAGGGCCGCGGCCGATACCTGTGCGGTCGGCGTGCGTTCGATCGGCTCGGTCAGGACACTCTCCAGGCCGAGTACTTCGACGAGGTCATCGCCGCGCTGCACACCGGACACGAACTCCGCGATGTGCGACATCGTGAACCCGCGGCCCAGCAGATCGCCGATCACGCGCAGGCGCGCCAGGTGCTGATCGGTGTAGATCGCGACCCGCCCGCGCCGCACCGGACGCGGGATCAAGCCGCGGTCCTGGTAGCCCCGAACGTTGCGGACCGTGGTGCCCGCGGCACGAGCGAGGTCGTCGATCCGGTACTCGGTCATGCGCCAGATTGTCCCAGAGGACGTCGGCCGGGCGCACGACGATCAGGCCTCTACCGTCAACTCCGTCGAGTCGCACCGGGACACGCACGGCAGGAAGTACCCCGCCGCGCGCTCCGGCTCGGTCAGCAGACCGTCCCGATGATCGATCTCGCCGGCCGTGGTCCGCAGCTTGCAGGTCCCGCAGAAGCCCTGCTGGCACGAATATGGGACACCGGGGCGGACGGCGCGGATCGCCGTCAGCACCGACTCGTCGGCGGCGACGGTGATCTTCTCGCCGGTCGAGTTCAGGACGACGTCGAACTCGGTGCCGTCGACGATCGGCGGCGGCGAGAAGCGCTCGAAGTGCAGTTCGATGTCGCCGCGCTCGGCGAGATGGGACCGCAGGCCCTCGAGCATCGGGACCGGTCCGCAGGCGTAGATCGACAGCTGGGCGTTGGCCGCCGGGCGCGGGCCGACCAGCTCGTCCATGGTCGGCAGGCCGTCGACGTCGTCGGTGCGGACGGTGACCTTGTCGCCGTAGCGCGCCAACTCGTCGATGAACGGAATCGACTCCGGGCTGCGGCCGCAGTAGAGCATGGTCCACTCCAGTCCGTAGCGGTCGGCCATCGCCAGCATGGGCAGGATCGGCGTGATGCCGATGCCCGCGGCGACGAAGCGCAGCGTGCGGGCCGACGAGCCGTAGCCGGGCAGTGCCAGCGGGAAGGCGTTGCGGGGCCCGCGGATGGCCACCGTATCGCCCACCCGCACGGTGTCGTGCACCTCGATCGAACCGCCCCCGCCGTCGGGAATCCGTCGGACCGCGATCCGATAGGACCGTCGATCGCCGGGGTCCCCGCACAGCGAGTACGAGCGCATCCGGCCCGAGGCCAGGTGCAGGTCCAGGTGGGCTCCCGGGTGCCACTCGGGCAGCACCGCGCCGCTGGGGGCGGCCAAGGTCAGCGCGATGACGTTGTCGTCCTGCGCCACCACCTCGCGGTCGATGACCTCCAGCGTGAGGAGGCCGTCGTCGGCGGGCAGGGGACGCACGCGCTCGAGCTTCTCGAACACCGGAAACCAGATCTTGCGCAGTCCGGTGGTGAGCCGCATCAGGGGATCCCGGCGCCACCGCCCGTACAGGTGCGGCGGCTCGGTGGTCAGCGAGGTCTCGTGTTCGTGGAAGATGTGGTTCATCGCCACCTCAAGCTGCTCGGCGCGCGCCCGGGGACGAAGCGAGGTACGCGACGGCCTGCGCGGTGTCACCGATGTCGTGCGGGTGGAAGCTCGGCTTGAAGTAGGTGAAGGTCGCGCCGAGCAGGGTGCGGATCTTCGGCAGCACGCCGGCGCGGCCGCCGCGGTAGTAGCCGGTGAACTTGCCGATCGGGCCGACGCTGACCGATCCGTCCGCGTTCATGATGAACCGGAAGCCGCGCACCAGCAGCAGTGCCAGGAACGGCAAGGCCAAGCCCATCGCCCGGGCGCGGTTGAACATGGTGTCGGTGAAGTACGCGGCGGCGTCGTGCGCCACCGCGCGGTGCTCCACTTCTTCGGCGCCGTGCCAGACGAACAGATCCATCATGTTCGGGTCGGCGCCGGCCTCGGCCCACTTCGAGTTCAGCGCGAAGTCGCCGAGAACCGCGGTGTAGTGCTCGATCGCCGCGACCAGCCAGAGGCGTTCGATGAGGTGCTTCTGCCGCTGCTCCGGGGTGCCGCCTTCGCGGGGGCCCAGCACGCGGCGGAAGATCCACTCCATCTGATCGGTGTACGGCTTCGCGTCGATGCCGTGCCGGTTGAGCCATTCTTCGACGGCGAGGTCGTGCGCCTCCGCGTGCATGGCCTCCTGGCCGATGAAGCCCCGCATGTCTGCGGCCAACTCCTCGTCCTTGACCATCGGCAGCGCCTCGTTGAAGGTCTCCACGAACCAGCGCTCGCCCTCGGGCAGCAGCAGATTCAGGACGGTGATGAAGTTGGACGCGACCGGGTGATCGGGGATCCAGTGCAGCGGAGTCTGCGACAGGTCGAATTCGACGTTGCGGGCGTGCAGCTCCACCTTGCCCGGATCGGTGTCCGGAGTGGAATGCGTCGGCTGGGTGGTGGTCATGGTCGACTCCCTTACTTCGTCAGCTTCTGGCGGGCGGCGATACGCGAGGCCCACGGGAAGAATCGGTACGAGCGGTAACCGAACTTGGCCTCGGGGGTCACCGGGACCACGGCCTTGTTCGCCAGGATGGCTTTCACGATGTCGCGGGCCACCTTGTCCGGGGTGAACCCGCGCTTGGCGTAGAAGTCGTCGATCCGCTTGCGATTGCCCTCTTCGTCGTCGGTGCCGGCGATCTCGGTGGTCGAGGTGATGTTGGTGTGCACGATGCCGGGGCAGATCGCGGTGACGCCGATCTTGTGCTCGGCCAGCTCGGCGCGCAGCGACTCGCAGAACATCAGCACTCCGGCCTTGCTCGCCGAGTACAGGCCGAGCTCGCGGGACGGGGTGAAGGCCGCCGCGGAGGCGAGATTGACGATGTGGCCGCCGGTGCCGCGCTCGACCATCTGCTTGCCGAAGGCGCGGCTGCCGCTGATCACGCCGCGCAGGTTGATGTCGAACAGCCGGTCCACCTGCTCGTCGGAGGCGGCCAATGCCGAGCCGGCCAGCGCGATGCCCGCGTTGTTGACGACGATGTCCGGGACACCGTGGGCCCGGCGGACGCGGTCGGCGAACTCGTTGACCGCGGACGTATTCGACACGTCCAGGTCGTAGACGTTGGTGAGCACGCCCTTGGCCTTGCACTCGGCGGCGGTCTCTTCCGCCGCGGCGACATTGATGTCGGCCAGCACAACTTCGCAGCCCAACTCGGCGAGTGCGTAAGCGGTTTCGCGGCCGATGCCGCTGCCCGCGCCGGTGATCACGGCGAGCTTGCCGCCCAGTCTCTGCGGCGGACCGAGACGGCGGGCGCGGTCGATGGTGTTGGGCGCGCTGGACGTGCCCTTCTCGATCATCGCGATGAACTCGCGAGCGGCGTCGGCCAGGTACGTCGGATTGGTGTACGGCAACCAGTGCCCGGTGGCGGAGTTCTTGCGCCACAGCTTGTTGGCGTGGGTGTGGGTGAGGTCGTAGATGGCCGGGCGCAGGGCGATGTCGCGCTCATTGACCACTTCGAGGACCGGCACCACGGTGGGGCGGGGATTGGGGCGGGCGAGCTTCTCGCGGATGTTCGCGCTGTAGAACCGCAGCCCCGAGACCATGTCCTCCCGGAGGGTCGGTGCGAAGGAGACGTTCTCGCGCGGGGTGCCCTCGACGGCGTGCAGGAACTCGGTCCAGTTCTTCTCCGAACCGAAGGTGGAGAAGAAGGCTTGCGGGAGGACCGGCAGCTGGAAGAAGGCGGTGTACGCCGACGACGCGACCTGCGAGAGGGCACGCCCGAGGTTGCCGGGCGTGGGGCGGGCGAGGTTCGCGTGCGCCCACTCGCCGAGGAAGTCGAGGTTGGGGCCGGAGACCGAGGTGAAGCTCTTGATCCGGTCCTCGGCGCCGGGGGTGGTGACGGCCTCCCACGCCTGCACCGAACCCCAGTCGTGGCCGATCACGTGCACCGGCGTGCCCGGGCTCACGGCGTCGATCACCGCGAACAGGTCCTGGGCCAGGTGCTCGAGGCGGTAGGCCTCCACCCGGTCCGGGCGCGAGCTCTCGCCGTAGCCGCGCGTGTCGTAGGAGACGACGCGGAGCTCGTCGGCGAGCAGCGGTGCGACGTTGTCCCACAGGTGGTGCGAGTCGGGCCAGCCGTGCACCAGGACCACGGTCGGGCGGTCGGCGGGCGCCTCGGCTACGTCCAGCTCGAAGACCGCGAGGTCGGTTCCGTCGCTGCTGACCGAGGAGTGCTTCCACGACGCCATGTGCGTTCACCTTCTGCCGAATGGGTTGGTGCGATGCACGTTACCACCCGTAACAGAGAACTGCTAGCTCTAGTTAGCACTGGCGAGGGGATCGGGTATGCGACCGCGGGCGGCCGCATACCCGCAGGTCACTGCCGGTATGACGAGAGGAAGTTGCCGATTCGCTCGATCGCCTCGGACAGGTCCTGGGGCCAGGGGAGCGTGACGATGCGGAAGTGCGAGGTGTCGGGAAGATTGAATCCGCTGCCCTGCACCACCAGGATCTTCTCCTGCAACAGCAGATCCTGGACGAACTTCTCGTCGTCGTGGATCTGGTGGACTTCCGGGTCGAGCTTGGGGAAGGCGTACAGGGCGCCCATCGGCTTCACGCAGCTCACGCCCGGGATCTCGTTGAGCTTCTCCCACGTGACGGTGCGCTGCTTGTGCAGGCGGCCGCCGGGCGCGCAGAGCGCGTCGATGCTCTGGTAGCCGCCGAGTGCCACCTGGATGGCGTGCTGGCCGGGCACATTGCTGCACAGGCGGGTCGAGGCCAGGGTGTGCAGGCCCTCGATGAAGCCGCGCGCATGGTCCTTGGGACCGGTGATCACCACCCAGCCGGCGCGGTAGCCGCACACCCGGTAGGCCTTGCTCAGGCCGTTGAAGGTCAGCACCAGCATGTCGTGAGCCAGCGTGGCGATGGAGGTGTGGACGGCGTCGTCGTAGAGGATCTTGTCGTAGATCTCGTCGGCGAGGATGAGCAGCGAGTACTTGCGGGCCAGATCGACGATGCCCTTGAGGATCTCCGGTGAGTACACCGCGCCGGTCGGATTGTTCGGGTTGATCACCACGATCGCCTTGGTGCGATCGGTGATCTTGGCTTCGATGTCCTCCAGGTCTGGATTCCAGTCGTTGTCCTCGTCGCAGCGGTAATGCACCGGGGTGCCGCCGGACAGTGCGGTCATGGCGGTCCACAGCGGATAGTCGGGCGACGGGATCAGGACCTCGTCGCCGTCGTTCAGCAGGGCCTGCATCGTCATGGTGATCAGTTCGGAGACGCCGTTGCCGAGCAGGACGTCGTCGACGTCGAAGTACGGGAAGTCGTCCACCAGCTCGTAGCGGGTCACGATCGCGCGACGCGCGGGCAGCACGCCGAGTGAGTCCGAGTAGCCCTGCGAGAACGGGAGGGCGTGGATCATGTCCCGCATGATCACGTCCGGCGCCTCGAAACCGAACAGGGCGGGATTGCCGATGTTCAGCTTGAGGATCCGGTGGCCTTCGGCCTCCATGCGCGCTGCGTGTTCGTGCACCGGACCGCGGATCTCGTAGCACACATTCTTGAGCTTGTCGGACTGCTCGAGGGTGCGCAGGTTCAGGTTCTGTTGGGATACATACGGTCGGCTCACGGGTTCTATTCTGTCAGCCGGGCGCAAGTGGATTCCGGAAGACCGGTGCGGCAGGGTGAACGCCATGACCCAGCTCACGCCTGTGCCGAGCGATTCGGTCCCCGGCGAGGGGTTCGCCGTCGCGTCGTTCAATGTGAACGGGATCCGTGCGGCGCGCCGTCGCGGCTTCGATGACTGGCTGGACCGGCGCCAACCCGACGTGGTGGGGATTCAGGAATTACGTTGCGGCACAGACCATGTGGGACAGTTCCCGGGCTACGTCGCGGCGGTCGACGTGGGATCGGTGCCCGGTCGCAACGGGGTGGCGGTGCTGACGCGGCGGGAGCCTGTGGCCGTCCGGACGTGGGCGGCGACGCCCCCGCGGGCGCGCGGGCTCGGCGAGTTCGCGGCGGAAGGGCGATACATCGAGGTGGATCTGGCCGATCGGCCGGTGACGGTGGCCAATCTCTATCTGCCCAAGGGCGGGCTGCCCGCCGAACTGCAGCGGCCCGGGTCGATGCGCGAGAAGCCCGACGGCGGTGCCAAACACGCGCGCAAGATGCGCTTCCTGACGGGATTTGCCCGGGAGCTGCAGCGCAGCCGGTTGACGGCGTTGCGCGCGGGTCGCGAGTTCCTCCTGATCGGCGATCTGAACGTGGCCTATCTCGAATACGACGTGACCAATTGGCGCGCCGCCCGCAAGATGGAGGGCTTTCTGCCGGAAGAACGGGAGTGGTTCGGCAGCGTCGTCGGACCGCGCCGACTGGTCGACGTGGTGCGCCGACTGCACGGTGATCGGCCCGGGCCGTTGACCTGGTGGAGTTGGGCCGGCGAGAGCTTCGCCAAGGACGTCGGCTGGCGGATCGACCACCAACTCGCGACGCCGGGACTGGCTCGGCGCGCGGTATCGGTGACCGTGGACAAGGAATCGTCGCCCGATCGTCGTCTCTCCGACCATGCGCCGCTCGTGGTGACCTACGCCGACCTCGACTGATGTCGGTGCAGAGGTACCGGGCGGCGCGGCCGCACGGCACCGGAGGCCGGGGTTAGGCGATGCCGCTCGCGAGCAGGAGGGCGATGGCGCCGGCGGCGACCAGCAGCGAGACGATGAACTCGAGAATCCCCCCGAGGTCGAGCGCGCCTGCGATGAGGCCGCCGAGCAATGAGCCGATGAGACCGGCGAGGATGGTCATCATCCAGCTCATTCCGCTGGTGCCGCGAACCAGGAGCCGCGCGAGACCGCCGAGGACGAGGCCGACGACCGCGGCGACCAACAGCGACCAGCCCCAGCCGACGATGGTGCCGAATCCGAGCACCGCCAGCACGACGATCACCAGCAGGACCCAGAAGGCGACGGACAGAGTGCGTCGTTCGTTCACAGCCATGGGACCGGACTTTACATGGCCGCGACCGCTGCCATCCCCGTTCCCGCTCCGGAGCCGGGGGCTTCGGCAGCCGGGGTGGCGACCACCGTAGCCATCGGAGAGATGCAAACGGTCCCGCACTCGAGGTGAATGCGGGACCGCCTGCGGTTGTCTCCTACTTGCCGGGGCGCTTCTTGCCCGCGGCCATTCCGAAGCCCTTGGCCTTGCCCGCGGTGCCTTCGGTGGTGGCAGCCTCGGGAGCGGCGGACGCAGGTGCCGCCGGAGCCGGCGTTGCTGCGACCGGGGTTTCCGCGACCGGGGTCTCTGCGACCGGGGCTTCTTCGACCGGAGCTTCCGCTGCCGGTGTCGCCGCGGCCGGAGCCTTCGGTGCGCCCGGCTTCTTGATGCCCGGCTTCTTCAGGCCACCGGCCATGCCGAAGCCCTTGGCTGCGCCCTGCGTGGCCGCGGTGGTGACCGCCTCGGCCGACGCCGCAGCGGGGGCCTCCGTTGCCGGGGTTTCCGCGACCGCGGCCTCGGCAGCGGGCGCCTCGGCTTCCGGCGCGGGAGCTGCGGCAGCAGGCTTCGGTGCGCCCGGCTTCTTGATACCCGGCTTCTTGAGCCCGCCGGCCATGCCGAAGCCCTTGGCCTTGCCCTCGGTCGACGCGGTGGTGGTCACACCCGACTCGGCCGTCTCGGCGGTCGACGCAGCCGGTGCCGCGGGTGCTGCTGCGGCCGGTGCTGCGGCGGCGCCGGGCTTCTTGATTCCACCCGGCTTCTTGAGGCCGCCGGGCTTCTTCAAGCCGCCCTTGACCGCCAGGCCGCCTTCGGCCGGAGCTGCGGTCTCGGCTGCCGGAGCTGCGGCTGCGGGGGCAGCGGCGCCGCCGGGCTTCTTCAAACCGCCAGGCTTCTTCAGACCGCCCTTCGGTGCCAGGCCACCGGCCGCGGGCTTGGGCGCGCCGCCGCCGGAAGCCGGAACCGCCGCCGGTGCGGCGACCGCTGCGGCCGGGGCCGCGGCCTTCACCGGTTCGGGCTCAGGCTCGGGCTTGGCCACATGCTTCGGGCCGTGGAACGCCGTGCCGCGGGTGATGTCGTCGAGCTGGCCGCGCTTGACGCCTTCCAGAATCATCTGGGCGACGTCGACCACCTCGATCTTGTCTTCCTGCTCGGTGCCCGCGGTCTGGGCGTCGACACCGTCGGTCAGCATGACGCGGCAGAACGGGCAGCCCGTGGCGATCAGCTTGGTGTCGTCCTTGGTCGGCGTGGCGGCCAGCGTGTCGAGCGCTTCGTCGACGCGGTCGACGTTGATGCGCTTGCCGATCTGCTCTTCCATCCACATCCGGGCGCCGCCGGCACCACAGCACATCGAGCGCGAGCCGTGGCGCGGCATCTCGGTGAGGGTCGAGCCGGAGGCCTCCATCAGTTCGCGCGGGGCGTCGTAGATGGTGTTGTGGCGGCCTAGGTAGCACGGGTCGTGGTAGGTCACTTCGCGGCCGCCGACGGGCGCCACCGGAACCAGGCGCTTCTCCCGCACCAGGCGGTTGAGCAGCTGGGTGTGGTGGACCACCTCGTACTGGCCGGCGCTCGCCTGCCCGTCACCGAGCTCGGCGACCTGCGGGTACTCGTTGTAGATGGTGTTGAAGCAGTGCGCGCAGGTCACGACGATCTTCCGGCGCTGAGCCGGCGCGGTGCCGAACAGCTCGTTGAAGGTCTCGATGTTCTGCTGCGCCAGCATCTGGAACAGGAACTCGTTGCCCGCGCGGCGAGCCGAGTCGCCGGTGCAGGTCTCGCCCTGGCCGAGGACCATGAAGTCGACGGCGGCGATGTTCAGCAGTTCGGCGACGGCCTTGGTGGTCTTCTTGGCGCGGTCCTCGTAGGCGCCGGCGCAGCCGACCCAGAAGAGGTACTCGTAGCCTTCGAACGACTCGACGTCCTGGCCGTACACGGGAACGTGGAAGTCCAGTTCGTCGATCCAGGCGGTGCGCTGGGCCTGGTTCTGGCCCCACGGATTGCCCTTGTTCTCCAGGTTCTTGAACAGGCCGGCCAGTTCGGTCGGGAAGTCCGACTCGATGAGGACCTGGTAGCGGCGCATGTCGACGAAGTGGTCGATGTGCTCGATGTCCACCGGGCACTGCTCCACGCAGGCGCCACAGGTGGTGCAGCTCCACAGGGCTTCGGCGTCGATCACGGCGCCGGTGAGGCCTTCGGACTCGCCGACCAGCTTGCGGTCGGCAGCGGCGCGCGCAGCCTCGGGGATCTTGGCGAGCTTGGCCTCGTCGGGATTGCCGTCGGCGTCGAGCAGGCCGATCTCCTCGCCGCCCATGTCCTTCTTGCCGCCGGCGATCAGGTAGGGCGCCACGTCGAGCGCCTGCTCACGCAGCGACATCATCATCAGCTTGGGCGACAGCGGCTTACCGGTGTTCCAGGCCGGGCACTGGCTCTGGCAACGACCGCACTCGGTGCAGGTGGTGAAGTCGAGCAGGCCCTTCCAGCTGAAGTCCTCGATCTTGCCGGCACCGAACGAATCATTGTCCGGGTCGGCGTTGTCCATGTGCAGGACCTTGCCGTTCGACATCATCGGCTTGATGGCGCCCAGCGCGGGGCCGCCGTCGGTCTCACGCTTGAACAGGATGTTCGGGAACGCGGAGAAGCGGTGCCAGGCCACGCCCCAGTTGGCGTTGAGACCGACCACGGCGAGCCAGATCATGCCGCTCATCAGCTTCACGACGGCTGCGGCGGTGACCCAGTAGGTGGAGGAGCCGTCGAAGAGTTCGGCGAAGTAGTGGGTGAAGAACGACGTCCAGACCGGCGGGTTCTCCAGGCCGGACGAGATCTTGAAGGTCTTGACGAAGATCATGCCGAGGCCCTCGATGAGGACGACGATCTCCACGAAGTAGGCGGCGCGGAAGTCCGAGCCCGAGAAGCGCGAGAGACGCTTGGGCAGACGCGGGTGGTTGAGCTGGCGAATGATCATCAGCGTCGTGATGCCGATGACGGTGCCGAGGCCGAGGATCTCGTCCGCGAAGATGTAGACGTTCCAGCTGCCGATGACGGGCCAGTGGAAGGCCGGGTTGAAGATCTGTCCGTAGGCTTCGAACCAGAAGATCGCGCCGATCAGGAAGCCGAACATCACCAGCCAGTGGGCCCAGCCGACGGTGCGGAACTTGGCCATGCGCGTGTGTGCGACGAACTCGACGAGCATGGTCCACAGTCGGGCGATCGGGCTCGCGAAGCGGGTCTTCTCTACCTTTTCGCCCTGCGCGATCGTGCGAATGATCCGTCCAGCGCCGCTGATGAAGAGCGCCCAGCAGACGAGACTGATAGCGACGGCGATGGACCCGATCACAACCGTTGTGGTCGTCACTGGAGTACCGGCCTTTCTTGAGGTCGTACTGTGACCGGTTCCGCGATGCGGGCAGCAGCGACGGAGCCGGACTGTTATTCGTTGGCTAACCTTCTTGGGCTAACCGTAAAGGTTGCACCCGGTTCGGCGCTGCCAAGGTCTACCTAACTCGGCAGGTGGGACGAGGGTACGGGCGATGTTACCAGCGAGTAATAAGCCGGGCCAGTTGAAATCAGGCGTCCGGCTTGATCGACGGGATCTCTTCGAGCTCGGTGAGTGCCGTCTCGAGGTGGTCGAGGATCCGCTGCAGGCGAGGCAACTGGGCGCGGGCGCCGATGATGCCGAAGTTGGCCTTCCCCGCGACGGTGGTCATGGTGATGTTCATGGCCAGGCCCTCCATCGGGATGGAGACGGGGTAGCAGCCGTCGAGCTTGGCGCCGTTCCAGTACAGGGCCTCGTCGGGGCCGGGGACGGTGGAGACCATCAGGTTGAAGCCCCGCGGAGTGAAGTTCACAAAACCCGGTACCGGAGCGAACGCCAGCGGCCACACGTTGGCGGCGCCCAGTGCGAGCGACTGCAGCGGCTTCAGCCCGCGTACCACGTCCTTGGCCGTGGAGGTGGACGCGACGATCTCGCGCAGACGCTCGGCGGGATCGGCGACGTCGGTGGCCATTCGGGCCAGGATCGCGGTGATGGCGTTGCTGGCCTCGTCGCCGTCGGTGTGCAGCGACACCGGCTGGCAGACGTGGAGGGACTCGTCGGGGAGTGCTTCGTTGTCCTCGAGGTAGCGCCGCAACGCGCCGGAGCACATCGCGAGCACGACGTCGTTGAACGTGATGCCGTGGTGGCGGGCCACCGCGCGCAGTCGTTCGGTGGGCCAGTCCTGTGCGGCGAAGCGTCGCGCCGAACCGATCGGCACATTCAGCAGGGTGTCCGGCGCCATCTGCATGGGGGCGACGAAATCGTGGTTCAGCACGCCGGTGGCGGCCACCTTCGCGGCAGCGGGCACCACGCCGACCAGTTCGTCGGCCATTTCCAGCGCCGAGCCCACCGCGCCGGTGACTCGGGAGAGCAGGCCCGGCTTGGGCGCGGCGGCGCGGCGCTCCTTGCGTGGGCGGCGCACCAGCTGGTTGTCCCAGAACGCGGTGCCGGTGCGGTCGTCGGGGTCGGTGGTCAGGGTGCGCTGCAACATGCGCAGCGCGGTCACGCCGTCGGCGAGGGAGTGGTGGATCTTGTTGTAGAGAGCGACGCGGCCGTCGGCCAGCCCCTCGATGATGTGGACCTCCCACATCGGGCGTGACCGATCGAGCAGGGCACCGTGGTTGAGCGAGACGTAGCGCAGCAGATTCTTGATCTCGCCCGGGCGCGGCAGGATGATCCGCCGCACGTGGTAGTCGAAGTCGATGTCGTGAGCGTGCTGCCAGGCCGTGTAGCCGGCGAGGTTTGCCGGGCTCGCCGGGCGCTTGAGGAAGGTGTCCTGAATATCGGTGGCCGCGATGAACTTCTCATGGATCTCTTCGGCCAGCTCCTCGGAGGTCTGACCGGCGCGCGGAATGAACAACTGCAGACCGCCGACGTGCATCGGCTGGTCGCGGGTCTCCGCGATGAGAAACATTGATTGCGTCACCGGCATGTACTGCACAGAACGCCTCCCCTCCGTTTGGTCGTACTGGCGAGTACAGACCGGCTCACTGAATCCCCTTCAGTGTGTCAGGTGCCATATCGGGGGTGGAGTTGGGTCGGGCCCGACAGTGGGGCCGGTTCTGTCGGCGGCGGTGAGCGCTTTCCGGAGGAACGCGGTAGATGCCCGTTTATTGCGATTGCAAGCTAATGTTTGCGATTGGGACGGGGACCCCGCTGACTCTGAAGGACCGAGAACACATGGCCACTTCGTTGAATCGTAAGAATCGTCGTCGAAAGAAAGCCGCCGCGCTGGTCGCCGTGGGCGCCTCCGCGACCCTGCTCGCCGGCGGGCTGGTCCCCGCGCAGTCGAACGCCACCGTGGTGCCGGGTGTGGCGACGTGTACCCCCGGTGGGGTCGATGGGGCTTGGCTGCTTCCGGCCAGCGCGGATTGCCAGAAGGCCGACCCCGCGCTCATTGCCACGGTGGGCGATGCGCTGCTCGGCCTCGTCATGCCGAACCTGGGGATCTCCCTGGGAACTTTCAACGGTGCGTTGGCGACGGCAGGCCTGGAGCTCAACCTTGTCCTCATCGGCGGAAATGTCATCATTCCGGGGCACGCCTCGATTGCCGGCACGGGCGGAGGGAGCCGCCGACCTGCTGGTGGGCAAGTTTGTTCCGAAGTTCGGCAGTGACCTCGTGCGCATCTCCTTCGACGGCGGCACGCCCAAGGTCGAGTCGGATCTGCCGGACTTCATCGGCAACCTCCTCGATCAGAACTCGGCCGGCTCCCCGGTGCTGGGCTTGCGGGATCTGGACCTGGACCCGGGCGACGTGCAGAGCGTGTCGGGTTACGGGATCGGTGGTGGCGAGGCCGGTGCGGGCGGCGACGCGAACACCGATGACATCCAGTTGAGCGACGACTCCGGGTCGGCCGGCGACCCGGCGCCGGTCGTCGTTCCGGAAGCGTCGGCCGCGCCGAGCCCGGCCGGTGACGTGAGCCAGAGTTCTTCGAGTGACGGCCCCAGCCCGGTCGACTCCGATCAGGGCGGGGGTGCCGGCCTCGACCTCGAACCGGCGCTGTAAGTAGGTTTCTCCGCAGGACTCTCGGCCCGCTCGCCCCGTGCGAGCGGGCCGAGGTCTGTCCGGGGCTACCGTGAAGCGTGTGCGGAAGCGGTCGGTGGCGTGGTGGGGTGTGGCCCTCGTATCGCTGATCGTGGTGGTGACCTCGGCGTGGACCCTGTGGGCGGCGCGCGGACGGGTAGTGGAACCGGGCCGGCTGCCCGCGCAGGCGCCCACTACGCTGATCGTGCTCGGCGCTAAGGCCGCCGACGGTGTACCCGGCACCTACCTGCGCAACCGGCTTGACGTGGCCGTCGAGCTGTATCGCACCGGGCGCGTGGAGCGAATCCTCAACTCCGGCAACGACAGTGACGACGCCGGCCGGGAAGTGCGCACCATGCGTGCCTATCTCGAGGCCGCGGGCGTGCCCGCGGAGGTGATCGTCGATGATCCGATCGGGATGAACACCGCGGCCACCTGCCGTCGTTCGGCGGAAGAGTTCGGGATTCGCCGGGCGTTGATCGTGACTCAGGGGTTCCACGTCGGCCGCGCGGTCGCACTGTGTCGGGCCGAGGGGATCGACGTGACCGGCGTGATCGCGCCGTGTGCGGGGTGCACCCGACTTTCGTTGGCGCGCAACTACTTACGAGAAGCGCTGCTGTCGCGTCCGCGTGCCCTGCTCAACGCCGCCGGAGTCGGCTGAACGATAGGTGCTGGTAGAAGGAACTTTCTGCTGCAATAGTTGCTGTCCGTCGATCGGGCGATTGTCGAGGTGTCAACGAGACACGCGAGCGGGTCGAATGCCGTGCGGAGCGTGTCAGATCTGCCAGCGGAAGGGCAGACGCGGCCGGCCGGTCAGGTAGATCGAACCGGGCAGGCGTCGCAGCACCTCCACGACGGCGAGGGAGATCCCGATGGTCAACACGAAGGTGACCAGCGTGCCCCAGGGCTGGCCCAGCGCGTGCACCAGCGTCGGCTGGCCGTCGGTCTTGGCGCGCAGCAGGAAGAACAGCACCAGCACGTGCACCAGGAACACCGGGAAGCTGCGATTGGACGCGTAGGCGACGGCCTTGGCGAAGCGCGGTGAGTAGGGCCGGATGTTCGCCGACCAATGCCGGCCGAGGGCGTAGATCGACAGCGCCGCCACCACCAGCCACGGCAGCAGGGTCACGGCGAACGCGCTGTCGTTGCTGTGCACGGTGCCGCCGACGAAGGCGTCGTACAGGTAGAGCCCGACGGCGAAGGCCCCGGTGCCCACGAGGGCCAGGCCCAGCCAGCCGCCCTTCCCGGTGATCCACTCGTCGAAGCGTTCCCGGTGGGCGGCCGCCACGGCGCCGGCGATGATGAAGAACTGGTACGGGATGAAGGTCGCGTAGTGATGCCACCACCAGCTCGTCCACTCCGCGGGCGGCGTCCAGTAGGTGATGATCGCGAACACGGCGGCCTGCAGCGCGAAACTGACGGCCAGGAGCGCGCCGTGGTGGCCGCGGGTCTTCTGCACCAGCCATCGGATCGCCGGGAACAGCAGGTACACCTGCAGCATCACGATCAGGAAGTACAGGTGGAAGCCCGCGGTGCCCCAGCGCAGGTGTAGCCAGAACTCGTTCAGGCTGGTCGGGACGTCGCCGAGCCTGCCGTAGGACCACATGCCGATGACCACCCAGTACACCGCCGACCACAGGATGTACGGCAGGATCACCAGCTTCATGCGCCGTCGCCAGAACGAGACCGCGCGGAAGTCGTCGCGGCCCTGGTACTGGTACATCAACACGAACCCGGTGAGGGCGAAGAAGATGTTGCGCGTCGCGTGGAACAGCAGCGCGGTGCCGTTGGTCCCGATGTTGTTCATCTCATCGGTCGTCTGGGTCAACGTGTGGATGAAGATGACCAACGCGAAGGTGGTGGCGCGGATCAGGTCGATCTGGAACAGGTACGGCCGCTTGGCGGTCACCGGAGCGGCCCCGGTGCTCGTCGGCGATGCCGAGGCCGCCGTCGCCGAGGGCCCCGAGGGCGACGGCGCGGTGCTGGTGCGGGCGTCAGTAGTCGTCATAAGCAAGAGGAGCGCGCTGGCTCGCCGGACACGCTAACAGGCGAACCTGGCAACGACCTGTGTTGCGCGGACCGGTGGTGACCGGGGTCACCACCAGCCGGTGGCGCGCTGGATGTCCTTCTCCAGGTAGGGGATCAGGCTGCGGACGAACGCCGTGGTCAGATGGTGTCGGTCGTGCCAGACGAGGATGTTGCCCACCACCGCCGGGCAGTACGTGTCGTTGCACACCGCGTTCGAGTAGTCGATGAACGTGATGTTCGGGAACTCGGCGGCGATCTGCTCGGTGGGGCTCACCTCCGACAGCATGCGATCGCGTGCGACACCGCAGACATTGGGGCTACGGCCGTCGGCGATACAGGCCGGCGGCTCCATCGGCGGATCCATGCCCCACGGCGTGTCACGGACCGCGATCACCTTCTGGCCGCGCTCGCGGAACTGCTCGAAGATGTCCAGGTAGCCCTGCGGCACGTAGTCGCCCGGCTCGGCGCCCGGGATCGGTCGCGTACTCGTGGTGAACACGATCTCCGGCTTGTCCACGGCCAGCCGTTTCATGACGTCCTCGACCCAGTCCTGGCACTCGGTGAGCTTGCGGCCCTGGTATTCGACGACGGCTTCGGTGCTCAGTGCGCAACCGGCCTTCATGTAGGTGGTCACGCGGAAACCGTGCCGCTTGCCGAGTTCGTCGATCGCGGTCATCCAGTGCTCCGAATGCGAGCCGCCGACCACGGCGATGGTGCGGGTGGCCGTCGGATCGCCGTAGACGCCGACCTTGATCGACAGGTCGCCGAAGTTGCTGAAGTGCGGCCCGTGGCTCAGCGGCCAATCCTCGGCGGCCGCTTCCGGCGACGGGACCGGCGGGATCGCAGGCACCGGAACGGCGTCCATGAAGGCGCGGGCGCCGGGGTAGAGGCGCGGATCCAGGTTGCTGGTGTCGACCTGCATCGAGGCCGCCCGGGCCTGCCAGTAGGTGGCGCTGCTCCCGGCGAAGACGGTCAGTGCCACCACGATGATCGTGAGGATGCGGCGGTACTGCACCGAGAAGCCCTTGCCGCGACCGGCGCGCAGCGGCGTCTCGATGTACTTGGTGCACAACCAGGCGATCAGCACCGACAGCAGCAGGATGCCTGCGCCCTCGAGGAACGACACCCGGTCCTTGAAGCGCCAGGTCAGATAGAAGATCAGGATGGGCCAGTGCCACAGGTACAGCGAGTAGGCGATGGAACCGAGCCACACGATCCAGGGGTGGGCCAGCACCTTGCCGCCGAGCGAGAGGTCGGCGCCGGGTACCGGATGGCGTGCGGTTCGCGACGAGCCCACCCAGATCAGCAGCACCGTCGCGCCCACGGGCACCCACGCCATCGCGCCGGGGTACTGCTCGACGCCGGCGATCCAGATACCCGACGTGGCGATCAGTGCGACACCGACCACGGTCAGGAGGGTGCGCAGCCACTGGGGCATCGGCAGGCGCGGCATCCAGATGGCCAGCAGGCCGCCGACCAGCGGCTCCCAGAGGCGGGCGACGGTGTCGTAGTAGTTGAACGGCTGGTTGATGCCGTGGCGGTAGTTGGCCCATGCGAAGGACACGACGGCCACCGCGAGCAGGGCCAGGCCGACGACCCAGGCGATGGTGGTGCGACGACGCAGGATCTCCCAGCGGCGTGCGCCCAACTTGAGCAGGCCGCCCAAGGCCAAGGCCACGAGCAGGGTGAGTAGGAAGAACTGGCCCTGCATCGACATCGACCACAAGTGCTGGAGGGGGCTGACCGCGGAGTCGGCCGCGCCGTAGTCCTGCGACGAGAAGGCCAGCAGGTAGTTCTGGTAGTACAGCGCCGAGGCGACGATCTCTTCGCCCAGCGGACCCCAGCGGGTGGTCGGCATGATCCACCAGATCATCACCGCGGCGAACGCCAGGAGGATGAACAGGGCGGGCAGCAGGCGCAGCAGCAGTCGCTTGAGGCGCGGCCACGGGTTGATCGCCCGGTTCCAGCTCACCTCCGGCGACGTCGAATTGGTGACGTGCTTGAGCAGCGACGCGATGAAGAAGTATCCGGACAGGGTCAGGAAGACGTCCACACCGCCGGAGACCCGGCCGAACCATACGTGGAACACCGCCACCAGGAAGATGGCGACACCCCGCAGTCCGTCGAGGTCGAGGCGGTACCCGGAAGTGTTGCCGGTGGCCGCGTCTTCGTTCGGCGTCGGGGGTTCCGTCGCCAGTGCTCGTCTGTGTTTCGCTGCCACGTCTTCCCAATGTAGACACCTTGACGCGTAAGACCCACATCCACACGCCGTGCTCGGACATCTCGGACACCGTCAGTTCGACGAAAACCACTCGCTTTTCTGTGACGCGGGACACCATCGAGGGCAGGCGGTGTCCCCCGCCCGAACCACCAACACTGAGCGATGAGGAAGTGCGAATGAAGACCAAGGCCGCAGTCCTGCACGGAGTGAACGAGGAGTGGACGATCGAGGAGGTGGAACTCGGCGACCCGGTGGCGGGCGAAGTGCAGGTCAAGCTGGTGGCGTCCGGACTGTGCCACTCCGATCACCACCTGCGCACGGGGCAGAGCCCGGCACCGTTCCCGGTGGTCGGCGGGCACGAGGGTGCGGGCATCGTGGTCAAGGTGGGGCCCGGTGTGACGCGTTTCGCCGAGGGCGACCACGTGGTGACCGCCTTCATCCCCGCCTGTGGCGTGTGCGGGCCGTGTTCTCGTGGTCAGCAGAACATCTGCGACGAGGGTGCGGGCTTGCTCACCGGGCTGTCGATCGCCGACAAGACCCATCGGGTTACGACGGCCGACGGCGTGGGCCTGACCCAGATGTGCCTGCTGGGCACCTTCTCGCCGTACATCACCGTGAACCAGGCCTCCCTGGTCAAGATCGAGGAGGACATTCCGCTGCGCGAAGCCGCACTGCTCGGCTGCGGCGTCGCCACCGGTTGGGGTTCGGCCACCGAGATCGGTGGAACCAAGGTCGGTGACACGGTGGTGATCGTCGGCATCGGCGGTGTGGGTATCAATGCGGTGCAGGGTGCGAAGGCCGCGGGTGCACGCCACGTGATCGCCGTGGATCCGGTCAAGTTCAAGCGGGACATGGCCGAGAAGCTGGGGGCCACCCACACCTTCGAGTCGATGGAGGCCGCGACCCCGGTGGTCGGCGAGCTCACCTGGGGCACGATGGCCGACACGGTGGTTCTCACCGTCGGGGAGATCAAGGGCGAATACATCGCGCCGGCGATGGCGATGGCCGGCAAGGGCGGTCAGGTGGTCGTGGTCGGCATGGGCGACTACGCCGCGATGGATGTGAAGTTGAACCTGTTCGAGCTGACCCTGCTGCAGAAGCGGGTGCAGGGCGCGATCTTCGGCGGGGCCGGGCCGCGTACCCAGGTGCCCAAGCTGCTCAACGAGTATCGCGCCGGACAGCTGAATCTCGCCGACCTGGTGACGCAGACCTACAAGCTCGAAGACATCAACCGGGCCTACGACGACATGCTCGAGGGCAACAACATTCGCGGCATGGTGGTCTACGACGAAACGGACTGGTAGCAGCATCACGTGATGGCCGGTTCCCCCGGAAGGGAGAACCGGCCATCAACGACCCCTCAGCGGTGTTTTTGCGGTGTCACCGAAACCGGTATGTGGACGACCGGAATGGGTCCGGTCGGGGGATCCTCGTAGGAGGAAGGTCGGGAGTCGGCGGCCTCGTCCTCGAGGCTCTGGGCGTAGGCCACGCCCAGACCCAGCAGGACCAGTCCGACGACGATGAAGGCAAGCACCCGGAAGATACCGTCGAGTGCCGACAGGTCGAACAGGAACAGCTTGCCCACCGCGGTGGCGAGCACCAGCAGTCCGGAGGTCATCGCCAGGGCGCGGTTGGTGCCGCGCAGGCGGCGTGCCCACATCAGCCCGGCACCGCCGGCGACGGCGAAGATGACCGTGGCGCTCAGGTGGCCGCTGCGGAAGCCGGCGTCGCTGCCGCCGGTCACCAGCGCGGCCGAGGCGACGCAGACGACGTTGATCAGGGCCAGCGCGATCAGGCCGCCGACGCAGGCGATCGTGGTGGCCGCCGAACCGCTGGCCTGATGGAACCAGGACCAGCCCAGCGTGGTCACCGCGGCCAGCGCGAGCAGTGACGCGGTGAAGACGAGGGTCCGGTGCGGTGCGTCGAGCCAGTCGGCGTCGGTCAGTGCCATGACCGCGCGAGGGAAGATCGACAGCAGCCCGGCGCAGAGGGCCACCGTGCCGAGTACGCGGTACGACGCGACGAGGTCGGACCCGAAGCACGAGACCAGACCGAGTGCGAGCGCCCCGCCGAGGAGACCGAGCGGCAGCCAGTCGGCGCCGCCGAAGACCGCCGCGGCTCCGAGGGCGGCGACGGCGGCGCCGGTCAACCAGACCGTGCGGGCGCCGACGGTGGTGCGGATCGGAGCGGCACCGGCCAGCGTCAGGACCAGCAGCGCGGCGGAGATCCCGACCAGCAGCAGAGCGGCCGGGGCCCGATCGAGGACGAGGTCGCCGCCGAGAATCGGGAAGAGCGGCAGCAGACTGATCAGTGCCACCGCGACCGGCGCTCCGGTGCTGCGCAGCAGGATGACGGCCGAACCGGCGGCCAATGCGAAGGTGACCGCCGCACCGATCACGAATTGCGCGGTGGGCAGTTCGATGCCACGGCTGAGCAGCAGCAGGAGAGGTACGACGGTGGCGACGGTGTTGACCGCGAACAGCGCGGTCCAGTCGCGGCCGATCTGGACGGCCAGCGCGGCAGCCGCGTACACCAGGAGGAACACCAGCAGCGTCAGGTCCGCGCCCTGCGACAGGAACGGGGCGAGCAGCGCCAGGCCGGTGCCGACGGCGAGGCCGAGCGGCTGGCTGTCCCACCGGGCCGCCAACAGGAAGCCGACCGCGGCGATCGCCCCGGCCAACACGAGCGCGGCGATGGTCGGGAGCCAGTGGTAGAGATTCGTCGCGGCCAGGACGCAGAACAGCGCCGCCGCGATACCGGTGGCCACCAGGGCCGCGGCCGCGGAGCGTTTGGCCGGGGAACGGCCGACCAGTACGCCGGCGCCGACGAGGGCGGCCGCCAGGAGGGTGCCGCCGGCGACGCGAACCTCGGCGGCCAGCAGACCGGCCTGCGCGGCCAGCACCAGCAGCAACACCACGCCGATCAGGGTGATGGCCACGCCGGCGAACGCGAGGACCTTGCCGAGCTGTCCACCGGCGCTGGCCGCGGTGAGGCGGCTGGGTGCGGGGGCGGGAGCCGGAACCGGTCGGAACGGCGGCGGGGTGAAGACGGGAGGAGCCGCGTGCGCGGCGCCCGTGGCGTACTGCAACTGCGGGATTCCGGCCGACGGGGCGGTGGCGATACGGTTCTTCGGCGGGACCGGACGAACCGGCGCGGGCTGGGCGGCAGCGGGCGGCGAGAGGGGAACGGAGGCGACCGGAGCCGCGGTGTCGAGAGAAGACTGAGGGAGCGCATCGGCCAGGTCGGCGACCTGCGCGGAGACCCGGGTGAGGCGCGCTGCGAGATCGGCCAGCTCGTCGTTGATCTGTGCGACGGCGGCCACCGGGTCCGGTGCTGCGCTCATGCCTCCAGTGTGCTGGCCGACGGCTGCGCGGGCATGCGCACAACTACCTAGATGCCCTAGGTGTAAGCGCCCCGATCTGCGCGAATGGCGCCCTCGAGCGTCAGGAGAGGCCGTTCTCCATCGCGTAACGGGCCAGTTCGACCCGGTTCCCGAGCTGGAGTTTGCGCAGCGCGGCACCGACGTGGTTCTCCACGGTGCGCGGACTCAGATGCAGCCGCTCGGCGATCTGCTTGGAGCTCAGGCCCTTGGCCACCCAGCGCAGCACCTCGGTCTCGCGGTCGGTGAGCGCCGGGGCCTCGGTGGTCGGCTCCTTCGCCAGACGCCGATACTCGCCCAGGACCAGGCCGGCCAGCCCGGGCGTGAAAACGGTCTGACCGGCCGCGGTGGCCTGCACCGCGGCCACCAGCTCGGTACGGCGGGCGCTCTTGACCAGGTAGCCGGTGGCACCGGCCTTCACCGCGTCGAGGACGTCGTCCCGTTCCTCGGAGGCGGAGAGCACCAGAATCCGGGAGTTCGGGGACACCGCGAGCGTCCCGGCGGTGGCCTGCGTGCCGGTCCCGTCGGGCAGGTGCATGTCCATGAGGATCACGTCGGGGGTCACGGCGCGTGCGACCTCGACGGCGCGTGCGACGGAATCCGCGGTGGCGACCACGTCGAAGCCTTCGTCGGTGAGGTCGCGGCTGACGCCGTCGCGCCACATGGGGTGGTCGTCGACCACCATGACGCGGACCGGAGCGGTGTCGTCGGTCATGTTGCGGTGCCCTTCCTATGCCGTGGGTCCGGGGCCGTCGGCCGGGGCCGTCAACTCCCATTCTGTGCCTGCGCCGGGCGCAGATTTCAGTGAAACCGAGCCGCCGAGCGATTCCACCCGACCGATGATGGCTTGGGTGATGCCCATGCGTCCCTGCGCCGCGGCTTCCTCGAGCCGACCCGGAGCGATGCCGCAGCCGTCGTCTCGCACGCTCACCACCACTTCGTCGTCCAGGTCCTCCAACAGCACGAAGCTGCGTGCGTCCGGGCCGGCGTGGAAGCGCGTGTTGTCGAGGATGTTGTGCACCGCGGCCAACAGTTCCTCGCCGGTGAGGGCGCCGACCACCACGGGATCGGCGGGGGTGCTCACCGACACCGAGTCGGCGGCGAGGGCCCGCAGGGCGGGCCCCAGATCGAGGGAACCGGAGGGCGGAACGGCAGGCTCGGCGGGGGTCTCGGCGATGAGCCGGCGCAGTTGTCTTTCCTGGGTGGCGGCGAGTTCGGCCAGTTCGGCGGTCGGTCCGCCGATCTCCTGGCCGCGTCGTGAGATGAGGGCCAGCGTCTGCAGGACGCCGTCGTGCACGTGGCGGGCCAGCCGATCGCGTTCCTGAGCCTGGGTGGCCACGCGCATCGCCACGGACAGCTGCGCATGGTTGATGCGGGCCCGGGAAGCGGCCAGGCCCAGCGCCATGCCCGCGACCACCAGCAGCAGGAACGTGGGGTTGCCGAGGTTCATGAAGACTTCGCCCTTGACCACGAAGTTGACCGCGCCGATCAACACCCCGGCTGCCGCGCCTGCCCAGGTGCCGCCGAGGACGGCGGCCGACAGCAGGGCGCTGGCACACCACAGTGTGGTCGGCCACGTCTGGTTGTTCGCGATCCAGTCGGCGTCGGCCACCAGGAAGGTCGACAGCATCGCCGCGATGAAGACGGCGAACTCGGCGCCGATGCACCACCAGCGGCGGCCGGGACCCAGCAGGTAGCCGGCGGCGAGGAGCAGGTTGGTGCCGGTGAGCAGGGTGAAGAGAACCCACGCGACGGCGGGTCGGCTCAACTCGTCGTTGATCGTGATGTTGAAACCGAGCGCGTACAGGAAGCCCAGCAGCCGAAAGATCTGCGCCCCGCGCCAGAGCGCGCCGACCGGGTCGTCGTCGACGCGGTTCCGCCACGAGGTGGCCGGGAACATTCCGTCTAACGCCGAAGTGGCGTCGGCGGAGAAGATCCTGCGGTTGCGCATGGCGGACTCAGAACTGGCGGTCGGTGAATTCGGGAGCGGACTTGCTCATCCCGGCCTTGCGGGCGGCGGCGTGGTTACGTCCGGTCAGCAACCGGACCTGCAGGGCCTGCTCCACCGGGAACGAGAGACGCGAGCCGTTGTACCAGGTCTGTTCGAACAGGGCCTTGGACGCGGCCACCGCGTCGGGCGAACGCTGCGCGACGGCGGCGATCAGTTCGTCGGCGGCGGCGAACGGATCGTCGGCCACGCCGCTGACCAGTCCCCACTCCAGGGCCCGAGCCGCGTCAAAGGTCTCGCCGGTCATCGTCAGGCGCTTGGCGATGTCGATCGAGGTGAGCTGGGCGATGCTCGCCGACAGAGACATGTCGGGGATCAGTCCCCAGCGGGCCTCCATGATCGAGAAGTCGGCATCTGGGGCGGCGAGTCGGAAGTCCGCGCCCAGGGCGATCTGCAGTCCGCCGCCGTAGCAGTGGCCGGTGACCACCGCGATCACCGGCACCGGAACCGAGCGCCAGGCCCAGCCCGCGGCCTGGAAGTTGTTGGCCGCCGTGCGGCGTTTGGGCACCAGCGCTCGCAGGATGCGGTTCCGCTGGTCGGCCGTCGAGGCGAAGTCGAGACCCGAACTGAACGACGACCCTTCGCCGGCGATCACCACGGCGCGCAGGGATCGGTCCTTGGCGGCTCGATCTGCCAGGCGGGCCAGCTCGTCGATCATGTCCAAGGTGAGGCCGTTGAGCTTGTCCGGCCGGTTCAGACGGACGTGTGCGACGCGGTCGCGGACCTCGTAGGTCACCTGGTCGGTCATGAGGCGACGACCGTGTTGCGGCATTCGCCGATGCCCTCGATGGCGGCGACGACGACCTGACCGGCCTTCAAGTGCCCGTCGGCGCCGTGCCGGTGACCGGGCGTGACCGGGCTGCCGGTGGCGATGACGTCGCCGGGGGAGAGCTGCATGAATCGGGAGACGCGGCGGACCACGTGCACGGGATCGAAATGCAGATCCGTGGAGTGACCGGACTGCCGTTCGGTGTCGTCGATGGTGGTGGAGAGGTTCACCTGCGGCTTGAGTCCGCCGGGCAGTTCGTCCGGGGTCACCACGTACGGACCCATCGGGGTGGAGCGGTCCCAGACGTCGCCGAGCGCCCACTCGTCGGTCTCGAACGCCACGCTGCGGTCGGCGACGTCGTTCATCACCGTGAAGCCGGCGATGGCCGCGGCCGCCTCAGCGTCGTCGGCGTGGCGCACGGACTTGCCGATGACGATGGTCAGTTCCACGGCGGCGTCCAGGGCGTGCGCATCGGCCGGCGTGACGATGGGATCGTTCGGCCCGATCAGGCTGCTGGAGAACTTGGTGGACAGGCGAGGGTGTTCGGGCACGCTGAGGCCGAGGAACTTGAAGTGCTCGCCGTAGTTGTGCGCCACGCAGACCACCTTTTCCGGATCCAGGATCGGCGGCGCGAAGTCGGCGGTGTCGGTCGCATAGGCGGTGCCGTCGGTGACGGCAGCGGCCTTGGCGAGGCCGTCGGGGTCGTCGAGGAGTGCCCGCACATCGGCGTAACCGAGGTCGACCAGCTGCGACTGGCCGTCCTTCTCGATGCGCTTGACGGCGCGGGTGGTGTTCCCGAGGCGGATGGTGGCCAGGTACATGGCTGCTCCTTCGTCGTCGGCCACGCGATGGTGACCGGTGCCCGTATTGCCGGTTCCATCATCCCATCGACCGCCAGTGGACATGCTGCGGGCTTGCGAAGTCTGGGCGAGGGTCCTCGTCGACGGAAGAAGTGCGGGCCGATCATGCGATCGGAGCCGTCGCCGGTGTTGAGCGGCAACCCGAAAATGATCATAGAACTATTGTGCCCTTATTGAGTGAGGTATATCATAGAGGTTGAGGAAGGGGTTGATGGTCCCGAACTCACGGAACATGAGTGGCCACGTGGCTGATCGTCGCTGGCTCGACCGGTTCCATCGCTATTGGCTTCTCGCAACCTGAGGAGTGGGCGTCATGGACGCAGTAACTCTCACCGCCTTCGCCGATCTGCTTAGCGATGACCTCACTATCCACGCTGATACCGACATTGCTGGTCCGGCCAGCCTCGGGCAGTTCTTGACTCGGGCGCGGGCGGTGGACGACGACCGGGAACTCCTGGCCGTGGCCGTGGCGGTTCTGCGGTTGCGCAATGTGGCCGACTATTCGGTGGCCGCGGCGTGCGTCGCGATGGAACGCGTGGGCCTGCCGGCCCGGAAGCATGTGCGGTCGGGCGCGGCGATTCTCGCCGAGCTCGGGGCGGCACCGGCGGTGGCCTATCGCGCGGCGCGGCTCGGGCAGGCGATGTCCGACGAGAACCTGGTCGCGGTAGTTCGTGGTTTGCGTGATGGTGCGGTGTCGGCGGAACACGGCGATGCCGTGGCTTCTGGCCTCGGTCATGTGTCCGGTCGGGTGGATCT
Organism: Gordonia phosphorivorans; assembly: GCF_042432625.1. Taxonomy (NCBI): domain Bacteria; kingdom Bacillati; phylum Actinomycetota; class Actinomycetes; order Mycobacteriales; family Gordoniaceae; genus Gordonia; species Gordonia phosphorivorans. Next base: position 390,694 of record NZ_JBHLWV010000016.1, on the reverse strand, counting down.
GTCCGACGACGATCGCCGGAAGATCGTGCACTCGTTGATTGTGCAGACCTCGCCGGCGCGGGTGCGAGAGAAGGCCCGGGCCTGGGCGATCAAACTGGCACCGGCCGAGGGCGACGATGTTGAGGATGGGTACGTGCCGGTCGCCGAGCGCGACGACCTCAATGAGATGACCCTCAACCGCACGGACGACGGCCGCGTCGCGGTGACGATCGACTTCGACATCGTGGCCGCCGAGGAACTCAGCGCGGCGCTGGATCCGCTCACGCGGCCCGTGCCCGAGCCCGACGGTTCGTCCGATCGGCGGTCGGCCAAGCGGCGCCGAGCGGATGCGATGGCTCAGGTGATCCGCACGTATCTGTCTCATTCCGAGCGTCCCGAATCCGGCGGAGTCTTGCCGCACGTCACCTTGTCGGTACCGGCTGCGGTGGTGATGAATGGGCAGGTGCTCGATTCCGGCGCGGGACTTGGTGCGCGGCAGACGATTTCGATCCCGATGTCTGAGGACGAGACTGCCGTGCCGTGGCTGGGATTCGGTGGACCCATCTCGGCGCGCACGGCGGAGTTGATCATGTGCGAGGCGTCCGTGGCCTTGGCGCTGCTCGACGAGCACGGTGTGCCGTTGAACGTGGGCCGGGAGAAGCGGCTGTTCACCCCGGGTATCCGCAAGGCGCTGGTCCTACGGGACCGTGGTTGCGCCTTTCCCGGTTGCGGTGTTCCGCCATCGTGGTGCGACGGGCACCACGTCGACCATTGGGGACACGGCGGAGTGACCAGCTTGGACAACGGTGTCCTGCTCTGCCGCCGGCATCACACGGTGATCCACCACGGTGGGTGGGAAGTGTTCATTGGTCGTGATCGGCAGCCGTGGTTCGTGCCGCCGGCCGATCCGGAGCATCCGAAGCGTCGTCGTGAACCGATTCGATCGAATGCGCGACGGACCTTGACCTTGTCAGCCAGCGCCGCGTGAGGCGCGTGAAACCAGTGTCGGGAGCGGTTCCCGGCGCGATGCGTTATTTGAAAATTTCATAGTGTGGGCCTGTCATTGGGCAGGTCTGGGTGGTCACGGGGACCGCCCAGGCCCCCGCCACCTCCGGTCGTGTGAGTAGGATCACTGCAAACTTCAGTGGAATCGACTCAATTCTGGGAACATTCCCGACGGTGTTGAAGTTGAACCGATCGAGAAACCTGAGTGACAGGGGCTCAACTAAGGTTGACGGGGCTCGATCTCGCGACTATCAGTTGAGTCTGAGGCGCTGAGGTTTCGTGGATAACCCCTACAGACCCCAGGCCGTCTGGCCGGAAAAGACAAGCGGCTCGCTGAGCCGGAACGAGGAGGAACACACATGTCACGTGCTGTCGGAATCGACCTCGGCACCACCAACTCCGCACTCTCGGTGCTGGAAGGTGGCGAAGCCGTTGTCGTCACCAACGCAGAGGGTTCGCGCACCACGCCCTCGGTTGTCGCTTTCGCGCGCAACGGTGAGGTGCTGGTGGGTCAGCCCGCCAAGAACCAGGCCGTCACCAACGTCGACCGCACCGTCCGTTCGGTCAAGCGCCACATGGGCGACACCGACTGGTCGGTGGAGATCGACGGTAAGAAGTACACGCCGCAGGAGATCAGCGCTCGCACGCTGATGAAGCTCAAGCGCGACGCCGAGGCCTACCTGGGCGAGGACGTCACCGAGGCGGTCATCACCGTGCCGGCCTACTTCAATGACGCGCAGCGTCAGGCCACCAAGGAAGCCGGCCAGATCGCCGGCCTCGAAGTGCTCCGCATCGTCAACGAGCCGACCGCTGCCGCCCTGGCCTACGGCCTGGACAAGGGCAGCAAGGAACAGACCATCCTGGTCTTCGACCTCGGTGGCGGCACCTTCGACGTCTCGCTGCTGGAGATCGGCGACGGCGTCGTAGAGGTGCGGGCCACCTCGGGCGACAACGAACTGGGCGGCGACGACTGGGACGAGCGCGTCGTGAACTGGCTCGTCGACAAGTTCAAGGCCAGCTCGGGCATCGACCTGACCAAGGACAAGATGGCGATGCAGCGCCTGCGCGAGGCCGCGGAGAAGGCCAAGATCGAGCTGTCCGCTTCGCAGAGCACCACCATCAACCTGCCGTACATCACCGTCGACGCGGACAAGAACCCGCTGTTCCTGGATGAGACCCTCTCGCGCAGCGAGTTCCAGAAGATCACCCAGGACCTGCTGGACCGGTGCCGCAAGCCGTTCGAGGCGGTCATCGCCGACGCCGGCGTCAAGATCGACGACATCCACCAGGTGGTCCTGGTCGGCGGCTCCACCCGTATGCCCGCCGTCTCGGAGCTGGTCAAGGACCTGACCAACGGTCGCGAGCCGAACAAGGGTGTGAACCCGGACGAGGTCGTCGCCGTGGGTGCGGCCCTGCAGGCCGGCGTGCTGCGCGGTGAGGTCAAGGACGTGCTGCTGCTCGACGTGACCCCGCTGTCCCTCGGTATCGAGACCAAGGGCGGTGTCATGCACAAGCTGATCGAGCGCAACACCACCATCCCCACCAAGCGCTCGGAGACCTACACCACGGCCGAGGACAACCAGCCGTCGGTGCAGATCCAGGTGTACCAGGGTGAGCGCGACATCGCGGCCCACAACAAGCTGCTCGGCAGCTTCGAGCTGGGTGGCATCGCGCCTGCGCCGCAGGGTGTCCCGCAGATCGAGGTGACCTTCGACATCGACGCCAACGGCATCGTGCACGTCACCGCGAAGGACAAGGGCACCGGCAAGGAGAACAGCATCCGGATCCAGGACGGCTCCGGTCTGTCCAAGGAAGAGATCGACCGGATGGTCAAGGACGCCGAGCTGCACGCTGAGGAAGACCGTCAGCGTCGCGAGGAGGCCGAGACCCGCAACCAGGCCGAGTCGCTGGTCCACCAGACCGAGAAGGTGCTGAAGGACAACGAGGACAAGGTTCCGGCCGAGGTCGTCTCCGACGTCAAGGCCGCCGTGGACGAGGCCAAGGAAGCGCTCAAGGGCACCGACTCGGCAGCGATCCGCAGCGCGATCGAGAAGCTCTCGGAGCGTTCACAGGCGATGGGTCAGGCGATCTACGCCAACGCTGAGTCCGAGGCGGGCGCAGGAGCCGCGGAAGGCGCCACGAGCGCAGGCAACGACGACGACGTCGTCGACGCCGAGGTCGTGGAAGATCCCGCGGACGAGCAGAAGTGACGCAGCCGGGCGGCGCGGACGGCACCGAACCGACCGTTGACGCCGTGACCGACGAGTCCCTGACCGATGAGACCGCGACCGCGGTGGGGGCCGAGGAGGCCCCCGCCGCGGAGGCGGCAGAGAATTCGCAGGTAGTGGAGCTGACCGAGGCGCTGCAGCGCGAGCGGGCCCAGTTCGTGAACTTCCGTCGGCGCAGTGCCGAGGAGTTCGCGCAGGCGGCCGCGAGCGGACGCCAGAAGCTGGTCGACAAGCTGCTGCCCATCCTCGACGATCTCGATCGTGCGCGTGAGCACGGCGATCTCGTCGACGGACCGCTGAAGGCCTTCGCCGACAAACTCGGCGACGTCCTGACGGGCGAACAGCTGGTGAAGTTCGGAGAATCGGGCGACACCTTCGATCCGGAACTGCACGAAGCGATCCAGAACGACGCCACCGGCGCCGAGCTGGTCCTCGGGCAGGTCTATCGATCCGGATACCGCTTGGGTGACAAGGTGATTCGCCACGCGATGGTCACCGTCACCGACCCCGCGCCGGAGGGCGGCGACGCCCCGACAGCGGGCGGCGCATAGCGAGCCACGCGGGACCGGCAGCGAGCGATCGCGCCGGTCCCGCCGTTGGCGCCGGTGCCACAGACACAGACTTTCCGTCCGGCCAACCGCCGGGCGAGCAGCACAACTTTCCTGAACTATGGAGAACCAAGGAGGTGACGAAGGATGGCGGTGCAACGCGAATGGCTCGACCGTGACTTCTACTCCGATCTGGGCGTCGCTTCGGACGCGTCGGCCGGCGACATCAAGAAGGCCTACCGGAAGCTGGCGGCACAGCTGCACCCGGACCGGAATCCCGGTGACAGCGCGGCCGAGGAACGCTTCAAGAAGGTCTCCGAAGCCAACAGCGTCCTGTCGGATGCGGACAAGCGCAAGGAGTACGACGAGGCCCGCGCACTCATGTCTAGCGGACGTTTCCGCGCGGACGGTGCCGGGGGCTTCGGCGGCGGCTACACCACGACCGGCGGTGCCGGAGGCTTCGACCTCGGCGACCTGTTCGGCGGCGCAGGTGGGGGCGGCATGGGCGGCTTCGACCTGGGCGATCTCTTCGGCGGCGGCGGTGGCCGCACTCGGGGACGGGCGCGGACGCAACAGCAACCGCAACGGCCCCGGCGAGGCAACGACCTGGAGACCGAGACCACCCTGGCGTTCCGGGACGCGGTCAAGGGCAACACGATCAGCCTGCGGGTGACCAGTCCGTCGCCGTGCACCACCTGCCACGGCAGCGGTGCCAAGCCCGGCACCAGCCCGCGGACCTGCACGTCGTGCAACGGCACCGGCTTCCTGCAGCGGGATCAGGGACACTTCGGCTTTGCCGAACCCGATCCCGAATGCCAGGGCACCGGCACCAAGATCGACGAGCCCTGCACCGACTGCTCCGGCAGCGGTATCCAGGTGCGACCGCGCACGATCAACGTGAAGATTCCGGTCGGCGTCGAGGACGGTCAGCGCATTCGGCTGACCGGTCAGGGCGAAGCCGGACGCCGTGGTGCGCCGTCGGGCGACCTGTACGTGACCGTGCACATCACCCCGGACCGCTTGTTCACCCGCAGCGGGCACGACCTGAAACTCGAACTGCCGGTGAGCATTTCCGAACTGGTACTCGGAGCCACGGTCTCGGTGCCGACCCTGGACGGTTCGGTGGGGGTCAAGATCCCGCCGAACACCGCGGACGGCCGGACCCTGCGCCTCAAGGGCCGCGGGGTGCCCAAGCGGGCCGGCGGCGTCGGCGATCTGCTGGTCACCGTGAAGGTGGCGGTGCCGCCGAAGCTCGACGACAACGCGGTCGAGGCCATGAAGGCGTACGCCGATGCCGAGCGCGCCTCGGGTTTCGACCCCCGGGCGGGCTGGGGGCGGTGATCGGTCATGCGCGATCGCGAGAGCAAACGCGCCGACCCGACGCCGCGGCGCTCGGAGCGTGAGAGCCGGATGGTGGGGGAGTCGGCCACCTTCCTGATCTCGGTGGCCGCCGAACTCGCCGGTATGCACGCGCAGACCCTGCGCACCTATGACCGGCTGGGTCTGGTGACCCCGGAGCGGACCAGCGGCGGCGGTCGTCGCTACTCGCAGAGCGACGTGGAACGCCTGCGCGAGATCCAACGACTGTCTCAGGACGAGGGCGTCAACCTCGCCGGGATCAAACGGATCATCGAGCTCAGCGACGAGGTGGCGGCCCTGCACCGGGAGGTGGAGGAGCTGTCCCGCCGTACCCGCGGCAACGGTCGCCAGGGCGAATTGGTTCACGTGGAACGGTCCAGTTCGGTGGTGCTGTGGCAGCCGCGGCGCCGTCGCGCCGAGTAGGCGGGTCCCACCCCAGAAACCCCAGGAACCCCAGAAGCCCTAGAAACCCCAGTACGGCCCCGTCGGTCAGTGTCGAGCGACGGGGTCGTGCTGCATCTGTTCGCTCGGTACGCCGGCCAGGCGCAGCCGCAGTTTGGTGGAGGTGACCATGTCCGGGGGGCCGGCGATGAGGACCTGACGGTCCGACCAGTCGGCGTAGCGGGCCGCGATGTCGCCGACCTTGCCGCGTGCGATCGACACACCCCATTGACCGGGGTCGACGGCGCCGCTGACCCACCACGGGTCGGTCGTCTCTTCCACCACGCCGGTGATGGTGAGCCACGGGTTGGTGGTGGCCACTTCCCGCAGCATGGCCAGGTCGTACAGCTCGCCGGGAAAACGGGCGCCGTAGAACAGGTGCGTCGGCGGCGAGTCGGCCCGGCGGGCCATCTCCAGCAGGATCGCGCGCAGCGGGGCCAAGCCGGTGCCGCCGGCCACCATGAGCACCGGCTGATCCGGCTCCACTCGCAGGCGGCCGTGTGCTTGCGCGAAGGTCCAGACGTCGCCGGGCGCGGTCTCGGACACGACCGCGGCGCTGAAGGTGCCGCCCGGCACCGCGCGCACGTGGAATTCGAGTTCGCCCGCGGGGTTCGGCGGAATCGCCGGGGACAGGTTGCGCCACAGGTGCGGCCACTGCGGGATCCGCGTCTCCAGGTACTGGCCGGCGTTGAGGGTCGGCACCGGATCGATCGCGGCCAGCCGCACCACCGCGCGTTCGCGGTTGATGGTGAACTTCTGCACCACGCGGGCGCGCCAGGTGGCCGGACCCTCCACGCTCTGCGCGGCGCCGCGCATCACGCCGGTGGTCATCAGCATCGCCTGGGCCACGGTTTCGGCAGACTCGGCGTTCCACTCGGTGCCCAGCAGCAGCGCCGATTCGGACACCAGGGCCTGCGCCATCTGGTCGTAGTGCGAATCGGTCACGCCGTACTTGCGATGATCCCGCCCCAGCTGAGCCAGCAGCTCGATCAGTTCCTCGTGGCCGGCGTCGCCGGGGAGGACGTCCAGCACGTGATCGAGGACGTCGACGAAGGCCTCGCGCACATGGCTCATGTGCACGGGGAACAGGTCGCGGACCTGCGGCGAATAGCCGAAGAGTCGGGCAAAGACCCTGTGCGCGAAGCCGTCCCGGTCCGCGTCGATCAAGTCGCGCAGCCGGTGCATCACCGGGGGCGTCGCTCCGCTCACGTTCGCTGCTCCTGGTAGGTCGAATAGTCGATTACTCAGAGTAGTCCCGTCGAATTCCGGGTGTCTCGGGGCGCGCGGCAACGACGGATATGGCAACCTGAATCACGTGTCGACCTTGGCTGGATGCGTCCCTGGGATCGTCGACGCCCATGTGAACTTCTTCGATCCGCGCACGCCGCCGTGGCGGCTGCATCGCATGGGACTGGTGCCGACGCCGATCCTGCGTGCCCTCCCCGATCCGCTGCTGCGCTTGACCTCGCGAATCAACGACGAGCACAGCTTCAGCGGCATCGCGGGACCCGGGCTGATGTCCTCTAGGTACCGGCTGCGCGAGTACGTCCGCGACACCGCGGGTCTCGCATCGGTGGCCGGGGTCCCGGTGGCCGCGGTGATGCCGGTCGATTCACAGTGGCGCCGACGAGTGTCGACCGCCGAAGCGCCGGACTCGATCGCCAAGGACATGCGGACGCTGCTGGAGTTGCCGTACGGCGCGGAGATGCCGGCCCTGGGCGGCGTGATCGTTCCCGGCGATGAGCGCATCGCCGGTCTGGGCGTGCGCGCGGTGCTCGACGAGGACGACGCCGGACTGATCCGCGGCGTGCGACTGCGTTGGGGGCGGCACCCGGACCCGTTTGTGCGGGATTGGAGCACCGAGCCGGATGCCTTGGCGTCGCCGACCTTCCGGAAGGCCTTCGCCCGGCTCGCCGACCGCGGCCTGGTGTTCGAATCGCTGTGTTACTCACACGAATTGGGCCAGTTGGCGGCACTGGCCTCGGAGTTTCCCGAGACGACGATCATCGTCGAACACCTGGGCCTGCCGGTGGGGGTCTTCGGTCCGATCGGCAGTTCGACGGGGGCCACCGCCGCCGCGCGGGCCGACATCCTCGCCTTGTGGCGCGAACGGATGTCCATGCTGGCCGCGCGCCCGAACGTGCTGGTCAAGGTCAGCGGGATCGCCTCGCAGCTGCTCGGCTACGGGGATCAGAAGTCGGGCAACATCGGCGGGCAGCACATTCTGGCCGACATGATCGGGCCGTTGGTACTGCACGTGGTGGATCGCTTCGGTCCCGAGCGGGTGATCTTCGGCTCGAATGCGCCGTTGGACAGCCACAACGCCACCCTCGGCGTCATCGTCGGCGCGCTCCTGGATGTGGTCAGCCCGCGCGGCAGCTATCTGCTGTCGCACCTGTTCGCCGAGAACGCCCAACGCGTGTACCGGATGCAGCTGCCCGATCCGACGGGCTGAGCGTCGTCAGTTCAGACGCGGCCAGAGCGGGTCGCCCGGGTCGATGTCGTAGGTACAGAGCAACAAAGTCGGCAACAGCACTGCCAGCGAGTGCGCCGGGCGGTGGTCGCCTATGGTGCAGTATGCGTCAGTGCAGTTCAACGGCTAAAACTGACACCGAAATTCATCTGTTCGAGCAACGATAATTGCAGGAATCTGGAGACTTTATGGGCACCTATGTGGTAACTGGCTCGGCGTCGGGAATGGGCGCGCAGGCCGCCGAGCGTCTGCGTGCGGACGGGCACCGGGTGATCGGCGTGGACCGCGCGGATGCCGACGTGGTGGCGGATCTGTCGACGCCGGGCGGTCGGCAGCTGGCCGTCGACGAGGTGCTCGGGCAGTGCGACGGAGTGCTCGACGGGGCGGTGCTGGCCGCCGGTCTGGGTCCCAAGGCGGGGGCGGAACGGGCGATCGTCGAGGTGAACGTCCTCGGAGTGACCGAACTGCTGACCGGGCTGCGTCCGGCACTGGCCGCCGCGGACAAGGCGAAGGTGGTGGTGTTTGGCTCCAACTCGACCACGTCGACGCCGCTGGTGCCGCGCCGTGCGGTGCGACTGCTGCTGCGCGGGGACACCGAGGCGGCGGCACGGGTGATCTCCCGCCGGGGTCCGCTGTCCGCGCCGGTGGCCTATGCCTCGTCGAAGCTGGCCGTGAGCTACTGGTGCCGCCGGGCCGCGGTCTCGGCGGACTGGGCCGGTGCGGGCATTCGGATGAACATTCTGGCGCCCGGTCCGGTGCTGACGCCGTTGCTGCTGGGTCAGCTCAAGAGTGGGACCGGTAAGCAGGTGCGGTCGTTCCCGGTGCCGGCCCGCGAATACGGCACGCCCGAGCAGATAGCCGAGTGGGTTTCGGTGATGCTCTCACCGGCCGCCGACTTCATGGTGGGCGCGGTGATCACCGTCGACGGCGGCACCGAGGCGCTGCTGCGGCCGCGGGACTGGCCCGCGCGGCTGCCGCTGCCCGAACTCCCGCGGATGCTGTGGTTGATGGCCAAGGCGCCCAGTCGCGGGCAGGTGGCCGACTACTCCGACGTCTGAGCGGTGGCCGCGGGCGTGGACGCGGCCAGGGCCCGCTGGATGTGGGGGTCGGTCATCAGCAGGTGACGCATGCTCCACTCGAGTTCGGCGAGGTCGGTGCCGGCGCCCTCGTGGCCGATCAGCAGCAACATGGCCGTGTGGGCCAGTCGCTCGGCGTGCTCGGCGGGCACGCCGAGCTCGCGCGTGTAGCGGGCGACGGCCTCGCGTCGGACCGTGTCGACCGCGCTGAGGGCGGCGTGCACGTCGTCGTCGTTCGCGGCCCACACCCGCAGCGCCGCCTCGGGGCGGTGGGGCAGACCGAGCGCCACCGCGATGAGCGATTCGACGCGGTCGTGCGGGGACGGCTGGACGTCGAGCCAGGCCACCAGACGGTCGGTGGCCTCGCTGCGCCAGTGCGCGATGAGCGCGGTTTCGAAGGCCTTCCAATTGCGGAACGAGTGGTAGAAGGCGCCGGTGGTGAGGCCGGTCTCGGCGCAGACCGCGGCCTGCTTGAAGCCGCGGTAACCGTCGCGGCCGAGCACCGTCATGCCCGCCGCCAAGAAGCGGTCGCGCAGGGGTGAAGTCTCCTCGACTGCCTGATCACGGCTCATGTTCGCCAATTCTGCCACGTCCGGCGCCGAAGTCTTGCCGCCGAGCATAAGTTGACTTATGCTGAGGCGAAGCAACGAAAGGGCAACGCCATGCTTCGCTGGGATCGCAACCGCGGACTCGATCCGCGCACCGACTACGAGCAGATCTATCGCAATCTCTCGCAGTACGACTTCCCGTGGGACTTCAACCAGTCGCTGAGTTTCGCTCTCTTCCGCACCTACGCGGTGCCGAGCATCGGGCGGCTGCTGTTCGAGAGCCGCGGATTCGAGGACACGCAGAAGCGGTACGACGACACGGCGCTGCTACTGGAGCGGCCCTTGGTGGAGGGTTTCGACTCGGCGGACGGCAAGGCCGCGATGCGGCGGATCAACCAGATGCACCGCGCCTACGACATCTCCAACGACGACATGCTCTACGTGCTGGCGACCTTCGTGGTGGTGCCCAAGCGGTGGATCGACGACTACGGCTGGCGCAAGATGACCTACGACGAAGTGACCGCGACGGTGCACTACTACCGCAAGCTCGGGCGGCACATGAACATCAAGGACATGCCGGAGACCTACGAGGAATTCGCCGACCTGATGGACGCCTACGAGGCCGAGCACTTCGCGTACGACGAGGGCGGCCGGCACGTGGCCGACCTGACCCTGGAACTGCTGACGACCTTCTACCCCAAGCCGGCCCGCCCGGCCGTGCAGCTGTTCTCGCGGGCGCTCATGGACGAGCCGTTGCTGACGGCCTTCGATTACCAGCGGCCATCGGCCCTGGTGCGGCGCCTCTCGTTGGGCGCCATGGCGGCTCGTGCCGCGTTCCTTCGGCTGATGCCGCCGCGCCTGCGCGCCAAGGACTTCGAGTCGAGCAGCCGGATGAAGACCTACCGTGCCGGAGAGATCGAGACCGAGCGGCTCGGCACCTTTCCGGGCGGCTGCCCGGTGCCGCACACCGCGGTAGCGGGGGCTTCGTCGGCAGACGGCGCCGTGGAGGCGTCGACGAGCGCGGCGACGGTGACGTCATGACCGATTCGGCGACCCTGCGGGCCGGGGTGGACGTGGCCGCCGCCGAGGAACTGTTCGACGCGCTGCCGCCGGTGGCCGTCGCGGAGATCCTGGGCACCTGGCGCGGCAGCGAAGTGCCCACCGGACATCCGATGGACGGACTGCTCGACGTCTCGGGCTGGTACGGCAAGCGGTTCGACTCCGCGGACGAGGTGCACCCGCTGCTGTTCGGTGCACCCGGATCGCTGTACCCGGTGAATCCGAAGCTGCTGCCGCTGGGGCTGCTCAACCGGTACGGGGACCGGATGCCCGAGTACCTGCCGCCGGGCGGCCGAGGGGCCTTCCGGCTGCTGCGCACCCGCAAGCACCGGGCCCGCCTGCGGGAGGTCTCCTACCGGGGCAGTGTCAGCGCGGCGATGGTCTACGACGACCTGCCGATCATCGACCACTTCCGGCTCCTGCGGCCGGACACCCTGCTCGGCGCCATGGACACGCGCAACTCTCCGCACCCGTACTTCTTCCTCCTCGAGCGCGCCTGATCCGGTCCGGCTCGTAGGGTGGGGAGAGTTTTCGGCGAGGAGAGGGCTGCGATGTCGGACGTGTTGATCGGTGTGGAGGAACTGGCCGAGGCCATGCTGGGCGATCGGCCGCCGGTGGTGCTCGACGTCCGCTGGCAGCTCGGCGCCGACGACGGGTTCGCGCGCTACAAACAGGGCCACCTGCCCGGCGCGGTGTACGTGGATCTGAACGCCGAGCTGGCGGCGCCGCCGAGCCCCGAGTGCGGTCGCCACCCCCTGCCCGACGTCGACGCGCTGCAAGCCGCGGCCCGTCGGTGGGGCATCGACGACGGCGTGCCCGTGGTGGTCTACGACGACGCGGGCAACACCGTGGCCGCGCGTGCCTGGTGGCTGTTGCGGTGGGCCGGGATCGCCCAGGTGCAGATGCTCGACGGGGCGCTGGGCGCCTGGCGGGACGCCGGGATGCGGTTGTCGTCCGGTGACGCGGTGCCACGAGTGGGCAACGTGGTGCTCACCGGTGGGCACCTGCCGACCGCAGACATCGATCGCGTCGCCGGGACCGCGGGGCTGCTGCTGGATGCCCGGGCGGCCGAACGCTATCGCGGCGAGGTGGAGCCGGTGGACCCGCGGCCCGGGCACATTCCCGGTGCGGTCAGCGCCCCGACCGTCGACAACCTCACCGCGACCGGAACCTTCCGCGCGCCCGAGGAACTCCGCGCGCGCTTCGCCGCGCTCGGCGCCGACGCCGGTCCGGTGACCGTCTACTGCGGTTCCGGGGTCAACGCGGCCCATCAGATCGCCGCGCTGGAGATCGCCGGATTCGACGGTGCGGCGCTGTACCCGGGGTCGTACTCGCAGTGGTCGTCGGACCCGGGGCGGCCGGTCGTCGTCGATTGACCGACGCGCGAGCGGCATTCAGGTCGACGCGACCGCGGCGGGGTGTCGTCGGTGGTACCGGGCGAGGGGAAGCTGCGCGACGGCGACGGTGAGCCACGTCCATTGTCCGGCGGCGGGGCCGAAGGCGAGTGTCACCGGGATCGAGACGGCGAAGACGGTCGGCGTGAGCCAGGCGTTGACGAGCGCCGCGGTGCGCTCGCGGCCGATCGGCGTGACGCGGTTGAGGCCGCGGTGCTGCCCCACCCAGCCGAGCGCGATCTGCGCGAGGGCCGCCAGCATGATGTTCAGCGCGTACAGGGCGGTCGGCAGGGCGTAGTCCTGCGTGGCCGGATCGCTGATGCCCTGGGTGGTGAACGGGATCAGGATCACCAGGCCGGCGGCCAGCAGGTTGATCGCCGTGGTGGGCCGGTCCAGGCCGGTGAGGTTGCGCATCATTCGGACGTTGGTGCGCCAGAACACCGCGATCACCACGAAGCTGAGTGCGAATCCGAACAGCTGGGTACCGATACCGGCCTCGGACAGGCCCTGGAGGCTGCGCCACGCCGCGGGCTCCGGCGCGTCCAGATTGGTGATCAGCAGCGTCGCGGAGAACGCATAGATCGCATCGAAGAAGGTGACGCCCCGACCGAACTCGTGACTGTCGTAGGCGTAGACCGACGCGGGATCGGGGTGCGACGGCCGGTCACTTGGCGCGTTCATAGCCCGGAATCTACGCCGCCGAGCGGGTCGTCAGGGGGTCGTTGGCGCCAGATCGTCGAGGCGGCGCAGCAGTGCGCGGGTGCGGGCCCGGGCCTCGGCATCGCGGTCGAATGCGATGGCCACGAACTCGTCGACGCCGGCATCGGCGATCTGCTGGATGCGTGCGGTCACGGTGGCCTCGTCGCCGATGATCGCGGCGTCGGTGGCGGCCTCGTAGCCTTCCCGATCGAGCATGGCCCGGTACGACGGCAGGGTGTTGTAGATCGCGAACTGCTCGGCCGCGGCCGCGCGTGCGCCCGCCGTATCGTCGGTGACGCTCAGCGGCAGCATGGCGACGGTGCGCACGTCGCCGTCGGCCCGACCAGCCTTCTTCGCGGCGGCGTGCAGCGTGGGCACGATGTGGTCGCGCAGAGTGTTCGGCCCGGTCATCCAGGTGACCGTGCCTGCCGTGCGGCTGCCGGCGACGCCGAGCATCTTGGGGCCGAGTGCGGCCAGGTAGACCGGCGGCGCGGGGGCGTCCACGAAGCTCAGCGAGCCGCGGGTGGTGACGAAATCGCCGGGCGCATTGGCCTTCTCGCCGGCCAGCAGGGGCAGCAGGCCGTCGAGCACCTCGTTGGTGCGACGCACCGGCTGCGAATACGGGATCCCCCACATGCCTTCGGTGACCACCTGGTGGCTCAGGCCGATGCCCAGGTTCAGGCGGCCGCCGATGATGGTGTTGGTGGTCAGGGCGCGTTGGGCCAGCGACATCGGGTGCTGGTTCTGCATCGGCAGCACGCTGGTGCCGAACTCGATGCCGGGCACCTCGCGACCGGCCACGGCGATCGCCGTCAGAAGGTCCGGTTCGTACGGCATCTGAGTGGACCAGACCCGCCGGAAGCCCTCGTTGTGCAGCGCGCTCAGATTCTCGATGGCACGGTCGATCGCGACCGACTTGGCGTTGATCGTCCAGACGACGCTGAGCTGCATGACTTCCTCCAGGTAAGGCGGCCTACACTTCGGCCCCGACCCTAACCGATAGCTGACGCCGACGCAGATTTGAGACATAATCAAGATTCTGTTTCTAGTCGGTGGATCGAGAGGGAAGCCATGGACCTGGTGGTCAATACCGCGCACCAGCGGGTGCGAGATCGGGTGCGGCGCTTCACCGGCGTGGATCTGCTGCCGCGCCCCGAGGTGGCCGCGCAGTTCCTCTCCGGGCACACCGCCGGTGATCCGGTGGCCGAACGCTTCGTGGCCGAGACCTACCACGGCGAGATGGGCGCCGAACGGGCGCGCGACCTGCTTGACCAGGCGCTGGCGGCGGGAATCGAGGCGATCGACGACGCCCCCGCATCGATGCGGGCGCTGTTCGCCGAGTTCGAGACGGTCCCGGACTGGGTGGATCCGGACCTGATCGAGCAGGGGGCGGCGGTCTGGCGGCGCTGGGGCTACAGCCTCGGGGCGGTGGGCAATGCCGGCACCATGGACACCTACACCGAGGGCTCCCTGGCGATCCCGCTGTCGCTGTCCGGCGGTTATGCCGGGGCCAGCGCCCTGCACCGGTACCTGGAAACCAGTCGCTGGTGGCTGGAGGTGTGTCGTCCCGGTGCGGTGCTGACGCCCGGATCGCGGGCCCGCGAGGTCTCGCTCAAGGTGCGCGTGATGCACGTGTCGGTGCGAGCGCGCGTGGCGCAACACCCCGAGTGGGACAGCGCGGCGCACGGCCTGCCGATCAGTCAGAGCGAGATGATGCTGACCCTGCTGGGCGGCAGCGTGGGCCCGGCGCTGGGGCTGTACGCCCTCGGTTTCCTCACCTCGCCGGCCGAGATGCGCGCGGTGCTGCACTTCAACCGCTACCTGGGGCACCTCGTCGGCTGCCGCGTGGACGAGATGTATCCGGAGACGGTGCTCGACGGCGTCCGGCTGCTCTACTACTTCGACGCCACCCGCAAGCACGACTCCGGGCTGCTCGGGCCGGAACTGGTGGAGGGTTTCGTGCCGTCGTTCGAGCCGGGGCCCGACGTGCGGGGGCTGGCCCGACTCCGGGCGAAGTACCACCTGCACCTGCAGGCCGGCTACACCCGGCTGTTCATGCTGCCGTGGAACCGGCGACGCTATCGGCTGCCGAGCGGGCTGCCGGGCCTGGCGATCCTGCTGCTGCGGGCGCCGCTGATCGCCGCGACCGAGTTGGCGCGGCGGGTGTCGCCGGGTGTCGACCGCCGGGTGCAGACCTCGTCGATGAAGCGGTGGCGGCGGTGGCACGCGTGGCATCTGGGGCAACGGGAGGAACGGTTCGACGCCGGGCGGCGGTTGCGTCGCTGATCGCCTCTCCGCGGCCTACGCTGAAGGGAGTCGCCCGAATGATCTGAGGAGAGTCATGACCGAAGCCGCACCCCTGCTCGGCCCCGTCGAACTGATGATGGTCTCGCTGCCCGAGACAGGTTTGTCGCCGCGCGTGCTGGAGGCGCTCGCCGCACAGACCCGGGCGGGCACCGTGCGCGTCCTCGATCTCGTCGTGGTCTCCCGGGTGGGGGAGGACGAGGTGCAGGTGTCCGAGGTGGCGGCCGACGAGGTCGGCATCGAGGTCTTCGACCTGGCGGTGCCGGGTCTGACCGGGGACGAGGACATCGCCCTGCTGGCCGAGTCGCTCGAGGTGGGGGAGACCGCGGCCGTGGTCGCCCTCGAACTGGTGTGGGCGCGCGACCTCGGGGCGGCGTTGGCCGCCGAGGGCAGCGAAGTGATCGCCGCCGAACGGATTCCCTCCGCCGTGGTCAACGAGATCGCCGCCTACGACCACTGAACCACCCGTTCACCCATTCAACTTTCACAGGAGATCGACATGCTTCGAAACGGACGTCCGGGACTCATCGGCCTCGCGGCGCGCACCGCCGTGGTGACCGGAACCGCCAATGCGATGGGCAATCGCGCGGCGAACCGGCGCGCACAGCAGGCGCAAGAGCAGCAACAGCAGCAGTACCTGCAGCAGCAGGCCTGGCAGGCCGAGCAAGCCCAGCAGGCGCAGCAGATGCAGCAGGCTGCGCCCGCTCCCGCCGCCGCGCCGACGGGCGGGGTGGATCTGACCGCCGAGCTGATGAAGCTCGCGGACCTGCGTACCCAGGGCCTGCTGACCGACGACGAGTTCGCCGCGGCCAAGGCCAAGCTGCTGAGCTGACCCGCGTCAGCCGTCGGCGGCGGCCAGCGCCTGGTCGATCGGGACGTCGCCGTCGGTGAAGGGCAGGTCCTTGCCGATGGTACTGGGATCGGCGAGTACCGCGGCGGCCACCGCGGCGACGTTCGCGCGCGAGGTGCGGGGATCGTCGGCGGCGCCGGCCTCCGTGGGATCGATCATCCCGGTCGGTGCGTCCAGCGTGAGACGACCGGGCATGAGGATGGTCCAGTCGAGGTCGGTGGCGCGCAACGCGGTGTCGGCGGCCGCCTTGGCCTCCGCGTACGCGAAGAACGAATTGTCTTGCGGCACACCGTGATCGGGGCCCGATCCGAGGTACGACACCATCACGTAGCGGCGGACGCCTGCCTCCCGGGCGGCCTGCATGGAGCGGATGGCCGCATCCCGGTCGATGGCGTAGGTGCGCGTCGGATCGCCGCCGCCGGCGCCGGCGCTGAAGACCACGGCGTCCGCGCCGCGCAGTACCGCGGCCAACTCGGGTGCCGTGGCGGTCTCGATGTCCAGCAGCAGCGGGCTCGCGCCCGCCGCGGCCACGTCGACGGCCTGGTCCGCGTTGCGGATGATGGCGGTGACCGAGTCGCCGCGGTCGGTGAGAAGGGGTGCCAGGAGGAGAGCTACTTTGCCGTGCCCGCCGATGATCACGATTTTCGCCATGCCCTCGACCGTACCGATACCGCTGCGCGGGTGCCTGCGGGGTCGCCGCGCGGGGGGGGTTACAGGTGGTGGCGGTCGAGGAAGTCGACGATCGCGGCGGCGAAGACCTGGTTGTCGTCGCCGGCGACCATGTGTCCGGCGTCGGTCACGTCGGCGACCTCGGCGTGCGGGATCAGCTCGAGCATCGAGTCGATGCCCTCCTGTGAGACCACGTCGGATTGGCCACCGCGCACCAGCAGGGTGGGAACGGTGACCGCCCGGGCCGCGGCGCTCAGCACGTCGACGTCGGTGATGCGGGATTCGTCGCCGCCCTGCAGGAAACGCGGATCCCAGTGCCAGTACCAGCGGCCATCGGCACGCTGGCGCACGTTCTTGGTGAGACCGCCGAGGTTGCGCGTGCGCTTGCGGCTGGGGTTGTAGGCGGCGATGGCGTCGGCGACGTCGTCGAGGTTGTCGAAGCCGTCGATGTGGGCGCCCATGAACTCCTTGATCCGGTCGATTCCGGCCGGTTCCACGTCCACCACGATGTCGACCAGGACCAACGCTGCGGCGAGGTCGGGGTATCGGCCGACGGTGTTGAGGCCGGTGACGCCGCCGAGGGAGGCCCCGACGATCACCGGCTTGAGGTCCAGCGTCGACAGGGTGCCGACGAGGTCGGTGGTGAAGGCGCCGACGGCGTAGTCGGCGTCCTCGGGCCAGCCGCTGTCGCCGTGGCCGCGCAGATCCATGGTGACCACCTCGTGGCCGAGGGCGGCGAGTCCGGCGGCCGCACGATTCCACGAGTGCCGGGTCTGGCCGCCGCCGTGCAGCATCAGGATGGGGGCGCGCGGCTCGTCGGACTGCCCGGCCGCGCGCCAGCGGTCACCGGTGAGGGTGAGGCCGTCGACCTCGATGTGGAAGGTCTCGGCCGCCGGCGAGCGCGTCCCGGTCTGTGCCGATCCCGCTTCGTCGAGCCCCTCCTCGTCGGGCGACTGCGTGTCGAGCAAGTCGGCGATCTCGGCGGTGAACGCGGCGATCGCCGACTGGTCGGCGCTCGGGAAGCGGTCGGCCAACTGCTCCTGGAATTCGGTCGAGTACGGGTCGGACACCAGGTCGCTCAGGTAGTGCCGCCTGATCACCAGGGCCTGGTAGGTCTGTTCCAGATAGTCCTCGAGCCAGGCCGTGAGCGCGGCGTACGCCGCCGCGTCGGATGCCCAGGCCGCGGGCAGGTCGTCGGGCAGCGGGCCGGCGGCGGGCAGATGCAGATAGGTGTCGCCGTCGTCGAGGGTCAGACCGGTCTCGTTGAGCGTCACGGTGGAGTGTTCCCCGGTCATGCGGTGGAGGGCGCCGAAGGCGGTGAGACGCCGTGCGACGGCGCGGAACTCTGTGGAGTCGCTCATGTCACCGAGGCTAGCCCGGTCGGCGAGACCGCCCGGCGCAGGGTGGTGCGACGTTCCCGGTCGGTCCGGCGGCGGTGGCGGGCGGGCTCGATCTTGAGGGAATCCATAACGAGTGCACGGGCAATGCGGTGACCGCAGCGGGCAGGGTGGAGGAGTACGCGGACATCGAGCCGCCCAGTCGTTGCCAGAGAGTTGAGGACCTGAACCCATGAACATTCGCCGCTTTTCCGTCGCCGCCGCCTCCACCGCGGGGGTGGCCGCGGTCCTGCTGCTGACGGGCTGCTCGTCGGAGGACTCGACCGCGGGCGGTCAGCACCACGACGGCGCGGCGGCGTCGAACAGCGCCGGCGCGACGCAGACCGCCGACGTGAACGACGCCGACAAGATGTTCGCGCAGATGATGATCCCGCACCACAAGCAGGCCGTCGAGATGTCCGACCTGATGCTGGCCAAGGAGGGTATCGATCCGCGGGTGACCGAACTGGCCCGCCAGATCAAGGCCGCGCAGGGACCGGAGATCGCGACCATGCAGGGCTGGCTCGCGCAGGGGGGCGTGTCCGACGATTCCTCCGGCCACGACATGGGCACGCACGACATGTCCGAGATGGAGGGGATGCTGACCGACGCCCAGATGAACGCGCTGCGGGAGGCGACCGGGGTTGAGGCGTCGCGGCTGTTCCTCGATGGGATGATCGAGCACCACGAGGGCGCCGTGGACATGGCCGAGGCGGAGCTCAAGGACGGGGCGAATCCCGAGGCGAAGGCCCTCGCGCAGCAGGTGATCACCACCCAGAACGCGGAGATTCAGACCATGCGGGAGCTTCTGAGCTCACTCAAGTAGGTCCGAAGGAGGAGCGATGACCGGGCACGACGGCCACCAGCACACCGGCAACGATCAGCACGGCGGCCCCGGCGAGCACGGTGGCCACGACGGCCATGCCGAGCGGTTCCGACGACTGTTCTGGGTCGACCTCGTCGTGGGGATCCCCGTGGTCGCCCTCTCACCGATGTTCGGCTCGCTCGTCGGGTACTCGCCGCCCGGTTGGGCGATATGGGTGGCCGCCGCGCTCGGCACCGTCATGTACTTCTGGGGCGGCGCACCGTTCCTGACCGGTGCGGTCGACGAGATCCGGCGGCGTCGACCCGGAATGATGCTGCTGGTCGCGCTGGCCATCACGGTGGCGTTCGCCGCCTCCTGGGCCGCGACCGTCGGCGTGGTGCCGCACCACCTCGAGTTCTGGTGGGAACTGGCGCTGCTCATCGTGATCATGCTGCTGGGGCACTGGCTGGAGATGCGCTCGCTCGCGCAGACCTCGTCGGCGCTGGACACGCTGGCGCAGCTGCTGCCCGACGAGGCCGAGCGAGTCGAGGGCGAGCGCGTGGTGACGGTCCGCCCCGGAGAGCTGCGGGTCGGCGACCTCATCGTGGTGCGCCCGGGCGGCAGCGTACCCGCCGACGGGACGGTGACCGACGGTCGCGCCGACATGGACGAATCCATGATCACCGGCGAATCCCGGACGGTGGCGCGCGGACCGGGCGACCGTGTCATCGCCGGCACCGTCGCCACCGACTCGGGGCTGCGGCTGCAGGTCACCGCGACCGGTGACGACACGGCGCTGGCCGGGATCAACCGACTCGTCGCCGACGCGCAGTCCTCCACCTCGCGGGCCCAGCTCATCGCCGATCGGGCCGCCGGCCTGCTGTTCTGGTTCGCGCTGGCAGCTGCCGTGGTCACCGCGGTGGTCTGGTCGGCCGCCGGGGACGTCGACTCGGCCATTGTCTTCGCCATCACGGTGCTGGTGATCGCGTGCCCGCACGCCCTCGGCTTGGCGATCCCGCTCGTCGTGTCGATCGCCACCGAGCGAGCGGCCCGCGGCGGGGTGCTGATCAAGGATCGGCTGGCACTGGAGGAGATGCGCCACGTCGACGTGATCCTGTTCGACAAGACCGGCACGCTCACCCGGGGCGAACCGGTGGTCACCGGCGTGGAGCCGGTCGGCGGGCTCGGCGCCGACGAGGTCTTGGCGCTGGCCGCGGCCGCCGAAAGCGACAGCGAGCACCCGCTGGCCAAGGCGATCGTCGGGGCCGCCGAGCGGCGCGGCCTGACCCTGCCCGCGGCCGCGGACTTCCGTTCCTCGCCCGCGGTCGGCGTCGCCGCGACCGTCGACGGCCGACGGATTCGGGTGGGCGGGCCGAAGCTGCTCGACGAGGTGGGCCAGCCGGAGCTGCCCGTGGTGCCGGAGTGGAGCAGCGAGGGGGCGATCGTCTTGCACGCGGTGCGCGACGGCGTCGTCATCGGCGGTCTGAAGCTCGCCGATGAGGTCCGTCCGGAGTCCCACGACGCCGTCGAGGCGTTGCATGCGCTCGGAATCGAGGTCGGCATGATCACCGGCGACGCCGTCGCCGTCGCCGAGACGGTGGGCGGGGAGCTGGGGATCGATCGGGTGCTCGCCGGGGTCCGGCCGGAAGACAAGGCGGCCAAGGTGGTGGAGCTGCAGAACGAGGGCCAGAAGGTCGCGATGGTGGGGGACGGCGTGAACGATGCGCCGGCCCTGGCGTAGGCGGACGTCGGTATCGCGATCGGTGCGGGCACCGACGTGGCGATCGCTTCGGCCGGGGTGATTCTCGCGAGCTCCGACCCGAGATCGGTGGTGTCGGTGATCGATCTGTCGCGGGCCACGTACCGCAAGATGACGCAGAACCTGTGGTGGGCGGCGGGCTACAACCTGGTCGCGGTGCCGCTGGCGGCCGGAGTGTTGGCGCCGATCGGCTTCGTGTTGCCGATGGCCGTCGGGGCGATCCTGATGTCGCTCTCGACGATCGTCGTCGCGCTCAATGCGCAACTGCTGCGGCGACTGGATCTGTCGCCGGAGGCCACCACCGGCGCGGCGCTCGAACGCGTGCGGTGAGCTGCCGGCCGGTGGGGCGTGGCGTATGTGTCAGGCGGCGACGCGCTCGAGGTCGCCGACCTCGGTGGCGGGGGCAGCGGCCTCACGCGTCTGGTAGTTGCGCTTGTAGGCGTCGACGCGTGCCTGGGTCTCGGTGGGCACCAGCAGGTGCGGGCTCGGGTGCGATCCCTGTGCCTCGTTGTAGCGGTTGACCGTCACCTGGTGGGCCATCGCCCACAGTGACAGGACGAGCAGGACCGCCCAGCCGATCCACACGCCGACGAGTGCGCCCGTGCTGAACCACTCGAATGCCACGCCCATGATCCCGATGGCCATCAGGACGAACTGGCCCAGCATCAACACGTAGCCGACGAACAGCGGCATGACCTTGTCGGCGCGCTGACGGGTGATCGGCTGATCCGAACTCATTGAGAAAACCTCCACAAAGAATGAAACGCTACATGTAGCGTATCGCTACACGCGGTATAGCGTCGAATCGGCGCGTTTCATTCCGCACGGTCGCGCCGGCAGGAGAGTCCATGGCACAGATTCGACCCAGCAGCGCCGCGAAGATCACCGACGCCGCACGGGAGCTCCTGCGTACCAAGGGGCCGTCCGCCGTCACCGTCGAGCGGGTCGCGGCCGAGGCCGGGGTGGCCCGCACCACCATTTACCGTCGCTTCGCCGACCGGCACGCGCTGCTGACCGACGCGCTGGCCGAGCTGGCCGATCCGCCCGGGCCCGACGAGCACGACATCTCCGGCGAGGGGCGACTCCGGTGGGTGATCGAGCACGCGGCGGCGATGGTGCTCGACGGCGTCGGTTTCGGCGGCGCCGGTGCCGTGCTCGACAACGTCGATCCGGCGTTCACCACGACGCTTCGCTCCGTGCTGCAGGTGCATTGGCATGCGATGGCCGAGGAGTTGGAGGCGGGCGTGGCCGACGGGTCGCTGCGCCTGAACGGCGACGCCGGGACGATGGTCGACTCGATCATCGGGGCGCTGCTGGCCGAGTACGGGCGAACCGGTGCGCTCGCGGACGGGTGGGCCGAGCGGCTGGTGGCGCTGCACCGGGGCATCGTCGTCGACGGGCGGTGACGCCGCCGCGCGTCGACCGATCGGCGGGCGACAGGACGGCGTCAAAAGCCGGGCCGTCGCCGTATGGATTGCGTTAAGGACTCTGGCGCGACTGGATCGACCGGACGAGCGTGGATTCCGCGGACGCACGGTGCGGCCGCTACCCACGTGGAGGTGTGCCGGCATGGCGGACTCGGTGATGCTCGCGATCGTGGCGGCCGCGACAGGATTGTGCCTGCTCGCGGTGCGCGGTCTCGATGAATGGTCGCGGCGATGACGTCGGCGGGCACGGTGACCGTGCTGCTCCTGGTGGTCGCGGCGGTCACCGCCGGGTACCTGTTGGTCGCGCTCATCGCACCGGATCGGTTCTGACATGTCCGACACCACTGCCGGTCTTGTTCAGGTGGGCGTGCTGCTCGCGGTGCTCGCCGTCGTCTATGTGCCCTTCGGCGACTACCTCGCCGCGGTCTATCGGTCCCGCCGTCACCTGTGGGCCGAACGCGGCCTGTACCGCCTCGCGCGGATCGACCCCGACGCCGGGCAGACCTGGCGCGCCTATGCGGTCAGCGTCCTCGGCTTCTCCTTCGGCGCGATCGTGCTGCTGTACGCGCTGCAACGACTGCAGGGCGTGCTGCCGTGGAACGACGGGCGGCCGGGTGTGCCGCCGACGATGGCGTTCAACACGGCGATCTCGTTCGTCACCAACACCAACTGGCAGTCGTTCTCGCCGGAGACCACGGTCAGCGACCTCACCCAGATGTTGGGCTTCGCGGTGCAGAACTTCCTGTCCGCGGCGGTCGGCCTGGCGGTGGCGATCGCGCTGGTCCGCGGGCTGATCGCCCGCACGGGCGACGGGCTCCTGGGCAATTTCTGGGTGGATCTGGTGCGCGGCACGGTGCGCATCCTGCTGCCGGTGGCCTTCGTTGTTGCGGTGATCCTCGTGCTGGCCGGTGCGGTGCAGTCGTGGCATTCGGGTGTCGGGTACACGCTGCTCGACGGCCGCGCGCAGGTGAGTCCGGTGGGCCCGTTCGCCAGCCAGGAGGCCATCAAGGTGCTCGGCACCAATGGCGGCGGCACCTTCGGCGCGAACTCGGCGCACCCGTTCTCCAACCCGACGCCGCTGACCAACCTGGTGCAGGTGTTCGCGATCCTGCTGATCCCGGTCTGCCTCACCCGCACCTACGGCACGCTCGTCGGCGATCGGCGGCAGGGCCTGACCCTGCTGGCCGTGATGGGGACCCTGTGGGCCGGCCTGCTCGCGCTGGTCTGGTTCTTGCAGTCGAGGCCGAGCGGTATCGCCGCGGTGGCGGCCGGGGCGAACCTGGAAGGCACCGAACTGCGTTTCGGGGTGCCGGGGACCGCACTGTTCGCGGTCAGCACCACCGGGACCTCCACCGGTGCGGTCAACGCCGCGCACGACAGCCTGGCACCGGGCGCCGGCGGAGCCGTGCTGTGGAACATGCTGCTCGGTGAGGTGGCGCCCGGCGGGGTCGGTTCGGGCCTGTACGGAATGCTGATCCTGGCCACGATCACCGTCTTCCTCGGCGGCCTCCTGGTGGGTCGGAGCCCGGAGTTCTTCGGCAAGAAGGTGGGCCGACGGGAGATCACGGTGGCGGTCCTGTCCGTCCTCGTGATGCCGGCACTGGTGCTGTCCGGGGCCGCGGTGGCACTGGCGAGCCGTGCCGGTGACGGGCAGCTGATCGAGCCGGGACCCGCGGGGAGTCCGACCGCGGTGCACGGCTTCACCGAGGTGCTCTACGCGTACGCCTCGGCCGCCAACAACAACGGCAGCGCGTTCGGCGGACTGACGGTGACCAGCGACTGGTTCCAGCTGTCCCTCGGCCTGGCCATGTTCTTCGGCCGCTTCCTGCCGATCGTGCTGGTGCTCGCCCTGGCCGGCATGTTCGCGCGGCAACGCCCCCGCGCCGACGAGCCGTCGGCCGTCGAGCAGCCCGCCGCCCTCGCGGCGGCCGACGCCGACGCTGCCGACACCGACGCAGCCGGGCCGACACATGCGGCGAGCCCGACGGCGACTCTGGTGCGCGCGCCCGCGGACGCCGGCGTTCTCCCCACTTCCGGTCCGCTGTTCGCCGCGCTGCTCTTCGGCACGACGCTGCTGATCGCCGGACTCACCTTCCTCCCGGCGCTCGCGCTGGGACCCATCGCGGAGGCACTGCTATGACCACGTCCCCCTCGAGAACCTCCCCGGAGGCGCTCGCCGAGGCGCACCCCGCGAGCGGCCTCGAGGCGGCCCCGCGCGGAGCATTCGATCCGTCGATGCTGGTGGCGGCCCTGCCGCAGGCGGCCCGCAAACTCACGCCGCGCGCGCAGGCCCGTAACCCGGTGATGCTGGTGGTCTACCTCGGTGCGATCGCGTCCACGCTCCTGGCGATCTGGCGGCCCTCGGTCTTCGCGTGGCTGACCGTGGCCTGGCTCTGGTTCACGGTGCTCTTCGCCGGGCTGGCCGAGGCGGTCGCGGAGGGCCGCGGCCGCGCGCAGGCCGACAGCCTGCGCAAGGTCAAGCGCGACACCGTCGCCCGACGACTGTCCGACGACGGCACGCTCGAGGAGATCAGTGGCGCGCAGTTGGCGGTGGGCGACCGCATCGTCGTGGTCGCCGGGGAGGTGATCGCCGGCGACGGCGACGTGATCGAAGGCATCGCGACCGTCGACGAGAGCGCCATCACCGGCGAGTCCGCCCCCGTCGTCCGCGAATCGGGCGGCGACCGGTCCGCGGTGACCGGCGGCACCATGGTCCTCTCGGACCGGATCGTCGTGCAGATCACCACCGCGTCCGGACAGACGTTCGTGGACCGGATGATCGCGCTGGTGGAGGGCTCGGAACGGAAGAAGACGCCGAACGAGGTGGCCCTGCAGATCCTGCTCACGGCCCTGACACTGATGTTTCTGCTCGCGGTGGTCGCCACCGGAGCGATGCTCAGCGCCTCCGGAGCGGCGGCCGATCCGCTCAAGCTGATCGCGCTGCTGGTGTGTCTGATTCCCACCACCATCGGCGCGCTGCTCTCGGCCATCGGGATCGCAGGCATGGACCGGCTGGTGCAACGCAACGTGCTCGCCATGAGCGGGCGCGCGGTGGAGGCCGCCGGCGACATCGACACCTTGCTGATGGACAAGACCGGGACCATCACGTTCGGCAACCGCCAGGCCACCGACCTGCATCCCGCGCCGCAGGTGGGCGTCGCCGAACTCGCCGACATCGCCTACCGGTGCAGCCTCGCCGACGACACCCCGGAGGGTCGCAGCATCCTGGCCCTGTGCGTCGAGCGTTTCGAGGTGGTTCCGCTCCCGGACCTCGAGATCGCCGCGGCCCGGTCGGGGGCCGACGCCCGGTATTCGATCGTGCCGTTCACCGCGACCACCCGCATGAGCGGCATGGACCTGACCGGCGACGATCCGCGGCAGCTGCGCAAGGGCGCGGCCGACGCGGTGGAGCAGTGGGTCGTCGGTCTCGGCGGCCGGATGGATCCGGCGGTGACCGAGGCGGTCACCGCGATCGCCGACGCCGGCGGCACCCCGCTGGTGGTCGGCATGGCGCGCGACGGTCAGCCGCCGCGGGTGCTCGGGGTGATCGAACTGTCCGACGTGGTCAAACCCGGAATGCGGGAACGGTTCGCGCAGCTGCGCGCCATGGGGATTCGCACGGTGATGATCACCGGCGACAATCCGCGGACCGCGCGGTCGATCGCGGCCACCGCCGGCGTCGACGACTTCGTCGCGCAGGCGACCCCCGAAGACAAGCTGGCCCTGATCCGGGACGAGCAGGCGCGGGGACGGCTGGTGGCCATGACCGGGGACGGCACCAATGACGCCCCGGCCTTGGCGCAGGCCGACGTCGGCGTCGCCATGAACACCGGGACCTCGGCGGCCAAGGAAGCCGGGAACATGGTGGACCTCGACTCCGACCCCACCAAGTTGATCGAGGTGGTGGCGATCGGCAAGCAGTTGCTGATCACGCGCGGCGCGCTGACGACGTTCTCGCTGGCCAACGACGTCGCCAAGTACTTCGCGATCCTGCCCGCCCTGTTCGCGGCCGGCTATCCGCAACTGGACGTCCTCAACGTGATGCGGCTGCACTCGGCGCAGTCGGCCATCGTCTCGGCCGTCATCTTCAACGCGCTGATCATCGTCGCGCTGATCCCGCTGTCGTTGCGCGGGGTCAAGTACCGCGCCGGTTCGGCGTCCCGGCTGTTGGGGCGCAACCTCCTGATCTTCGGCATCGGCGGGGTGATCGCCCCGTTCGTCGGGATCGCGCTCATCGACCTGGTCGTTCGTCTTCTACCCGGAATGGGGTGAGTCCGTGAAAACTCTGCTGCGCGACTTCGGTCGCCACGCGATGGTCGGACTGGTGGTGCTGCTCGCGTTCACCGCGGTGCTCGGCGTCGGCTATCCGGTCCTGGTCTGGGGCTTCTCCCGGACCGTGGCCACTTCTGCCGACGGCTCCCTGGTGCGCGACGACGCGGGCTGCCCGGCCGGTTCGGGCTTGATCGGGACGGACCTGCAGGTGCCCGCCGGGCAGCCCGACCCCTACCTGCACGGGCGGGTCTCCGGTGATCCCGCGGTGTCGGGGCCCTCGAATCTGGGGCCGAACAGTCCCCGATTGCGGGACTTGGTCGAGGAGCGCCGCGCGGTGATCGCCGCGCGCGAAGGCGTCGACCCGGCGCGGGTCCCGGCCGATGCGGTGACCGGTTCCGGCTCCGGACTGGACCCGCACATCTCGCCGGAGTACGCGGCCCTGCAGATTCCGCGGCTGGCCCGCGTCAACGACCGGACCCCGGAACAGGTGCGCGCCGTGGTCCGACGCCACACCGAGGGCAGGCAGTTCGGCTTCCTCGGCAGCTCCCGGGTCAACGTGCTGGCGGTGAACTCCGATCTCGGGCACCGGGTCCCCGATTGCCTCGCTCGGTCGGTGCCGGGCGGCCGATAGGATCGCTGAGATGGAGGCGCAGGCGCCGGTACGCGGTCAGTTCGAGGTCTTCCTCGGCTGCGCGCCCGGGGTGGGCAAGACCTTCGACATGCTCGATCGTGCGCAGAACCTGCGGGCCGACGGCGTCGACGTGGTGATCGGCATCGTCGAATCGCACGGGCGCTCGGCCACCGCGGCCCTGACCGAGGGGCTGGAGACCATCCCGCGGCGCGCCGTCGCTCACCGGGGCGTGGTGCTGGAGGAACTGGATCTCGACGCCGTGCTGGCCCGTCGACCACAGGTGGTGCTCGTCGACGAGCTGGCGCACACCAACGCCCCCGGACTGCGTCACGCCAAACGCTGGCAGGACATCGAGCAACTGTGCGCGGCGGGCATCGACGTGCTGTCGACGGTGAACATCCAGCACCTGGAGTCGCTGAACGACGTGGTCGCGCACATCACCGGGGTGCCGCAGCACGAGACCGTGCCCGACGAGGTGGTGCGCCGGGCCGACCAGATCGAACTGGTCGACATCGAGCCGAGCGCGCTGCGCCGCCGCCTGGCGCAGGGGCGCGTGTACGGCACCGACCGCGCCGCGGGCGCCCTGGCCAACTTCTTCCGGCAGGGCAACCTGACGGCGCTGCGCGAGTTGGCGCTGCTGTGGCTGGCCGACCGCGTCGACGAGAAGCTCGCCGACTACCGCGCGGCCAATGCGATCACCGACACCTGGGAGGCGCGCGAACGCGTCGTGGTGGCGGTGACCGGCGGCCCGGAGTCGGGGGCGCTGATCCGGCGGGCGCGGCGCATCGCCTCGCGGTCGAGCGCGGAACTGCTGGTGGTGCGGGTGGCGCGGGGCGACGGGCTCGCCGACAGCTCCGCGGATCCGGCGGGGCTGCGGCAGTTGGCCGCCGACTGCGGCGCCACCCTGAGCACGGTGGTCGGCGACGACGTGCCGGCCACGCTCCTGGATTACGCGCGGGCGGTGAACGCGACGCAGCTGGTGCTCGGCACGTCGCGTCGTCCCCGGTGGCGGCGGGTGCTCGACGAGGGCGTCGGTGCCGCCGTGATCGGCGACAGCGGCCGCATCGACGTGCACATGGTGAACCATCCCGAGGCGTCCGTGCGCAGACCGCTCGACATCCGGTCCACGCGGCTGCACCGGCCGCTGACCTGGCTGTTCGCCCTCATCATCCCGGCGCTCGTCACCGCGGTGATCGCGCCGGTGGACCGCTTCCTCACGGTGGCCGGCGAGTCGTCGATGTTCCTGATCGGCATTCTGGCGGTCGCGCTGCTCGGCGGCATCGGACCGGCGGCGCTGTCGGCGGTGGCGTCCGGAATGCTGCTGAACTTCTTCTACACCCATCCGCGCTACACGCTGGCGGTCACCGATCTGGACGCCGTGGTCACCATCGTCGGCATGGTGGTGGTGGCCATCGCGGTGGCGGCGCTGGTCGATTCGGCGGCGGTGCGTCGGCGGGAGGCGCGGTTGGCCGGACGGGACGCGGAACTGCTGTCGCTGTTCTCCAGCGCGGTGCTCGACGGTGCGGGCGCGCCCGACCTGTTGGCGCGGGTCCGCGAGACCTACCAGCAGGACGCGGTCTCGGTGGTGCGGCTGGGTGCGGCCGTGCCGGAGCTGCGGGCGGCGGTGGGCGACGACCCGCCCGACTCGTCGTCGTCGGCGACGACGGTGTGCGAGTCGTCCGGTGGAGGTTATGCGCTGCTGCTGCGCGGACCCGAGGTGGCGGTGACCGATCGTCGGGTGCTGTCGGCGGTGGCCAGTCAGGTGGCGGCGGCGTTGGAACGCGACCGGCTGGCCGCCGAGGCCGCCGAGGCCGATGAACTGGCGCGCACCGACGAGCTGCGGCGGGCGCTGCTGGCCGCGGTCAGTCACGACCTCCGGACGCCGTTGGCGTCGGCCAAGGCCGCGGTGAGCAGCCTGCGCAGTCCCGATCTGACCTTCGACGCCGCCGACACCGAGGAACTGCTGGCCACCACCGAAGAGTCGGTGGACCAGCTCACCGCGCTGGTCGGCAACCTGCTCGACTCGTCGCGGCTGGCGGCCGGGGTGGTGCGGCCGATCCTGCGGCGCACGTATCTCCCGGAGGTGGTGCACCGGGTACTGGCCACCGCCGGACGGCCCGAACGGGTGGGCACCGTGGAGTTCACGTCGTCGTGGGCCTGCACCGACGCGGGTCTGCTGGAGCGGGCCCTGGCCAATCTGGTCGACAACGCTTACCGGCACGGCACCGGCCCGGTGGACGTGGTGACGATGCCGGCGGTCCGCGCCGATGGCGACGCGCGCTGCCTGCTGCAGGTGATCGACCGCGGGCCCGGAATCCCGGCCGAGGAACGCGAGCGGGTATTCGCGCCGTTCCACCAGTACGGCGATCAACGCGGCAGCGCCTCCGGCGTCGGTCTCGGGCTGGCGGTGGCCAGCGGTTTCGTGTCCGCGCTCGGCGGCACCCTCAAGGTGCGGCAGACGCCGGGCGGCGGTACCACCATGGTCGTGGATCTGCCGGCGGAGGAGGACCGATGACCGAAACGCACATGGATCGGGGCCGGGTGCTGGTGGTCGACGACGAGCCGCAACTGCTGCGCGCGCTGCGCATCAATCTGCGGGCCCGGGGTTTCGACGTGGTGACCGCCGACACCGGTGCCGGCGCGCTCACCCAGGTGGCGCGAGTGATGCCCGACGTGGTGGTGCTGGACCTGGGGCTTCCGGACATCGACGGGTTCGAGGTGTTGGCGGGGCTGCGGGGCTGGACGGAGGTGCCGGTGATCGTGCTGTCGGCCCGCACCGACTCGTCGGACAAGGTGCAGGCCCTCGACGCCGGCGCCGACGACTACGTGACCAAACCGTTCGGGATGGAGGAGTTCGTGGCCCGACTGCGCGCCGCGATCCGTCGGGGCACCACCGTCGCCGCGGCCACCCCGGTGGTCGAGGCCGGAGCGGTCACCATCGACCTGGCGGGCAAACAGGTTCGGCGCGACGGCGCACCGGTCCGGCTGACCCCCACCGAGTGGGGAATCCTCGAGCTGCTGGTCCGCAACGAGGGGAGGCTGGTGGGGCAGCGGGAGATCCTCGCCGCCGTGTGGGGCCCCAGCTACGTGCAGCAGACCAACTACCTCCGCGTCTACCTGGCGAGCCTGCGCCGCAAACTCGAGGTGGATCCGGCCGCGCCCGCCCACCTGATCACCGAGCCGGGCATGGGCTACCGCTTCCAGCACTGAGCGGCGGGCGCGCTCATGCCGACACCAGATGCAGGGTGGTCAGGCAGGTCGCGTCGTCGGTGCCGCGGGTGCTGATCGCTTGGCTCGCGGTGCGACCCTCGCCGGAGACGGTGAGGGTGGCGTCGATCTCGCGCGGCAGCCACAGCCCGGCGAAGCCGTTGTCGAAGGTCCGTTGGGTGCGGTCGATGAGCACCTGCCCGGTGGCATCGTCGACCACCCGCACCGTGATCGGGGTGTCGCGCAGCTCTCCGAGGCAGGTGGTGAGGTTGTGGAAATGGCATTCGTGCGTCTGCGTCACGTACGGGGCGAAGGACACGTAGAAGGCGTCGCTGGGCAGGGGCAACGTCACTTCCCCACCCGCCGCCGACAGCACCAGTTCGGTGGGGCGGACGGACGCCATGAGGTCGGTGGGGCGTTCGGCCACCGGCAGCGCGTCGAGCGTGTCGATGATCTGGCGCGCATCCAGACCGGCCAGACCGTGACCGGCCAGGAAGGTCTCGGTGCTGCCCGGGGTGGTCGACGACAGCGGCGTGTAGGAGCTGCCGCAGCCGACCAGCGCCGCGGTCACCACGGCGACGGCGACGAGGGTCGCCAGCAGGTGCAGCGACCGGCGCGGGGTGGGGGACATGTCGGGTGTGCCTCTCGGGAGCAGGGGGTCAGGGGAGGGGGAGGGTCAGGACGAAGGTGCTGCCGCGGCCGGCGCCGCCGCTGCGGGCGCGGACGTGGCCGCCGTGGGCGGCCGCGATCCCGCGCACGATGGTGAGCCCGACGCCGCTGCCGCCGGAGGCACGCGACCGCGCCGGATCGCCGCGGTAGAAGCGGTCGAAGACGTGCGGCAGATGTGTGGCGGTGATGCCCTCGCCGTCGTCGATCACGCTGATCTCCAGGGCCCCGTCGTCGACGGTGGCGGCCAGGATCACCGTGCCGCCGGCCGGGGTGTGCCGCAGCGCGTTGAGCAGCAGATTGTCCAGGGCCTGGCCGATCCGGTCGGCGTCCACCGCGAGGGTCACCGCGGCCTCGTTCTCCACCACCAGGCGCACCCCCGCCGCCGCGAACCGGTCGCGGACGCGCGCGGCGGCATCGTCGATCAGGGTGCGTACCGCCACCGGATCGGGAGCGATCTGCACGGAGACCTCGACGGCCGCGGACACCTCGTCGAGGTCGTCGGCGAGCCGGGACAGGCGGGCGGTGGCCGACCGGATGGCGGCGTAGGTGGTGGCGTCGGGCAGGCGGACGCCGTCTTCGATGGCTTCGATGTTGGCCTCCACCGAGGCCAGTGGGGTGCGGATCTCGTGGGCCAGGTCCGAGAGCAGTTGGCGGCGCGCCTCGTCGACGCTTTCCAGCCGGCCCAGCACCCGGTTGAAGGTGTCGGTCAGCTTGCCGAACTCGGGACCCAGACCGCTGGCCGGGAGTCGTTCGCCGGACCGGCCGTCGCCGATCCGGCCCGCCGCGGTGGCCACCGCGGTGATGGACCGATCGATCCGGCGGGTGATGATCCAGGCCGCCGTCAGCGCCAGCACCGACGAGGTGCTGACCACGGCGACGATGGTGATCGCGATCGCGGAGTTGAAGGCCTCTTCGACGTGCATGGCCTGCTCGGAGTCGTTCGGGAGGCCGGCCTGACCCAGATGGTCGTGGAACAGTGCGGGTGCCACCAGCATGGCGACCACGGCGATGGTCAGGGCGACGCCGGCGATCACCACGGCCATCGCGATCAGGATGCGGGCGCCGAGACCGACCCGGGAACTCCACGACGGCGCCATCAGCGCGACCCCGGGGCGGCGGGATCGTCGATCCGATAGCCGACGCCGCGCACGGTCTCGATGAGCCGGTCGTCGCCGCGGTCGTCCAGCTTGCGGCGCAGGCCGCCGATGTGGACGTCGACCACGTGGGTGTCGCCCACCCAGGTGGAACCCCAGACGGTGTTCATCAGGTGTTCGCGCGTCACGACCACGCCGGGGCGGTGGATCAGGGCGGCGAGGATGTCGAACTCGGTGCGGGTGAGGTGGACGTGAGTGCCGCCGACCCACACTTGGCGGGCGTCCAGGTCGACGATCACCGCGCCGATCTCCCGGACGCGGCGCGCCTGCGCGTCGGGCTGGGCGGCCCCGGCGCGCGGTCGTCGCAGCATGGCGTCGATCCGGGCGATCAGCACGCGCGGGCTGAAGGGTTTGAGGACGTAGTCGTCGGCGCCCACGGACAGGCCGATGAGCATGTCGACCTCGGCGGCGCGGGCGGTCAGCATCACGATGTAGGCATCGGAGAACGTGCGCAGCCGGCGGCACACCTCGACCCCGTCCAGGCCGGGTAGACCCAGGTCCAGGACGACGACGTCGGGCGGATTCCGCTGCGCCGACTCGACCGCCTGCGCACCGTCGTGCAGGACGGTGACGTCGAAGCCGGCGCTGCGCAGATAGTCGCCGACGATGGCGGCCAGGTCCGGTTCGTCCTCCACCACCAGGGCGTGCAGTCCGGCGCGCGGCCGGTCGGCGGGCTCGTCGGAGGGCACGCTGACGCCGGGGGTGGAATCCATGACTCCATGGTGGCCGAGGCCGGGGACGTTGTCGCCTCGCCGCGGACGATCTTGAGTCAATCCATAGGGCCGGAGCCCGCGGCTCAGGCGGGCTGGGCGGTGACCGTGGCCATCGAGCACACCTTGCCGTCCGGTCCGCGTGCGGCGACGTGGGCCACGCCGAGCGAACGCCCGAGGTAGACCAGCTCGGCGGTGAAGTCGGTGGGGGTGGCGCCCGGGCGCGGTCGGACGAAGGAGATGTCGATGCTGCGGGTGCGCCAACCCGGCGCGAAGAGCGAATGCGCCGCGAGTTCGGAGCCGACGGTGAGGACGCCGCCGTGCACGTTGCCCATGCCGTTGGTGGCGTACGGACCGGGCGACATGGTCAGGCGACCGGGGCCGGTGTCGGCGAGGCCGAGGGCGGTCCGCACCGGGACGTCGTCGGGCGGCGGCTGCGGGGCCGGGGGCGTCGGGAGTGCGGCGCGATCGACGTCGACCAGGTGCGAGCGGTGGGTCACGAGGGCCACGATCGCGCCGTCGGCGGTGCGGGCCGTGCCGCGGGTGGTGGCGCCCTGGTCGTCGGTGGCCAGCAGCTCGCCGGTCACGGTGAGCGCGGTGCCAGCCAGCGGCGGGTCGGCGAGGAAGTCGAGGCGGATACTCAGGCTCACCGGCCAGCGACCCACCGTCGTGCCGGCGGCGACGATGGAACCGGTCGCCTCGTCGAGCGCGGGAGCGAGCCCGGCCCGCACCACCTCGGTCGCGTCGTCGCGCAGCCACGGACCGCCGTGGCAGGTGAAGGTGCTGCGCTGGGCGTTCACGTGGACGCCGCGGAATCGGAAGAGCGCGTCGGTGCCGCCGCGGGCGAACCCGGTGACGCTGATCCTGTCGGTCATGCTGCCGACCCTAACGGCAGCCGTCGCCGGGTCCGGCGCGGGGGACCGCGCTACTCGCAGATCGCGCCGCGGGAGGCCGAGGTGACGAGTTTGGCGTACTTGGCCAGCACCCCGCGGGTGTAGCGGGGCGGCAGCGGCGCGAAGGCCTCGGCACGGGCGACCAGTTCGTCGGGGTCGACGAGTAGATCCAGCGTGCCGGAGGCCACGTCGAGCCGGATGCGGTCGCCGTCGCGGACCATGGCGATGGGGCCGGCGTCGACGGCCTCGGGGGCCACGTGTCCCACGCACAGACCGGTGGTGCCGCCGGAGAACCGGCCGTCGGTGAGCAGCAGGACGTCCTTGCCCAGGCCCGCGCCCTTGATCGCGCCGGTGATGGCGAGCATTTCGCGCATGCCGGGTCCGCCCTTGGGGCCTTCGTAGCGGATCACCACCACGTCGCCGGCGGCGATGGTGCCGTCCTCGAGGGCATCCATGGCCGCGCGTTCGCGGTCGAAGACGCGGGCGACGCCCTCGAAGACGTCGGTGTCGAAGCCTGCCGACTTGACCACCGCGCCCTCCGGGGCGAGCGTGCCGTGCAGGATCGTGATGCCGCCGGTGGGATGAATTGGCTGGTCCAGGGCGCGCAGGACCTTGCCGTCCGGATCCGGCGGGCTGATGTGGGCCAGGTTCTCGGCCACCGTTCGGCCGGTCACCGTGAGGCAGTCGCCGTGCAGCAGCCCGGCGTCGAGCAGCGCCTTCATCACCACCGGGACGCCGCCGATGCGGTCGACGTCGGTCATCACGTGCGCGCCGAACGGCTTGAGGTCGGCGAGGTGCGGGACGCGGGCGCCGACGCGGGCGAAGTCGGCGAGGGACAGGTCCACCTCGGCCTCGTGGGCGATCGCCAGCAGGTGCAGGACCGCGTTGGTGGAGCCGCCGAAGGCCATGACCACGGCGATCGCGTTTTCGAACGCCTCCTTGGTCATGATGTCGCGGGCCGTGATGCCGCGGCGCAGGAGTTCGACGACGGCCGCCCCGGACTCGCGGGCGAAGCGGTCGCGGCGACGGTCCGGTGCCGGCGGCGCGGCGCTGCCCGGGAGACTCATGCCGATCGCCTCGGCGGCGCTGGCCATGGTGTTGGCGGTGTACATGCCTCCGCACGCGCCCTCGCCCGGGCAGATGGCGCGTTCGATGGTGTCGACGTCTTCGCGGCTCATCAGTCCGCGCGCGCACGCGCCGACCGCCTCGAAGGCGTCGATGATGGTGACCTGGCGTTCTTCGCCGTCGGACAGCGTTGCGTACCCCGGCAGCGTCGACCCTGCATAGAGGAACACCGACGCCAGATTCAGCCGGGCCGCCGCCATGAGCATGCCGGGCAGGGACTTGTCGCAGCCGGCGAGGAGGACCGAGCCGTCGAGTCGTTCGGCGCTCATCACCGTTTCCACGCTGTCGGCGATCACCTCGCGGGAGACCAGCGAGAAGTGCATGCCCTCGTGGCCCATCGAGATGCCGTCGGAGACGGAGATGGTGCCGAACTCCAGCGGGAACCCGCCAGCCTCGTGGACGCCTTCCTTCGCGGCCTTGGCCAGGCGATCGAGCGACAGGTTGCAGGGCGTGATCTCGTTCCACGACGATCCGATCCCGATCTGCGGTTTCACCCAGTCGTCGTCGCCCATCCCGACCGCGCGCAGCATGCCGCGCGCCGCGGTCTTCTCCAATCCGTCGGTCACGTCCCGGCTGCGGGGCTTGATGTCGGGCTGCGTGCCGTCGTGGGAGGTCATATTCCCACGATAGGACGGGGATCAGCCGTCCGCAGGCGTCCTGCCAGCCCGGTTCTGACCCAGCCGCCCACAGAGTGTCGAGTTGTGGTGCTCAGGCAACCACAACACGACGCTCTGTCGACCAAGCTGTGCCTCCTCGGCCGCTCAGCGGGTCGGCCGGGCGGCGGGCTACTGCGTAGCGGTTCCGGAATCCAGGAGGAGGGCGGCAAGAACTGGATTGTGTGAGTTCTTGATCGCCCCGACCTTCCGCACCCGCATGTAGTTGAGAGCGGCCGTCGCTGCAGCTCGTGTCACCGCTGTGTCGTCGAGCAAGTCGGCCAGAACCTCCAGCGACGGGGCATAGATGTTCAGGTTGAAGGCGCCACCGTCGGAGTACGGCGCGTTGTCAACGTAGGCGCCGGGGTGCTGTCGCATGAACCGAATCGCGTCTGCGTCATCGAAGTCCCCGGAAGAACCGGAGTCTTCTCCGAAGAGTTCGACACCGTTCACCTGGATGAACCCGGAGAAGGTGGTGTTGATTCGCAGGCATTCGGTCCATCCCACGGACAGGTTCGTCAGCGTTCCATGAGAAGGCGTCGTGAGCGGGGAGCTGACCACCCACCACTCATATTCGGTTTGCGACGGCAGTGGGAGACACCGATCCAGATAGGCGCGTTGGATCGCCAGCATCTGCTGAAGTCGCTCGCCCGCGCGTTCTGCGAGCTTGGACATCGCCTCGTTGCCAGCGGATAGATCTGCGGTGTGCATGCGCGGGATCTTCTTCCCGCGCTGGTTTATGCCGACGGGGTCGTTGAGCCAATCTTCTGCTGTCGCGTCTACAGGTGGGAAGATGTCGTCGACTGCGCGATGACCCGTCCAGTACGTCATCTCGGCCTTGTTGCGGGTCGGCAGTCCCGAGTGCTGCAGCGAATGAATCAGCGCGCGCTCCGACGCAAGAAGCTGTTTCACTGGCGATGTCGCAGTGTTGGCTTCGGGATCCGGTAGCAGGCGAACCGACGTGATTCCCTTGCGTTCGCGCTTGTGGGTCTCAATTCTCGCGGGGATGTTCGTCGACTGGCCGAGATACCGATCGCCATTTTCGAACCCGAGAAGGTAGTAGCCGGAGATCCCGTCTCCGACCCGGTCAAGGGCATCCTGTACCGACGTCTTCGTCGGTTCCGATATCGCCACTCCAAACTTGTGCTTATCGCCCCATACCGCGGCCCTGCGTTCCAGATCAGCGATTTCGGCAGAGGAGCGGTTCGCGACTTGGCTATCGAAGACCACCGAGATGGCGGTCCCCGGCATGTGGCCGCCCTCGCTGTGCCGGATCACCGGTCGATCGAATCCCGGGCGCACGGTCCACTGTGGAGCCGTGACCATGGCGATGACCAACAGTTCGTTTAGGGTCTCTTCGTCTGTGGGCGCCACGCGACCTGCGACCCTGGCCTCAGTGAGCTGCCAGTCATCGCCCCATTTCGACGGTGGTGGCCCGGTCCAGGTCAACTCGGCGGTTCCCCAGGGAAGACTGAACATGTCGGTGACCCGGCGAATAGCGGTGTCATCGACATCGTTCGGCGGATCGGCAATGACCTTGATTCGCGGGACTCTTTGCTCGGAGACCGTGAACTGAGTGCGCAGGCGCCAGCCGCTAGCCAGCAGGCCCTGGATAACTTGGTCCATCGTGGTTGTGGCTAAAGCAAATGCCTCGAGTTGAGAGTCACTCAGACCATCGTCATCGTGGATGCCGTCTGGAAGCCATCGTGTGTCGAGGAGCGTTGGGGACTCGGAAATCGCAGCTGGTTCATGGCCTGGACGCCAGTACTCGACAGCCTCGTCATCGATCTCCGCCAGCAGAGCAACATCTGGGTCGTCCGTCTTCTGGAGCCAGTACCTGCCCTCGTCGCTAAGGAAACCCAGGTGGATCGGAAAGTCGCTCGCGTCGCCGTAGAACGGTGACTCTTCCACTTGGTCTTCGGGCACTTGTCCTCCGCTCGGTCTGCAGCTCGAACCGTCACGAACTGCGCTGGAGGACATATTTTCACGACGGTACGACAATATTCGTACAGTGGCGAAACAATTCTGCGCTCAGCGACAGAGTGTGAGGTTGTGGTGCTCAGACGATCACAACCTCACACTCTGCGGGCCCAAGGGCCACGTGAATCTGGCGCGGCCTACGCCCAGCGCTGGACGAACGCGCGGATCGCGGGATCGGCGATATCCGGGTCGGACGCGGTCAGGAAGTGTTGGCCTCCGTCGACGATCGTCAGCTCCGCAGACGGGGACGCGGTGAAGCGCGCGATGCCGTCCTCGGCGTTGGCGACCGAATACACCTGGTCCGCAGTGCCCTGGACCCACAGCACCGGGCAAGTCACCTCGTCCAACCGGGCTTCGATGCCGTCGCGGTCGCGGAGGTTGATCGTGCTGGTCCGGAGGCGACGACGGCCGGCGTCGCCGGTGTAGTTCGCCTGGTACGTGCGGATCCAGAACTGCTGCTCGTCTGCCGACACGTTTTCGCCCAAGCCCGCACCGAGGACCGCGGTGACGAAGTCGGCGTCGACCACCCAGTCGTCGCCGACCGGTGTCGCCAGGGCGTCTACCGAGGGGCCGGCAAACTCGGCGGCGTTCCAGCAACCGCGCTCCATGCTGGCCGTGCTCTCGTAGTCCATCGAGGTGCCGAACACGACGATCCCCTTGATCACCGACGGCGCGAGCATGGCCATCCGCGTCACAATCCAGCCGCCCTGCGAGGTGCCGAGCGCGAACGCCTCGGAGATGCCGAGCGCCTCGAGGACCTGCAGGTTCGCGACAGCACTGTCCCAGTAGGTGAACTGCTCATAGGTGGCGCGGGTGGCGCCGTGCCCGTAGGGCTCGATGGCGAGCAGGTTCATCGTGTCCAGCAGTTCTTCATTGGCGAACTGCGGGCGGTAGAGCTCCACCGAAGTAGTGAAGGAGTTGACCATCACCATGGTCGGGAGCGCGGGGTCGTACTCGCGGCCGAAGCGGTAGCCGATGGTCGATCCGCCCAGGTGGGGGATGTCGATAGTCGAGGTGGTCACAGTTCTCCTTGGTCCGACCGGGTGGTGCTGTTCCCGGATGTCACGTGCGGAAAGAACGCCCCCCATCGATCTAGACCGACCGATCGTTCGGTACTCAGCCTCTCATGTAGTGACCGTCCTCACAAGTGCGGAGTGGGGCGCTTTGGAATGCGCCAGGCACGCTAGACGACGCAGTCGCCGGCTCGGGGGATCACCAGGGGAGAGCCCGTCTCGGGATCGGGGATCACCTGCGATCGCAAGCCGTACACTGCCTCGACGCGCTCGGCGGTGATCACCTCGCTCGGACAGCCGGCGGCCTCGACGACGCCGTCCTTCATCATCACCAGCTGGTCGGCGTACCGTGCCGCCTGATTCAGATCGTGCAGCACCACCACGATCGTGCGACCGTGTTCCACGCGGAGCCGCTCGCAGAGTTCGAGCAGGCTGTACTGGTGGGCGATGTCCAAGAACGTGGTCGGCTCGTCGAGGAGCAGAATAGGTGTCTGCTGGGCCAGGACCATCGCCAGCCAGACGCGCTGCCGCTGCCCGCCGGAGAGTTCGTCGACCAGTCGGCCCGCAAGCGGCAGGGTGCCGGTGGCGGTCAACGCCTCGGACACGGCGGCCTCGTCCTGGCTGGACCACCGGTCGAACATCCGCTGGTGCGGGTAGCGGCCGCGGCTCACCAGATCGGTCACGGTGATGCCCTCCGGTGCGAGCGAGGTTTGGGGCAGCAGCCCCAGCTGCTGGGCCACCGTGCGGGTGCGGATGTCGCTGAGGTCTTTGCCGTTGAGCAGCACGGAGCCGGCGCCGACCGGCAGGAGCCGCGCGATCGCACGCAACAGCGTGGACTTGCCGCAGGCGTTCGGGCCGATGATCGCGGTGAATGATCCCTGAGCCACCTCGATGCTGACGTCGCGGCAAATGACCTTGTCGTCGTAGCCGACGCTGACGCCGTCGACGGCCACCACGGTGGGCGGCGCGGGAACGAGTGTGGGGATCAGCTCTGCGATGTGGGTCATGCTCTCCTCCGATATTCCGAGGCCAGAAGCCAGGTCAGATACAGGCCGCCCAGTGAGACGGTGACGACGCCGACGGGGAAGCCTGCGCGTTGAGCGAGGACATCCGAGGCCAGCAGCACTAGGGCTCCGACCAGGGCGGACGGAATCAGCACGAGGCCGGTACTGCGGGTCAGTCGCTTGGCGATCTGCGGGGCCGCCAGGGCGACGAAGGCGATGGGGCCGACCGCGGCAGTGACCAAGGCGGTCAGCCCGACACCGAGGACGACGGCGGCGCCGCGAATGGTTTCTACCGGGATACCGAGTGCGCGCGCGTTGTCGTCGCCGAGTTCGAGTTGCGTGAGCGGGGAGGCGATCGCCGCGACGGCGACCAGCACTACCGCCAGCGCGCCCAGGAGCGGCCACAGCTGTTCGGCTCCCAGATCGTTGAGCGACCCGGCAGCCCACACGGCTGCGAGCATCGCGGTGTCGACGTCGATGAACAGCAGGAGGGCCGCGTTGAGTGAGCTCAACATGGCTGCCACGCCGATACCCATGATGATCAGGCGGAACGGCTGCACCGAACCGCGGTGGTAGGCCAGCAGGTAGACCACGCCAGCGGTAAGGAGTCCGCCGCCCAACGATCCGAGCGCGATATCGGTGTAGCGGGTGGAACCGAACCACAGCATCACCGCGATCGCGCCGGTGTACGCGCCGGTGGAGAAGCCGAGAATATCCGGCGAACCCAGCGGATTTCGGGTCAGCGATTGGAAGATCGTGCCGGCCACCGCCAGCGCCACACCGCAGACGACGGCGAAGGCTACGCGCGGCAGGCGCCACTCGAGCACCAGCATCTCGGTGCGCGGATCGGCCTGTCCGGTCAGGGCAGCGAGCACCTCGCCGGGCGTGAGCTCGATGGTCCCCAAGCACAGGGCCACCACCGCGGTGAGCAGCAGGACGACGGCCAGCACGCCCGACACCACGGCGGTCCGCAGCCGGATGGTGCCGGACACCGGCACACGCGCTAGGCGCACATTCAAGGCGCGATACCCGTGGTCGACGCTCACAGGCCGCTCACCGACTTACGACGCGCCAGCAGGATGAGCACCGGGGCTCCGACGAAGGCGGTGACCAAGCCGACGCGCAGCTCGCCACTGGGCAAGATGATGCGGCCGAGCACGTCGGAGAACAGCAGCAATGCCGGGGCGACGAGCAGCGTATAGGCGAAGATCCAGCGCTGATCGGGGCCCACGAACCAACGCACCACGTGGGGCACCATCAGGCCGACGAAGCCGATCGGTCCGGCGATGGCGGTGGCGGTGCCAGCCAACAGCGTGATCGATACGAGCACCCCGGTGCGCAGCAGCCCGGTCCGTACCCCGTGGCCGGCGGCCACGGCGTCGCCCAGTGCCAGCGCGTTCAGGGAGCGGGCCGCCGCGGCACCCAGGAGAATGCCGACCACGATCAGGGGAGCGAAGCCCAAGACGGTGGCCAGGTCGCGTCCGCCGATCGACCCGATCTGCATGTACCGCATGCTGTCGAAAGTCTCGCGCTGCTTGAGGATCAATGCGGTGGTGAGGCCGCCGAGCGCGGCGGTGATGGCCACCCCGGCCAGCAGCAGCTTCGCGGGCGTCGCGCGTCCGCCGCCGATAGACCCCAACAAATACACCAGGCCGGTCACCACCGCGGCGCCGAGTAGTGCGAACCAGATGTAGCCGAGCGGGGCCGTGACACCCAGCAAGCCGATAGCGACGGCCACCGCGAACATGGCACCGGCGTTGACGCCGAGGACGCCCGGATCGGCCAGCGGATTGCGGGTGTAGGCCTGGGTCAGCGCGCCGCACAGCCCCAAGGCCGGTCCCACGATGAGCCCGACGACAGTGCGCGGGACGCGTAGCTCGTGAATTGTGACGTGGGCGTCGATCGTGTCGTCGTAATGCAGAAGCGCGTCGACGATGGTGCTCGGGGAGATCGCCGCGGCGCCGACCGAGATCGACGCCAGGACCGTGGCCGCGAGGACCACGACCGCCAGCACCAGTCCCAACTTCCGGTGCGGGCGGGCGTCCGGGAACTCCGACGATGCAGGCCGCGTGCTGTGCCGGCCGGCGGCAGGGAGTGTGCTGGTCACAGGCCGGCGGCCTCATAGATCCGGAACACTTCGTCGACGATCTCTTCCGAACCCTGACTGCTCTCGTACAGGGCGTCCAGGTGCGCGCGGATCTCCGGGGCGAGCGCGGCGTAGCGGCTCTCCCACTCCTCGGAATTGTCGATCCAGTAGCCCACGGTCCGATAGCCGTCCGCCGGCCGCTTGCGGTCATGGCGGAGCAGTTTGCGGGTGGCCCGATTGATCCGCGTCTCGGAGGCGACCCAGACGAAGGTCTGCTCGTCGATCTCGGTGCGCCGCAACACCTTTTCCAAACTGCTGGGGGCATGGCCGTTACCGCTGCCGCGCAGCCAGATGTACTCGACGGCGGCGTCGGTGTCGGCTTCGATCTGGCAGTGGGCCCCACGAACCTCGCCGATCACCGTGGTGGGGATCAGGTGGGCGGTCAATTCCGCGATGCGCAGAGCCGCCGGCAACGCCGGTTCGTCGGCGAGCAGGATCTGCCGGTGCGCCCAGTCGGGTCGCTGGTACAGATGGCGCGGCGGCGTGATCCCCACCTGTTGTCCCGGCTCCGCCGCGGCGGCCCAGTCGGCGGCGATGCCACCGGGATGGATCACGAAGTCGATGTCCACTTCGCCGGGACGGTGGGCTCGAATCGTGTAGGTCCGCATCGGCAGCGGCGCCGCGTCGTCGGGATATTCGCAACTGTTCGAGAGCAGCCTCGGCCACACTGTTTCCCCATGGGCGTCGGGAAAGAACAGACGCACGTACTCGTCGCCGATGCCGCTGGTCGGGAACTCTCGCAGGTCGTCGCCGCCCAGCGTCACACGCAGCATGCCGGGGCTGACCGTGGACGTGCCCACCACAGATCCGACGTGTAGGCGGGGGACGTAGTCGGCGGGCAGCCCTGTGTACACTCGTCGCAGTTCAGCGACGTGCTCGGACGTGGGCGACGATGCGGGGCTCACGGCGCGGGCACCACGGCGCGGCCGCCGCTGACTGCGCTCGCCAGTTCCCGCACGAAGCCGTGGTCAATGGCCCACGGAATGCTCAGCGGGGAGGGCGCGTTGGTGGCCATGCCCATCTGTCGGCTCTCCAGGAACAGGTAGTTTCCGTCGACGATCGGCGTCCACCGCGAGAACTTCGGATCCTTGAGCGTGTCCTGGGTTTCTTGGGTGCTCGACGACCATCCGATGAACAGGTCGCTGGCGATGTCGCCGAGGTTTTCCAGGCTCGTCCCGCCGTAGACCTCGTCGCTGCCGATCTTGCCGAGCGCCTGGGCAAGATCGGGGGAGTCGACCAGCCCGAACTCGCGGATGAAGGCGACCCGTGAATCGCCGGCGGCGTACACGCCCAACTCGGTGCTGCCCGGCGAGAGGGCCACGCCGTAGAGGAACGACTTGCCCTTCATCTCCGGATGGGCGTCGGAGGCCGCGGTGATCTGGTTCTGCGTCTGGGTGATCAGTTCGTCGCCTCGGGCTTTCTCGCCCAGCGCGGTGGCCACCACGCCGGTGAGGTCCTGCCAGGTGCCGGAGCGCCAGGCGCGCTCCGGGTAGGCGACGGTGGGCGCGATAGCGCTCAGCCGCTTGTACTGGTTCTCGGTGACGCCCGAGTGCGGGGCCAGGATCAGATCAGGGTCCAGTTGCAGGATCTGCTCGTAGTCGGGCTCCTCGCCTTCCTTGAGGACCGCGGGCAGATCCTGGCGCAAGACGTTCTGCACCTGGTCGCGGAACCAGGGCGCGTAGCCTTGGTCGTCGCCCGCCCACGATTTGGGGACACCGACCGGCGCGGTGCCAAGGGCGGCGACGACGTCCTCGGCCATCCAGCCCAGAGTCACCACACGCTGCGGTTTGGTGGGGATCTCGGTGGCGCCGTGGACGTGCTCAATGGTGACGGGGAAGCCCGCGGCGGCCGGGCCGCTCGTCGACGAGTTGTCGGAGGTGCTGCACGCGGTGGTGGCGCCGAGGGCTGCGACCGCGGCCACAGCGATGGTGGCAGTCAGGAGCGTCCGCCGAAGTCGGAACATGAGAACGTGCCTTTCACAGAGGGGTGGACCCTAGTAAGGGTTGCCTATCTTTGGTCGGATCCACGCTATGCGGCCGCGTCGTCGACTATCGGACACTCTCGGTCGCATTGCGGACACGCCGTGCGGTCAGGGGGCGCGGCCGGGTACAAACTCGCTCGGCGGTTGTTTGAGCAGGCGACGGAAGGCGGCCGTGAAGGCGCTGCTGGTGGTGTAGCCGACGCGACGTGCGACGACCCCGACCGGCAGATCTTCGCCGAGGAGCTCGACTGCGCGGGCCATGCGCGCGTGGGTCCGCCATTGGGTAAAGGTGAGCCCGGTTTCGGCGCGAAATGCGCGAGCAATGGTGCGTGAGCTCTGCGAAGTCCGGTACGCCCAGTCGTCGATCGAGTGGTTGTCGGCAGGGTCGGCCATGATCTGCCGCGCGATCTCGGCGATGCGCTGGTCGTGCGGGAGGGGCACGGTGATGGTCGGCCGCGATCCGTCGGTGATCAATTCCAGGCAGACTTCCTGCGCGCGCAGGCGCTGCGCGCGGGGCATGGGTGTCCAGTCGAGATGGGCGAGGAGTTCGCGAAGTGCAGTGTTGACCACCACGGTGCGCACCGGTCCCACGGCGCGTCGCC
Source organism: Gordonia phosphorivorans (assembly GCF_042432625.1). Classification (NCBI taxonomy): domain Bacteria; kingdom Bacillati; phylum Actinomycetota; class Actinomycetes; order Mycobacteriales; family Gordoniaceae; genus Gordonia; species Gordonia phosphorivorans. The sequence goes on along the minus strand of NZ_JBHLWV010000016.1, from coordinate 346,655 downwards.
ACGCTGTTGGGCGGATGTACATCGCGGCCGGAGTGGTCGACGATCGCCGGTCCACCGAGTGTTCGGTGCCCGCCGGGACCCACAGGCCCTGACCGACGGTCAGGTTCCAGAGCTGGTCTCGGGTGCGGACTTCGCTGAAGCCTCGTTCGGGCCAGAAGAGGGTGTGCTCGCCGTGGCTGTGCGGCTCTTCCACGCAGCCGTCGAGGTGTCCGACGTGGCGGTGGGCCGGCGAGTGCGTGGAGAGCAAGAGTCCGGCCGGAACGAGAGCTGCGGCGGCGGCCGTGGGGTGGTGGGTAGCAGCCACGAACAACCTCTCCGATAGGTGAGGCTTACCTTATATGGCGTGTGGGCTGTGATATACGGTGGCGGGGGTAGAACGCGGGAGGTCGCGAGTTGTCGGACGACCAGTGCCCGCGTACGACTGAACACCAGGCTTGTAGACGGACCGGCTGCGCTCGGTCGCCTCTCGGCGAAAGGCGCAACGCGGCTCCAGCCGAACGGAACTCCGCGAAGGCAAAGGGTTGAGCCCGGGGGACACGGAACGCAACCGATCCAGCCTGTGCAACGTCGTCCCCGCGAGGTCTATTCCGGGAGTCGTCTCGACGAAGTCGGTGGTCAGTGCTCGCTGCGGTCAGCGAAAGTACTGCTGGTAGCGGGCGTAGGGCACCTGGCCGGTGGGGCTGGCTTCGATCGCCCGCACGACCTCCGGCGGGATCGGCGTCCAGTACGCCGGCATCGCCGCGGCGAGGCGGGGACTCACGATGTAGATCAACGCGAAGTTCACGATCCACAGCGGGGGTGCCATCGACATGCCGACCGTGGTCGTCACGCCGCCCTTGGTGTTGGTGACCAGCTGGGCGTCGCCGGAGATCTGCTGCGCGACGAACCCGAACGGCACCTCGACCGTGTAGGCCGACCGATAGAGCGCGAGCAGGGTGTGGGTCGCGCCGTTGGCGCGCAGCCACTGGCCGACGTATCCGCCCGGTGCGATCAACGTGTTGACCTTGCGGGTCGGTGCGTCCGCGTTCGCGGGGCTCTGCAGCTGGCCGCGGGTGTTGACGTACACGCCGTAGCTGCCGAGCACCGATGGGGCCACCTGGCCGTTGATCTTGGACAGCATCGGACGGCCGACGGTGTTGGTGAGGATCGCGATGGAGGCGTCGATGGTCTTGGCGGCTTGCGGATCGCCGCTTACGAACACCCGCAGCGCCGCGAGGGGAAGAAACTCATGTACAAGATCTTGCGCCGTATCCGCACCGGACTGTCGGCAGGCCTGCAAGAGTTGGCCCAACTCGGACGAAGCCTGTGGTCCCAGCGTGCCGACATCCTCGCCTACTTCGACACCGGCGCCTCCAACGGACCAGTCGAAGCAATCAACGGCCGCCTCGAACACCTCCGCGGCATCGCCCAAGGCTTCCGAAACCTCGACCACTACATTTTGCGGTCCCTACTGCACTCGGGTCAGCTCGCGAATCGGATCAACGCACTCTGAGAGACGAAGAGCCACAAAAGGGGACTTCACGACCACCGACTCAATCCTGGAGGTCGTCCAGAAGTAGCAGGCCATCGCGCTCCCTCCTCGTCCCGCGGCCGACGCTTCGCGGATGCTTGATTCTGTTACCTGGGGAAGTGTCACGTATGCAGAGGTGACGAGCCGAAGATTCGGCTGCTGTGCCGAATTGACGCGATCGTCCACTGAGATGACGTTGATCCGGAAACCGGTCGTTGGGCCGCCTGCGAACCTATCCTGTCGTGGTGCGCGCTGCCGATGCTGTTGTGGTCGCGGCATCGCAACACGACGATCTGCGGGAGTTTTTGGGTTTAGCGAAAGGCGATTGGCATGAGAATTCCGATAGAGCTAAGAACTGACGACGTGACGGCCGCTGCCGCCACATTGACCGAGTACTTCGGCGGAGCAGCCTCAGGGAACGACCCATTCCCGAGTAATCGGTACACAGGCGCATCGTTCGATTCGTGGGACTCCACGGGGACTCGCGTCGCGGATGCTGATCGCTTCACGGCCGACGACTTCGTGGCGATCGGGATGCTGTCGGTGAATGCAGGTCCTAGGGCGGCAAGGATCCTGCTGCGTGATGAAGCTGCGGAGTTCTCGGACCTCCTGCAGGCCATCGGTGATGACCGGGACCTTGGTGACGTGGACGAGGTGATCGATGACAGCTGGCCGGCCTGGAAGCTCGAAGCCCGGCTTCGAAGCGTGCCCGGGATCGGCCTCACGATTGCCTCGAAGCTCATTGCTCGTAAGCGGCCGAAGTTGTATCCGATCTGGGATGACGTGGTCACCGGGGTGATGGGTACGAGGAAAGCGCACTTGGTGCCGATTCATGAGGCGCTGCGCGACGGTTCGGGTTTACGTGAACGACTGCGGGCAGCTCGTGCCGAGGCCGAGCTGCCCGACGTCATCAGCGAATTGCGCGTATTGGATGTCGTGGCGTGGATGGAAGGCAAGCGTTCGAAGTCGGCGCAGCGTTAGCACTGCGCCGACTGACAGCCGATGGCCTATTCGCGGACCTGGTCGGCCACAACTTGGTAGAACCACTTCGCGATGTCGGACATGAGGTGGGTGCGGCCGGGGGTGTTGGTGAAGAAGTAGTCGCTCATCTTCGTGTGGGCGCCCTGGGTGTCGGCCACTGCGCCGGTGACGGCGAACTCGAAGTCGGGTGACTCGGTGAACTGTTTGGCGGTGTTGACCTTGGCCTGCTGGACCAGGTCGGCGTCGTCGAGGAGGGCCCGCATGAGGGATTCGACGAACGAGAGTTTCTGGGTCTGGGAGAAGTCCTCGGAGCCGAACAGGTCGTTGAGGCGGTCGAGGACCTGTTGGAAGGCGACCATCGTCGGATCGCGACGCTCACCGGAGCCGGCCGCAGTGAGCCCGGACAGGCCGACTTTGGCGCCGAGGCTGATGTCGGTCTTGCCCTGGTCGATCTGCTTGACCCGTTGGAGGATCACGTCGCTCAGGTCGATGGGGGCGGTGTAGTTCTCCGGTTGGATGACCCGTTCGAGGTGGCGCAGGTAGATCTGCTTCTTCTCCAACTCGGGGTTGCCGTAGTCGACGATCTGGGACATGAAGTCGTAGAGCCGGACGAACGAGCCGACGTCGCGCCGGAACATGTCCAATAGTGCGAGTTCAGCGGTGTCGCCCTCGCCGCCGTTGTGGATGAGTGCCGCGTTGTAGCGGGCGGCGAACCGCTTCTGGCCCGGGCCCACGGCCGCGGACAGCGCGTTGTTGCCCTTGTTCTTCACAAAAGCTTCAGCGCACTGGTCGATTTCGGCTTGGGTATAGATCGCGGCGGTGTCGAGCTTGGCTGCCAGGTCGTGCACCAGGTTCGCGTCGGTCTCGGTTTCCAGGAACGCGTCGGTGAAGTACGGCTCGAACGCTTCGCGGATCGCGGCCGGGTCGTTGACGAAGTCGACCACCTGCGTCATCGACGCCGTCTTGGGGGTACCCGACGGGGTGCGGTAGGTGCGGTTGAGACGCGACAGCGTCTGCACCGCAGTCACTCCGGAGAGTTTCCGGTCGACGTACATCGCGCACAGCAGCGGCTGATCGAAGCCGGTCTGGAACTTGTTGGCGACGATCATCACCTTGTACCGGTCGCCGGTGAACGCGGTCCGCAGATCGCGGATACCCGGGTTCATGTTGGCCTCGGTGAAGTCTTCGGGCCCGGACTCGAGGTCGGTCACTGCGCCGGAGAAGGCGACGAGCGTCTCGTAGCCGTAGCCCTTCTTCGCGATGTAGTCGTCGATCGCCAGCTTGTACCGGACCGCAGCCTTGCGGGAGTCGGCAACGACCATTGCTTTGGCGTGCCCGTCGAGCAGGCCGGCGACGTTGTCGCGGAAATGCTCGACGATGATCGCCGACTTCTGAGCGATGGTCTGCGGGTTCAGCTTCACCCACCGCATCACCGCCTTCGTCGCCTCAGACTGGTCCACTTCCTCGTTCTCGGCCGCGACGTTCTGGCCGATCTCGAAGGCGAGCTTGAAGCTGTGATAGCCGGTCAGGACGTCGAGGATGTAGCCCTCTTCGATGGCCTGCTTCATCGTGTAGACGTGGAACGGGACCGGCGGCTCGTCCGGGCTGGGTCGGCGACCGAACAGTTCGAGGGTCTTGCCCTTCGGGGTCGCGGTGAACGCGAAGTAAGAGATGTTCGACGAGTCGGCCCGGTCGGTGGCCTCGGCCGCCAAGATCGACTCGATATCCACCTCGCCTCCGTCTTCGAGGTCTCTGAGTTCATCGGCGGTGAGAACAGCTTTGAGCTTGCCGGCGATCTGACCCGATTGCGACGAGTGCGCTTCGTCGGCGATCACCGCGAAGGTCTTGCCTTTCAAACCCTTGTTCTCGCGGATGGCCTTCATGGCGTGCGGGAACGTCTGGATCGTCACGACGATGATCAGCTTGCCGTCGGTCAAGGCCTTGGCCAGCAGGCTCGACTTGGACCCGCCGGCCTTGGCGGCTTCGTCGCGGTCGATGGCGACGACGATGCCCTGGTCGTTGTCGATCTGTTTGATCGCGTCCTGCAGCTGCGCGTCGAGGACGTTGCGGTCGGTCACCACGATGACCGAGTCGAAGACCTTCTTGTTCTCCACCTGCAGCCGCGCCATCCGATGCGCGGTCCACGCGATCGAGTCGGTCTTGCCCGACCCGGCCGAATGCTGGATCAGGTAGCGCTCGCCAGGGCCCTCGGCGGTGACCGCAGCGGTGAGTTCGGTGACGGCCTCCCACTGGTGAAAGCGCGGGAACCGCAACGACGACGAACGTGTGGTCTTGCCGCTGATCGGATCGGTCGACTGCTCATGCTTGATGTACATCAGCCGGCCCAGAGTGTTCAGCCACGCATCGCGCTGCAGCACACGCTCCCACAGGTACGACGACGGAGAACCGTTGGGATTCAACGGATTCCCGGCGCCACCGTCTTCGGTTCCGCGGTTGAACGGCAGGAAGTGGGTCTTGTCGCCAGCGAGTTTGGTGGTCATCCACACTTCGTCGTTGGAGACCGCGAAATGCACCAGAGCACGAGCACCGGAGACGAACAGCGGCTGGACCGCACCGGACTTCGGGTCCTTCGGCAGCCGAGTGGTCCGGTACTGGACGATCGCGTCAGCCACCGACTGCGTGAAGTCGGTCTTGAGCTCCGCCGTGGCGACCGGGAGTCCGTTGACGAAGAACACCAGATCGACGCTGCGGTTGTCCGCGGTGGAGAAGTGCACCTGCCGCATCACCCGCAGCCGCACCGCCGCATGCTCGGCGTTCCGCTTGGCGTTGAGCGTGGACTCGGGCCGGAACACGCACATCGCGAACTTGCCGGACAGATGGGAGAAGCCGTTGCGCAGCGCATTCAGCGTGCCGCCGCCGTTCTCCAACGGCAGATCGAGCACCTTCACCAGCCGATCGAGGAGCTGCGCCTCCTGCTTGGCGACGTCCTTGGCGTCGGGCCGGACCACCTTGTCGACCTGCTCGGGCTGCATCTGGCGCAACCAGCCGAGCACGTCCTCGGGGAAGAGCGCACGCTCCCGGTCGTAGCCGTCGTCGTTCGGCGAGTACAGCCACCCGTGCGCGGCCAAATACTCGGCGATCTCCTTCTCGAACTCGATCTCGTTGTGCTGCGCCACGCCTCAGGCCACCTCATCTCGCACATCGATCTGCCCGGTCACTGCTGCGGTGATCAGGGCCGCCCGACGCTCACGGGCCAGGTCGACGAACTTCTCGGTCTCTGCGATCAGGGTGTCGAGCATAGCGGTGTGATCGTTGAGGTCGTTGACAATTCGACGCTGCTGTTCGAGTGGGGGGAGTGGAAGCTCGAGGCGTCCGAGATTTGCTACGGAGATGCGAGGTAGCCCGGCGCCCCTCATCATTGATGCCGCTTGATCTCTAGACGCCTTCGACATTAGGGCATAGGCGAGGAATTCCGACATAAGTCGAGCTGGATCGGGCGAGATGATGACTAGTGATGATGCGACGACAAACTCTCGGTGCTCGTCGACGATTGCAGTCTCGCCGACGGTTCCGTCCTTTGAGAACAGCACATCCCCCAGCTCCGGACGGCAGCCGGTTCGAACCATGTGCTCGTACGTTTCCGGGCTCGTCTTCAATGATCCGTCGTAGTCAATATTTCCTGCGTTGATATCGCGTGTGGAAACGAAGTCGTAGACGCCACCATTGGTGTTCGGAGATATATGCGCCCCGTCTGTTACTCGCGTTGCGAACGATTTCACTCGTCCGAATTGCCAGCTACTTGGAAGATTCGGGTACCAATTACTCTGCGTTCGGCTAAAGTCTTCGAGATAGCCGCCAGCCACCTGGCGGGTGATCAATGAAATCCGCCGTTCGCGGAGCAGGTCGATGAGTCGCTGCTGTTCCTCGATGAGTGTGTCGATCCGGGCCGTCTCCCGGTCCAGGAAGGCGACTATTAGGTCCTGCTCAGTCTTCGGTGGACGAGGAATAAGCATTGACTTGAACATTGGTTTGTCGAACGATGTGGAGCGCTCGCGAATCCCTTTAGCCAAAGACTGGATGAATCCCGAACTCGCAGCGACTCGCAAGGACTGTGCGATAAAATGTGGATTGTCATATTCGATGCGGTAGATATGTACGACGGGTGACATTTTGCCGTCTGAGTCTGAGACTCCTATTGCGCCAGCAAATCCATCCATGCTGTGGATGACAAGATCGCCGCGACGAACTCCCTGATACCCCGTTTCCTTGATTGCTTCAGTGAATCCATCGATGCGCCGGTTTGAGCGAAGAGTGACCTCGCCATCGCGGAACGCCGTTACGACGCCGGTTGCTCCATCCGGCGAACGATGAACATGCCTGGCGATTCTCCCGGCGCGCTCAACTTGCCAATGACTAGGGATGATTGGTAGCCACGGTGGCAACGTGTTCTCGTTCAACCCTCTACCTCCTGCAGCAGTTCCATGATCTTCGCGACCTGCTTCTCCAGGTCAGCGTCGATATCTTCAAGCGGGCGGGGAGGCACGTACTTGTAGAAGTGTCGGGTGAAGGGGATCTCGTAGCCGACCTTGGTCTTCTTCTCGTCGATCCATGCGTCGGGGATGTGGGGGAGGACTTCGGTTGCGAAGTACTGCTTGATGGTGGCGTCGCGGCCGTGGTCGCCGTCGGTGTTGCCGCCGTAGGTGAAGGGGATGTTCTCGGTGTCGCGTTTCTTGGCGTCGGGCTTCGGGGTTCCCTTGCGGTCGGTCACTGGGTTGCCGTCGTCGTCGAGGAGTGGGCGCTCGACGGTGATGGTCCAGTAGCCGAAGTCGTCGGCGGTGAACACCTTGGAGAAGTCGGGGTCGGCGTCGTCGAAGGCGTCGTAGAGGGCCAGGATCTTGTCGCGGGCGGCTTCGTCGAGTTCGCGGTTCTTGGCGCCGAGGCTTTTGCGCATCTTGGTCCAGAACGAGGTGGCGTCGATCAGCTGGATCTTGCCCTGGCGTTCTGGCCGCTTCGTGTTGTCGAGGATCCAGATGTAGGTGGCGATGCCGGTGTTGAAGAACATGTTGGTCGGCAGGGCGACGATCGCTTCGACCAGATCGGATTCGAGGAGCCACTGCCTGATCTTGGAGGGGCCGGATTCGGCGGCTCCGGTGAACAGTGGGGAGCCGTTGAGGACGATGCCGGCGCGGCCGCCGCCGTCGTGGGGGGTCCGCATCTTGGAGGCGAGGTGGGTCAGGAACAGCATTTGTCCGTCGCCGATGGAGGGGAGGCCGTGGGAGAAGCGAGAGTTCTGGGCGAGGGCTTCCTTCTTGACCTCGTCTGCTGAGGCTTTCCAGTCCACTCCGTACGGCGGGTTGGACATGCAGAAATCGAAGGTGCGGTCGAAGAACTTGTCGTCGGAGAGGGTGTCGCCGAGGCGGATGTTGTCGACGTCCTGGCCCTTGGCGATCATGTCTGATTTGCAGATCGCGTACGACTGGTCGTTGATCTCCTGCCCGTACAGGCGGAGCCGGGCGCTCGGGTTGCGTTCGAGGAGGCGTTCTTCGGCGACTGACAGCATGCCGCCGGTGCCGGCGGTCGGGTCGTAGATGGTGCGGACACTGCCGGGCTCCAGTAGGGCTTCGCTGTCCTCGGCGAAGAGCAGATCCACCATCAGTTTGATGGCGTCGCGCGGGGTGTAGTGCTCGCCGGCCTCCTCATTGGAGGCTTCGGCGAACTTGTAGATCAGGTGCTCGAACAGGTCGCCCATCTCGGCGTTGGGGACGGTGTCGGGGTGGAGGTTCACTTCTGCGAACTGTGAGGTGATCAGGTACAGGCGGTTCTTCTCGTCGAGGGTGGCGAGTTCGTTCTCGAACTTGAAGCGTTCGAAGACGTCGATGTTCGCCGAGAAGCTGGTGATGTAGTCCATCAGGTTCGCGCGCAGGCCCTCGGGATCTTCGAGGAGCGTGGTGAAGTTGAACGGGCTGGTGTTGTAGAAGGAGAGCCCGGTCTTGCGTTTGACCTGCACTTCCAGTGCGCCGCCGGCGTACTTCTCCGCGAGCGTGCGGATCTCGTCGCGGTGCGGTTCGAGGATGCAGTCCAGGCGTCGGAGGATGGTGAACGGCAGGATCACCCCGCCGTACTGGTGCGGCTTGTACACGCCGCGGAGCTGGTCCGCGATACCCCACACGAAGTTACCTAGCTTGCTCAAGTCACTCTCCCCTTCAGCGGTTCTCGCCGCACTCGACACGCTAATTACAGCCCACTCGGTTTTTGCCAGGTTGGACGGGTTCGCAACTGCCGGAACGCTGAGCATGGTTCGCCGAAACTGATCGACTCGAACTATTGTGGTGTAGATATGTGAGGCGTACCATAGAACTAGGCGAGATGGGGGCGACAACCCCGACCTTGCGGGACATGAGTGGCCACGTGGCTGATCGTCACTGGCTCGACCGGTTCCTTCGCTATTGGCTTCTCGTGACCTGAGGAGTGAGCGTCATGGACGCAGCAACTCTCACCGACTTCGCCGATCTGATGAGCGGTGACCTCACTGTCCCCGTGGGTGCTGACACTGATGGTCAGGTAGCTCTCGGACAGTTTCTGGTCCGCGCGCGGGCGATCGACGACGACCGGGAACTCCTGGCTGTGACCGCTGCGGTTCTGCGGTTGCGCAATGTGGTCGACTACTCCGTCGCGGCGGCGTGCGCGGCGATCGAACGCGTCGGTTTGCCCGCCCGGAAGCATGTACGGTCCGCGGCGGCCATCGTCACCGAACTCGGCGCGGCGCCCGCCGCGGCCCATCGTGCCGCGCGGCTCGGGCAGGCGATCGTCGACGAGAATCTGGTCGCGGTGACCCGGGGTTTGCGTGATGGGGCGGTGTCGGCGGAGAAGGGTGACGCGGTGGTCATCGGTCTCGGGCACGTGACAGATCGTGTGGAACTGTCCGACGAGGATCATGCGCGAGTCGTGCATTCGTTGATGGTGCAGACCTCGCCGGCGCGGGTGAGGGAGAAGGCCCGGGCGTGGGCGATCAAACTGGCGCCGGTCCAGGACGACGCGGAGGACGGGTACGTACCGGTCGCCGAGCGTGACGATCTGAACGAGATGACGCTGAATCGGACCGATGACGGTCGGGTGGCGGTGACGATCGACTTCGACATCGTGGCCGCCGAGGAGCTGAGTGCGGCGTTGGATCCACTCACTCGGCCGGTGCCCGAGCCAGATGGCTCGCAGGATCGGCGGTCGGCCAAGCGGCGGCGTGCTGACGCGATGGCGCAGGTGATCCGCACCTATCTCGCCCATTCTGATCGACCCGAGTCCGGGGGAGTGTTGCCGCACGTGACCTTGTCGGTGCCGGCGGCGGTGGTGATGAATGGGCAGGTGCTCGATTCGGTTGCGGGACAGACGATTTCGATCCCCGTCACCGAGGACGAGACTGCGGTGCCGTGGCTCGGGTTCGGCGGGCCGATCTCGGCGCGGACAGCGGAGCTGATCATGTGCGAGGCCTCGGTGGCCATGGCGCTGCTGGACGGGAATGGTGTGCCGTTGAGTGTGGGCCGCGAAAAGCGGCTGTTCACGCCCAGTATCCGCAAGGCGCTTGTGCTGCGCGACCGTGGTTGCGCCTTTCCCGGTTGCGGTGTTCCGCCGTCGTGGTGCGACGGGCACCACGTGGAGCATTGGGAGCACGGCGGGGTGACGAGTTTGGACAACGGTGTCCTGCTCTGCCGTCGGCATCACACCGTGATTCATCACGGTGGGTGGGAGGTGTTCATCGGTCACGATCGGCAGCCGTGGTTCATCCCACCGGCCGATCCGGAGCATCCGAAGCGTCGACGCGAACCGATCCGATCGAACGCGCGGCGCACCCTGACGTCATTGCCCGCCGCTGCGTGATTGCCCGGCGCTGCGTGGGCAGCGACCGCGACGTCGGTGTGGAGAGTGAAGTCCTGAAGCCGCAGACGGGTTGTCTGCCAACGACATTCGCCAGGGCGGCGGAGTCGAAGAACCTTGTGAATGAAGTGTCGGGAGCGGTTTTCCCGTCGCGATGTGTTGTTTGAGAATTGAATACTGTGCTCGCCGCTGAGTGGGGGTCTGGGTGGTCACGGGGATCGCCCGGACCCTGCCGGGGGCGAGGCGGGGGGGGGGGGGGGACTGTGTGATGCGGTTCACCGTGGTCCGCAAAGTTTAGTGGAACAGACTCAACTCTGCCGGTGTTGGAACTACACGAGAGGATGAAAAGCCTCGAGAGATTTCCTGTACCGCAGGCCCGGAGCCACGCTCCGGGGAAGACTCTGCATCACTGAAGAAAGGCGATGTTAGTGGACAGCTTCACCCCGACCACCAAGACGCAGGCTGCGCTGCAGGCTGCCGTTCAAGACGCCGCCGCCGCGGGTAACTCCGATGTGCGACCGGCCCACATCCTCGTCGCCCTGCTGGAGCAGGCCGACGGCATCGCCACCCCGCTGCTCAAGGCCGTCGGGGTGGACCCCAAGCACGTGTTGACCGAGGCCAAGGGCCTGGTGTCGCGGGCGCCCGTCGTCTCGTCCAGCAGCGCGCAGCCGCAGCTGAGCCGTGAGTCGATCGCCGCGATCACCGCGGCGCAGAACCTCGCGACCGAGCTGAGCGACGAGTACGTCTCCACCGAGCACCTCATGGTGGGCTTGGCGACCGGCGAATCCGACGCTGCCAAGCTGTTGCAGGGCGTCGGCGCGGGCCCCGAGGCGCTGCGCGAGGCCTTCCAGGCCGTGCGCGGCACCGCGCGGGTGACCAGCGAGAACCCCGAGGACACCTACCAGTCGCTGGAGAAGTACTCCACCGACCTCACCAAGCGTGCCCGCGCGGGCGAGCTGGACCCGGTGATCGGCCGTGACAGCGAGATCCGTCGCGTGGTGCAGGTGCTCTCGCGTCGCACCAAGAACAACCCGGTCCTCATCGGCGAGCCCGGCGTCGGCAAGACGGCGATCGTCGAAGGCCTGGCGCAGCGCGTCGTCGAAGGCGATGTGCCCGAGTCGTTGCGCAACAAGACCGTCGTCTCCCTGGACCTGGGTGCGATGGTGGCCGGCGCCAAGTACCGCGGCGAGTTCGAAGAACGACTCAAGGCCGTGCTCGACGAGATCAAGGCCGCCGACGGCCAGATCATCACCTTCATCGATGAGCTGCACACCATCGTCGGCGCCGGTGCCACCGGCGACTCGGCGATGGACGCCGGCAACATGATCAAGCCGCTGCTCGCCCGCGGCGAACTGCGGCTGGTCGGCGCCACCACCCTGGAGGAGTACCGCCAGTACATCGAGAAGGACGCCGCCCTGGAGCGACGCTTCCAGCAGGTGTACGTCGGTGAGCCCTCGGTGGAGGACACCATCGGCATCCTGCGCGGCCTCAAGGAGCGGTACGAGGTGCACCACGGCGTGCGCATCACCGACTCCGCACTGGTCGCCGCGGCCAGCCTCTCCGACCGCTACATCACCTCCCGGTTCCTGCCGGACAAGGCGATCGACCTGGTCGACGAGGCCGCCTCGCGCCTGCGCATGGAGATCGACTCGCGCCCCATCGCGATCGACGAGATCGAGCGCATGGTCCGCCGATTGGAGGTGGAGGAGCTCGCCCTGGAGAAGGAGAGTGACGCCGCGTCCAAGGACCGGCTCGACAAGCTCCGTGGCGAACTCGCCGACCAGCGCGAGAAGCTCAACGAGCTGACCGCGCGCTGGCAGGCCGAGAAGGGCTCCCTCGACGCCGTCCGCGACGTCAAGGAAGAACTGGAGAACCTGCGCGGCGAGGCCGACCGGGCCGAGCGCGACGGTGATCTGGGCAAGGCCGCCGAGCTTCGGTACGGCCGCATCCCGGCGCTGGAGAAGGAACTCGACGCCGCGGTGGCCAAGATCGGCGGCGACGCTTCCGGCGACGTGATGTTGCAGGAAGAGGTCGGCCCGGACGACGTCGCCGAGGTGGTCTCGGCGTGGACCGGCGTGCCCGCGGGCAAGATGCTCGAGGGCGAGACCGAGAAGCTGCTCCGCATGGAGTCGCACATCGGTCAGCGCGTGATCGGTCAGGAAGAGGCCATCGTCGCGGTGTCCGACGCGGTGCGTCGAGCACGGGCGGGCGTGGCCGACCCCAACCGGCCCACCGGTTCGTTCCTGTTCCTCGGCCCCACCGGCACGGGCAAGACCGAGCTGGCCAAGGCGCTGGCGGAGTTCCTGTTCGACGACGAGCACGCGATCATCCGGATCGACATGAGCGAGTACGGCGAGAAGCACAGCGTCGCCCGACTCGTCGGCGCCCCTCCCGGCTACGTCGGGTACGAGGCCGGCGGGCAGCTGACCGAAGCGGTGCGTCGACGCCCCTACTCGGTGGTGCTCTTCGACGAGGTGGAGAAGGCTCACCCGGACGTCTTCGACGTGCTGCTGCAGGTCCTCGACGAAGGTCGCCTCACCGACGGCCAGGGCCGCACGGTGGACTTCCGAAACACCATCCTCATCCTGACGTCCAACCTGGGCGCCGGCGGTGACCGCGATCAGGTGATGGCGGCGGTGCGGGCGGCGTTCAAGCCCGAGTTCATCAACCGGCTCGACGACGTGCTGATCTTCGAGGCGCTGAGCCCGAAGCAGCTGGTGGCGATCGTCGACATCCAGCTGAAGAACCTGGCGGACCGGCTGGCGCAGCGTCGCCTCACGCTCGACGTGACCGACGCGGCCAAGGAATGGCTCGGCGAGCGCGGCTACGACCCGCTCTACGGCGCCCGTCCGCTGCGGCGGCTGGTGCAGCAGGCCATCGGCGACCAGCTCGCCAAGGCCCTGCTGGCCGGGGAGATCCGCGACGGCGACACGGTGCACGTGGACGTCGACGAGGCCACCGACTCGCTGAAGGTCGGCTGACCCATCGCAGCGCACGCGACCCCCGCCCCGAAACACTTCGGGGCGGGGGTCGCTCGCATCGCCGCTGGGCGCGGCGTGCTCCCGGGCCCGCGTGAGAGCCCCGCGTGAGAGCATCGACGGATGAGCGTCAACCAGGTGGAGATCGTCGAGGTGGGTCCGCGCGACGGACTCCAGAACGAGGCCGTCGCCGTCTCGACGGCGGACAAGATCGCGTTGATCGAGCGCGCCGTCGGCGCCGGGCTCCGCCGTATCGAGGCCACCAGCTTCGTGCACCCCAAGGCGGTCCCGCAGATGGCCGACGCCGAAGCGGTGATGGCCGGCGTGCCGCGCGTCGACGGCGTCTCCTACAGCGGATTGGTGCTCAACCGGCGCGGCTTCGACCGCGCAGTCGCCGCCGGAGTGGACGAGGTGAACTGCGTCCTGGTGGCGTCGGAGACGTTCTGCCAGCGCAACCAGCGGATGTCCGTCGGCGAGTCGTTGCAGATCGTCGCGGACCTGATCGACGACGCACGCGCCGAGCAACTGACGGTGTCGGTGACCATCGCGACCGCGTTCGGGTGCCCCTTCGAGGGCGAAGTACCGGCGTCGGCGGTGGTGGACCTGGCCCGCGCGGCCGCCGAACTCGGCGTCGACGAGATCGCCCTGGCCGACACCATCGGCGTCGGGGTACCCATGCAGGTGAGCGGTCTGGTGGCGGCGGTGGCCGAGGTGGCGCCGGGCATCGACCTGCGCTGCCACTTCCACAACACTCGGAACACCGGCTACGCCAATGCCGTCGCCGCGATCGGCGCCGGGGTCACGGTGCTCGATTCTTCGATCGGCGGGATCGGCGGCTGCCCGTTCGCGCCGGACGCGACCGGCAACATCGCCACCGAAGACCTGGTGTACCTGCTCGATCGCAGCGGGATCGATACCGGCACCGACCTCGGTGCCCTGATCGCCGCGTCGGACTGGCTCGGCGGGGTCCTCGGTGCCACGCTGCCCGGTCAACTCTCGCGGGCGGGGCGGTTCCCGCCACCGGCCGCGAACTGAGTCCGTCGGGGAACGGGCCGGCGCCGCTATTCTGGCGCCCATGACTTCTCCGACCGTCTCTCAAATCGCCGAAGCCCAGTACGTGATGCTGACGACCTACCGGAAGGACGGCACCGCAGTGGCGGCGCCGCTGTGGGCCGCTCCCGACGGCGACCAGATGGTGCTGTGGACCGTGACCGACTCCTGGAAGGTGAAGCGGCTGCGGCGCAACAACAACGTCCTGGTGCAGGCCTGCGACGCGCGCGGGTCGAAGACCTTCGGGCCGGTGGTCGCCGGGGTGGGCGAGGTGGTCGATCGCGCGATCGCGGTCAAGCCCATCGAGCGCAAGTACGGCATCACCGGTCGGCTGGCGATCCTGGGCTCGCGCCTCCGGCGCGGTGCCGCGGGCACCATCGGTATCCGGATCTCCGACGTCGTCTGAACGGTCGTCGTCTGAGCGTCGATAAGCGCGAGCGGGTCAGGGCGTGCAAAGCAGGCTCACCGCCGCGCGCACATAGGCGCGGGCGGCGGTCACCAGTTCGGTCACCGACACCGACTCGTCCGGCTGGTGGGCCTGCCCGTTGATGTCACCGGGGCCCATCACCACCGTCGGCACGCCCAGGTCGCGGCTGATGAACCCGCCGTCGCAGGCGGCGGTCCAGCCGCCGATCGACGTCGTCGCGCCGCTGTCGGTGACGGCCGCGGCCACCGCCCGCACCAGCGGGTGATCCTCGTCGGTCGCGAAGCCGGGCATCTCCATCGTCGGCCGCAGCGTCACGCCGATGCCGTCGGTGTCGATCTCGGCGGCGCTGATCGCGTCCCCGAGGTCCTGGGCGATCACCGCGATCGATTCGCCCGGCATCAGGCGACGGTCGACGCCCAGATAGCAGTTGGGGGCCACCACCGAGATGCCCTGACCGCCGTCGATCACGCCGACGTTCCACGTCCCGAAACCGAGGAGGGGATCGGACTGGGCGGCCATCACCGCCTGGTCCTGCCCGATCAGATCGATCACCGCGGCGGCCGCCTCGATGGCGCTGCGGCCGTCGGCCGGCCGACCCGAATGGGCGGCCCGGCCGGTGATCTCGATGTCCAGGTACGACGCCCCGCGGCAGCCGCGCACCACCTGCAGGCCGGTCGGCTCGGCCACGATGGCGCCGGCGAACTCCAGCGGCGGGGGTTCGGCGACGAAGTGCCGCACGCCGGCCCCGTGCTCCTCCTCGTCCGCGGTCGCCAGCAGATGCACCGGGCCGGACAGCTCGATGCCGAACTCGCCGGCCCGTGCGAGCGCGGCCATCGCCGCGACCGCGGAGGCCAGGCCGCCCTTCATGTCCGCGGTGCCGCGCCCGATCAGCCGGTCGCCGTCGCGGCGCACCACGAACGGGTCGCCGGTCCAGTCCGGGCCGGCGGGCACCACATCGGAGTGACCGAGCAGCAGCAGCCCGGGTCCGGACCCGGCGTCGGTCATGGTGGCGAGCACATTCGGACGATCCGGCGCGGCCTCGGTCACCGTCACGGTGAAACCAGCCTCGCTGCACGCCTGCGCCAGAACGGCGGCGGCAGCGGCCTCGGTACCGCCCGGATTCACACTCGGAGTTTCGACTAAAGCAATGGTCAGCGCCTCGATCAGGGCGGCGTCGACCGTCTCGGCGAGAGCATTGACCGCATCTGCTGACCGCGCGTTCATCGTCGTCCTTTCGTGAGGTTCCAGCGGGAGGAGTCGAGTCGTCCTCCGCTGCGTGAGCGTTCGATAGTAGGCTAAGCCCGATGACCACCGTCTATTTCGTGATTGCGGCCCTCGCGCTGATCGGCGCAGGCGTGCTGCTCTGGTTGGACCATAACCGGTCCCAGCAAGTGCATCACCAGCGTGCAGTGTGGGGCCAGAAGCATTCCTTCAAGTTCCGTGACGCCGACAGCAAGCTGCTGACGGCGTTCCACCGTGCCGCCATGGACGTGCCCGACCACGTGCAGGTGCGCGACGTCGCCTACGGCGTCTACGCCGGCGCCGAGGCCGTCGTCTTCGACCTCGCCGAGACCGCCACCGTGGTGGCCGTCCGTCGACCGGCCGCCTCCTCGGTGACCGTCGACCTGCGCTACGAGGACGTCCTCGCGCCCGCCGAAGAGGACGTCGACCTGCTCGGCGCCATGGGCTCTCGCGTGATGTTCGCCAGCAACCTCGACGCCGCGCGCCGCATCTGCGACCGGCGGATGGTGTCGCTGGCCACCGAGGCGCCGTCGTACCTGGAGATCCTGTGGAACGAGGGCAACTGGGCGCTCGGCTCCATGCCGCTGACCACCGACGACGAACGACTCGACGTCGCGCTCGACACGGTGCGCCGGTTCGCCGACCTGCTGCGGGTGCTGCCGCCCGCGGTGGATCCGCAGGACGCACCCGCTCCGCGCGACCCGCACGGCCCGATCAGCGATGAGCTGGCCGACGAGAAGACCGAGTCGCTGCGGGACAAGCCCGGCCGCGGCCGCCGTCGACTCGACGACGACGCCGATGTCGACGGCCCGCTGCCGCCGCTCTCCACCGGTCGCCCGCCCGCCGGCCCGCGCCCGTCCCCGCTGGAGGCCACACCGCGTCCGGGGCGCCACGGCGACGACGCCGACGACTACTTCGACGCACCGCCGCCCGCGACCCGACCCGTCGCACCGCGCCCGGACCAGCAGCGGCCCGCGCCGCAACGCCCGGCGCCGATGCGTCAGCGGCCCGTTCGGGACCGGCTCGACCCGCCGGACCTGCCGCCGCTCGACTGACAACTCGCACCACCTCGATCAACACTGGGAGACCCCGCACGCCATGGCCGATTCACCTGCTCTCGACGAGACCTCCCGCCGCCGCTTGGCGGAACTGGTCACCGAACTGTCGGTGGTGCGCGGGCGCGTGACGCTCTCCTCCGGTAAGGAGGCCGACTACTACGTCGACCTGCGCCGCGCCACCCTGCACCACGAGGCGAGCCGCCTGATCGGTGCGCTTATGCGCGAGCTGACCGCCGACTGGGACTTCGCCGCCGTCGGCGGCCTGACCCTCGGCGCCGACCCGGTGGCGACGTCGATCATGCACGCCGACGGGCGCCCGATCGACACGTTCGTGGTGCGCAAGGCGGTCAAGGAACACGGCATGCAGCGGCGGATCGAGGGCCCGGACATCGCGGGCAAGCGCGTCCTGGTGGTCGAGGACACCTCCACCACTGGTGCCTCGCCGGCCAATGCGGTGCTCGCCGCACGGGAAGCCGGGGCCGAGGTGATCGGCGTGGCCACCGTGGTGGACCGCGACACCGGCGCCGACGAGGTGATTCGGGCGCAGGGCGTGCCGTACCGCTCGCTGCTCGGGCTGGCCGACCTCGGCCTGGCCTGAACCGGCTCGCGCGGGAATGACCGAACCGGCCGACCCGGAGGACTCGGGGGCCGGGCCCACTGAATGGCGCAGCGGCATCGGTGAACCGGTGGGCGTGGGGCCGTGGCTCGACGAGCGCGGCGCCCCGCTACCGGACGACCCCCGCTACGACCCGGAACTGCTGGCCGACGGCGATCGGCGCAACGTGGTCGACGCCTACCGCTACTGGACCCGCGAGGCCATCGTCGCCGACCTGGATCCGCGGCGACACCGCCTGCACGTGGCGATCGAGAACTGGGGGCACGACGCGAACATCGGCACCGTGGTGCGCACCGCGAACGCCTTCCTCGCCGGTGGCGTGCACATCGTCGGCCGACGACGCTGGAACCGCCGCGGGGCGATGGTCACCGACCGCTACCAGCACATTCACCACCACGCGAGCGTGGCCGAGTTGGCCGAATGGGCCCGCGAGCACGGCCTCGTCATGGTGGCCGTGGACAACACCCCCGGCTCGGTCCGGCTGGAGGAGACCGAACTCCCGGAGAACTGCCTGCTGCTGTTCGGCCAGGAGGGCCCGGGGGTGACCGTCGAGGCGAGTGCGGCCGCCGCACTCACGGTGTCCATCGCCCAGTTCGGTTCCACCCGCAGCATCAACGCCGGGGTGGCCGCCGGGATCGTGATGCACCGCTGGATCAGCCGGCACGCCGACCTCGACGAGGCCTGGTGACTCCGCGGCGTTCACCCCGTCGTCGGCACCGTGATCTGACGGCCTACTTGCTGATGCCGGCGGTGAGGATCGCGGCCAGCTCGCGGTAGGCGCTGGCATCGTCGAGGCCGGTACTGGCCCGGACGGCGCGCTGCTGAATCCGGTTCAGCATGGCGGCCACCAGGTCGGCGGCGAAGGCGGCGTTGACGCCGCGGAACTCGCCGTCGGCCACCCCGGCGTCGATCATCTCGCGTACCTGATCGGCGGCCATGCGGGTGTTCTGCTCGTAGATCTCGCGGGCCGGGGCGAACGCATCCAGGTCGGCCATGAACTGGTCCGACGCCGGGGTCAAGGCCGTGCCGATGGCCTCGAGAAAGCTGGTGATCTGCTCGCGGGTGCCGTGCACACCGCTCATGTGGACCGCGATCTCGGCCACCGCGCGCCGGAAGAAGTGGATGGTGGCCGAGCGCACCAGCTGCTCCTTGCTGTCGGCGAGCGTGTACAGCGTCGACTTGGAACAGCGGAGCCGGGCGGCGATCTCGTCGAGCGTCAGATGCGCGAAGCCCTCGGACAGAAACAGGTCGACCATCCCGTCGAAGAGTTCCTCGCGGCGACGCGTGGCGAACTCGGGCGCAGGGGTGCTCATACGCGAGATAGTACTAGCGAACCTCTTGCAGTACTACTTCGTAGGCAGTACTGTTCGGACAGATTCAGTACTGTCCGTGCTTTCCCAGGAGATATCCATGCCGGTCGACCGCCTGCTTCCGTTGGACGAGGCCCACGCCCTCATCGAGCTCACCCGCGACATCGCCGACAAGGTGCTCGATCCCATCGTCGATCAGCACGAGAAGGCCGAGACCTACCCCGAGGGCGTCTTCGCCACGCTCGGCGAGGCCGGACTGCTCGGTCTGCCGTACCCGGAGGAGTTCGGCGGCGGGGACCAGCCCTACGAGGTGTACCTGCAGGTGCTGGAGGAGATCGGTGCGCGCTGGGCCGCGGTCGGCGTGGCCATCAGCGTGCACGTGCTCTCCTGCTTCCCGCTCGCGACGTACGGCACCGACGAGCAGAAGGCGCGGTGGCTGCCCGGCATGCTCGGCGGCGAGGCCATCGGCGCCTACAGCCTGTCCGAACCGGACGCGGGCTCGGATGCGGCGGCGCTGCAGTGCCGTGCGACCAGGGTGGGCGAGGACTACCGCATCCGCGGCACCAAGGCGTGGATCACCCACGGCGGCATCGCCGACGCCTACAACCTGTTCGCCCGGACCGGCGAGGGCTCCAAGGGCATCTCGTGCTTCCTGGTGCCCGGTGACACCGAGGGGCTGACCTTCGGCAAGCCGGAAGAGAAGATGGGTCTGGCCGCGGTGCCGACCACCTCCGCCGTCTACGACGACGCCCTGGTGCCCGCCGACCGACGCCTCGGCGCGGAGGGGCAGGGCCTCCAGATCGCTTTCAGCGCACTGGATTCGGGCCGGCTCGGTATCGCCGCCGTGGCCACCGGCATCGCCCAGGCCGCCCTCGACGCGGCGGTGGCCTACGCGAAGGAACGCGAGACCTTCGGCAAGGCCATCATCGAGCACCAGGGTCTGGGCTTCTTCCTCGCCGACATGGCCGCGGCCGTCGACTCGGCGCGGGCCACCTACCTCGACGCGGCGCGGCGGCGCGACCGCGGCCTGCCGTACTCGCGGCAGGCCTCGGTGGCCAAGCTCGTCGCCACCGACACCGCGATGAAGGTGACCACCGACGCGGTGCAGGTCTTCGGCGGCAACGGCTACACCCGTGACTTCCGCGTCGAACGCTTCATGCGCGAAGCCAAGATCACCCAGATCTTCGAGGGCACCAACCAGATCCAACGCCTGGTGATCGCCCGCGGCCTCGCCGCACTCTGACCGTCCCCACGTACCGACCCCTACGCAGCAATCGCTCGTTCACTCCTGGAAGAGGACCCTCCATGAATCTCACCGACTCCGTCGCCCTCGTCACCGGTGCCGCCTCCGGCCTCGGCAACGCCACCGCGCGCGCACTGCACCAGCGCGGTGCGGCCGTGGTGCTGGTGGACCTGCCCGGTTCCGACGGCGCCGCCGCCGCGGCCGCCCTCGGTGACCGGGCGGTGTTCGTCCCCGCGGACGTGACGTCGGAGGCCGACGTGGCCGCCGCCGTCGCCGCGGCCACCGAACTCGGCCCGCTGCGCACCGTGGTCAACTGCGCCGGCGTCGGCACCCCCGGCAAGGTGCTCGGTCGCGGCGGGCCGCTGCCGCTGGAGGTCTTCGAGCGGGTCATCGCGATCAACCTGGTCGGCACGTTCAACGTGATCCGCTTGGCCGCGGCCGCGATGGTCGGCAACGAGCCGGTCGACGGCGATCGCGGCGTGATCGTGAACACCGCCTCGGTGGCGGCCTTCGACGGCCAGATCGGCCAGCCCGCCTACGCCGCCTCCAAGGGCGCGGTGGCCGCGATGACACTCCCGATCGCCCGCGAACTGGCCGCCTCGGCGATCCGCGTGGTCACCATCGCGCCCGGCATCTTCGAGACCCCGATGCTCGCCGGCCTGCCCGAGGCCGCGCAGGCCTCCCTCGGCCAGCAGGTGCCGCATCCCTCGCGTCTGGGCAAGGCCGACGAGTACGCGTCGCTGGTGGCTCACATCGTCGACAACGGCATGCTCAACGGCGAGACGATCCGCCTCGACGGCGCGATCCGCATGGCGCCCAAGTAGGCCCCCGGGCCCGCAACCGTCACCCACCCGCACAGTAAGGACAATCCAGTCATGTCGCTCGACTCTTCCCGTCCGCTCGCCGGGCGCACTCTGATCATGTCCGGCGGCAGCCGCGGCATCGGCGAAGCGATCGCACTCAAGGCCGCCGCGGCCGGGGCGAACATCGCGCTGATCGCCAAGACCGCCGAGCCGCATCCCTCGCTGCCCGGCACCCTGTTCACCGCGGCCGCCAAGATCGAAGAGGCCGGCGGGCAGGCCCTGCCCATCGTCGGCGACGTCCGCGACGACGAGCAGGTGGCGGCCGCCGTGGCGCAGACCGTCGAGCGCTTCGGCGGTATCGACATCGTGGTGAACAACGCCAGCGCCCTGGACATCACGCGCACCGAAGACCTCGGCATGAAGAAGTACGACCTCATGCAGGACATCAATGCGCGCGGGTCGTTCCTGCTGTCGAAGCTGTCGATCGAGCATCTGCGGGCCTCGTCCAACGCGCACATCCTCACCCTGTCCCCGCCGCTGAACCTGGATCCGAAGTGGTTCGACCAGATCGGCACCGGCTACACGATCTCGAAGTTCTCGATGTCGCTGGTGACCCTGGGGCTGGCGCGGGAACTGCAGGCGGACGGTATCGCGGTGAACTCGCTGTGGCCGCGGACCACCATCGACACCGCCGCCGTGCGCAACATCCTCGGCGACGACCTGGTGTCGGCCAGCCGGACCGCGGAGATCATGGCCGATGCGGCCATGGAGATCATCACCGGCCCGGTGGGCGGTCCGACCGGTCAGTTCTACATCGACGACGCCGTGCTCACCGCGGCCGGCGTCACCGACCTGGCGAAGTACCAGGTCAGTCCCGGCCCGGTGGACGAGCTGGAGCTGGACTTCTGGGTGGAGAGCCACTGACGGTTCGCCGCCGAGCGGAGAACGTCCGCGCCCCGGACCCCGCCGCGATGCCTTCGAGTATCCGGCGCGCGCTCCGGGGCGCGTCTGGTCTCAGGCGTCGGGACGGTCCCGGTACGACGGCTCGTCGTTCGGGGCGTCCAGGTCGATCGGCGTTTCGACGATGGGCGCGCGGCTGGCCCGCCAGCGCTTGAAGATCTCGACGAATATCGGGATCACCGAGACCAGCACGATGATGATGAAGATGTAGTCGACGTTGTCGGCGATGAACTGGATCTGGCCGAGGAAGTAGCCGAGCAGAGTCACGCCGCAGCCCCACAGCACCGCGCCGACGATGTTGTAGGTGACGAAGATCGAGTACCGCATCCGGGCGGCGCCGGCCACCAGCGGTGCATAGGTGCGGACGATCGGCACGAAGCGGGCCAGCACGATGGTGATCGGACCGTGCTTTTCGAAGAACTGGTGCGCCTCGACGATGTAGGACTCTTTGAGCACCTTGTTGCTCGGTTTGAACAGCGAATAGCCGAGCTTGTTGCCGATGAAGTAGCCCACCTGATCGCCGAGGAAGGCGGCGATCGGGATGGTGACCAGCAGGACCCACAGCGGGGCGAAGGGCTCGACCTCGGCCGACTTGGCCGCCACGATGAGGCCCGCCGTGAACAGCAGCGAGTCGCCGGGCAGGAGCGGGAACAGCAGCCCCGACTCGATGAAGACCACGAGGAGCAGGCCGCCCAGAATCCAGCCGCCGAACGAGTTCAGCAGATTCACCGGGTCGAGGAAGCTCGGCAACAGGGCCAGCTGCGTGGTGCTTTGAGCGAGGACGGTTTCGATCACGAACGGAGAGGATACCCGCCGGCGCCTGGCAAACGCCTGAGTGCCTGGTCAGGCGTACGCCTGTGGGAGATCTGCAGAGTCAGGCGTACGCCGGTGGGAGATCTGCAGAGTCAGGCGTACGGCGGTGGGGGATTGCCGAGTCAGGCGTTCGCGGCGTCGACGCGGTACTGCTTGCGCTGGAAGTAGGCGACGACGGCCACCAGGCCCGCGCCGACCACGAACAGCCCGAGCGCCATCGGCCAGTCGTCGCCGACGCCCTGCAGCCCGCCGTCGTCGTTCTGCCACGGCCACAGTGCGCGCAGCGACCCGGTCATCAGTCCGGCCGCCGCCACCATCGCGACGGTGTGGTGGTGGGCGAGCACCCACTCGAGTGCGCGGACGAAGACGACGAGACCGAAGAGCGCACCCAGGGCGAACACGGCCAGGTAGGCGACGTCGAGATTGTCGACGGCGTTCATGGTGGCGGCGTACAGCCCCACCACCAGCAGCACGAACGAGCCGGACACGCCCGGCAGCACCAGTGCGCAGATCGCGACGGCCGCGACCACGAAGACCAGCGGCAGCGCCGGATCTGAGATCTCCGACCGGGGCAGCGAGGTGAGCACCCCGACCACGGCGGCCGCGCCGACGAACCAGGCCGCCGCGCTCCAGCGCGCCGGGGCGGTCGACAGTGCGCCCGGGGTGATCTCCAGGAACGGGATCGCCACGGACATGGCGATCATGCCCATGAACAGGGCCTTGGACGCGACCGGCTGATCGGTGACGAATGATTCCATCAGCCCGGCGATGGAGAAGACCACCAGCGCCATGCCGATCGCGACCGGCACCAGCAGGCGCCAATCCACCTGTCGGGCAGCGGTTCTCCAGTCACCGCGGGTGAGCACGGCCTTGCCCACGTCGGTCAGGTGCTTGGCCGCGGCGATGAGCCGACTGTAGATGCCGGTGACCAGCGCGATGGTGCCACCGGAGACCCCCGGGATGGTCTCGGCGATCCCGATGAGCGCGCCGCGCACCATGTCGGCGAGGAACTCGCCGGGGGTGAGCCGGGTCGCAGCGGGGTCGTCGGACGTCGTCGGGGAGGGCGTAGCGTCGATCACGAGGCCCCAGGGTACCGAGGAAGTGGTCCATTCGCGGCACCGCTGACCTGGTCCGTTGTGTGATCTTGCCTGCCTTGTCGGGGGCATGGCTCCCCCAGCAGCGGTTACCGGCATACTGGAAAGCGACAAGAAACGCCTGAGTGCGGCCCGTATCGCTGGAGGATTCTGATGCCCATCGCCACCCCCGAGAAGTATGTCGAGATGATCGCCAAGGCCAAGGCGGGCGGCTACGCCTATCCGGCCATCAACTGCACCTCCTCGGAGACCGTCAACGCCGCGATCAAGGGCTTCGCCGACGCGGGCAGCGACGGCATCATCCAGTTCTCCACCGGTGGCGCCGAGTTCGGCTCCGGCCTGGGCGTCAAGGACATGGTGACCGGCGCCGTGGCCCTGGCCGAGTTCGCGCACGTGATCGCCGCCAAGTACGACATCACCGTCGCCCTGCACACCGACCACTGCCCCAAGGACAAGCTCGACACCTTCGTGCGGCCGCTGATGGCGATCTCGCAGGAGCGCGTCGACAACGGCCAGAACCCGCTGTTCCAGTCGCACATGTGGGACGGTTCGGCCGTGCCGATCGACGAGAACCTCGAGATCGCGCAGGAACTGCTGGAGCTGAGCAACAAGGCCAACATCATCCTCGAGGTGGAGATCGGCGTCGTCGGCGGCGAAGAAGACGGCGTGGAAGCCGAGATCAACGACAAGCTGTACACCTCGATCGAGGACTTCGAGAAGACCGTCGACGCGCTCGGCGTCGGTGAGAAGGGCCAGTACATGCTGGCCGCCACCTTCGGCAACGTGCACGGCGTCTACAAGCCGGGCAACGTGAAGCTGAAGCCGTCGGTGCTCAAGGAAGGCCAGGACGCCGCGGTGGCCAAGCTGGGCCTGGAGCCCGGCAGCCTGCCCTTCGACTTCGTCTTCCACGGCGGTTCGGGTTCGTCGACCGAGGACATCGAGGAGTCGCTGAGCTACGGCGTCATCAAGATGAACGTCGACACCGACACCCAGTACGCCTTCACCCGCCCGGTGGCCGGCCACATGTTCAGCAACTACGACGGTGTGCTGAAGGTGGACGGCGAGGTGGGCAACAAGAAGGTCTACGACCCGCGAAGCTACCTGAAGAAGGCCGAAGCCGCGATGACCGAGCGTGTCATCGAGGCCTGCCACGACCTCAAATCGGCCGGCAAGTCGATCAGCGCCTGATCCGCTCGGTCCCCGACAGCAGAAAATCCCCCGCCCTCACGAAGAGGGCGGGGGATTTCTCGTCTGTGACGAGGTATCGGGGGCGAGGCGTCGGGGGCGAGGCTCAGGGCTTCGCGCACACCTTCCACTCGCCGTCGACCTTGTTCAGGGTGACCTGTGCGGAGGTGGTGTTGTCCGGGTCGTCGGTGCTATACACGTCGACGCCGACGCGTGCGACGTCCCCGTCGATGGCCACCGCGTTGATGTCCTTGAAGAGCATCATCTGGTTCCGGTCCTTCTGCGACTGGAACGCCTTCGCGAAGTCCTCCGGCGAGATCGTCGAGTAGGTGGCGTACTGCTCGCCGCAGGTGATGGCCTTCAGCGTCTCCAGGTCGCCCTCGGCCATCGCCGTCTGATACTGCTCGGCGACATCGGCCACCTTGTCCTGATCGGACTCGTTGAAGGCGAAGAACCACGTGAGCACGCCGGCCACGACGAGCACGGCCACGATGACGGCGGCCCACAGGCCCGCGCGGCTCTTGCCGTCCTTGGCCGGGGCGTCGGCCGCAGCTGCGGGCGGGATCACTTCCGGCTGGTGTGCAGTGGTGGACCAGCCCTGCTCGCCGGACTGGGTCGCGGCGGCGACCTCGGCGGGCACGGCGATCTGCTCGGTGGCCGCGGAGGCGTTGGCGGCGGTGGCACCGGCGGCGGCCGCTGCCACCGCGGCACCGGCGGCCGCGACATCGATCACCTCGGTCTCGGCGCTGTCGTCGGCGGTCTCGTCGGGGGTGTCCTCGTCCGGGTCCTCGGCGTCGAGCGCGACGCCGTGTTCGACGATCGGTGCCCGCGGCGTGGCATCCGGATCGACCGATTCCACGGCGCGGCGGGTCGGGGTCTGTGCGCGCTCGCCGGAGCCGGCGATGGCGACCACCGGGGTCTCGCCGCGGGCAGCGGCGGCCTCGTCGGTGTCCGCCTCGGCCGCAGCTTCGGCATCGTCATCGGCATCGGTATCGGAGTCAGCGGTATCGGCGTCAGCGGTGTCGGCGTCAGCGTCCTGCGTCGCGGGAACGTCGACCTGCTCGTCCGCGGACTCGGCGGGCTCGGCGTCGTCGGTCGCGGCGGCGGCCGTCGGAATGGCGAAGGCCTTCGTGGGGGATTCGGAGTCGCCGCCGCCCGGCGCCTCGCCCGGCTGGATCTGCACGACCGGGGTCTCGGCGCCCTCGTCGGGGGCCGCGGTGTCTACCGGGTCGGACTCGCCGGCGCGACGGGCGCGGAAGGCGTCGACCACCTTCTGTACGGCGCTGTTCTTGTCGTTATCCGGAGTCGGCATGCGGCGTCGTTCCTACATTCGGGGGACATTCGGCGTGTCACTGGCGGCGACACAACGATGAGAGTATCGAATCGTCGGGCCGTCGCGTCGGGGCGGGCCACGGCCTCGGGGTGATTGAATGGCAGGGTGACCTCATTTGGAGACCTCCTGGGACCCCCGCCGACGTTGCTGACCGGAGACGACGACGCCGAGAGCGATCTGCTCAACGGCGCCGACCCCGCCGCGGTGGCCGCGCAGTACCCGTCCGCATCCATCGCCTGGGCGTACCTCGCCGAGGCCGCGCTGCAGGGTGCCGAGGCGGCCGATTCGCCGGAAGGCCCGGACCGGGCGCGGCAGATGGCGGGTTACGCGTACGCGCGGACCGGCTACCATCGCGGGCTGGACCAGCTGCGGCGGCACGGCTGGAAGGGCTACGGTCCGGTGCCGTGGAGCCACGAACCCAACCGTGGTTTCCTGCGCTGCGTCGGCGCCCTCGCGCGGGCCGCTCAGCTGATCGGCGAAGAAGACGAGTACCTGCGGTGCCTGGACCTGCTGAATGACAGCGACCCCCGGGCCATCGCCGAGCTCGGCCTGGACTGAATAACGCACGCATGATGACCATCGATCGGATGCGGACCACGCGTTCGCATCTGATCGACCGGTTGCCGGCGCCGGTGGCCAAGCGGGTGCGGCGCCTCGGCCTGTCACTGGTGCCGATTCTGCAGTGCGCGCTCGCCGGCGGCCTGGCCTGGTTCATCGCCTTCGATCTGCTGCACCACAACCGACCGTTCTTCGCGCCGATCGCGGCGGTCTCTTCGCTCGGCCTGGTGCTGGCCAAACGCTGGCGGCGATCGATCGAGCTGATCGGCGGGGTGCTGATCGGCATCATCGTCGGCGACCTGGTGATCTCGGTGATCGGGTCCGGGCCGTGGCAGATCGGCGTGGTGGTGGCGTTGGCGATGACGGCGGCCGTGCTCCTCGACGGCGCCCCGATGATCACCAATCAGGCGGGAGCTTCCGCGGTGCTGGTGGCCACCCTGCTGCCGCCGGGCGATGCGGCGGGCTACGAACGGGCCGTCGACGCGATGATCGGCGGTGGCGTGGCGCTGGTGATCGGCGCGTTAGTCCCGTTCAATCCGGCCCACCGGGCGCGGCGGGATGCGGCGACCCTGTTGGCGACGCTGCGCGATCTGTCCCGGGACCTGGCGCGCGCGCTGGCCGACGAGGACGATGACGCCGTGTACCGGGTGCTGGCGCGCGCCCGAGCCACGCAGGGGCAGGTCGATTCGATGTTCTCGAACATGCGGGCCGGCAGTGAGGTGGGGTGGATGTCCCCGCTGTACTGGTTCGAGCGGTCCCGGTTGGACAAGATCGCGGCCACCGGCGAGCCGCTGGACAATGCGGTGCGCAACTTCCGGATCTGTGCGCGCCGCGCGCTGGGTCTGACGCAGCGCGGCGTCTCGGTGGAGCCTGCGGTCCTGCGTCTGGTCGCGGCCCTGCCGGACGGTTTCGAGGTGTTGCGCCGACTGATGCTGGCCGAGCCCGGCGGCTCCCCGGACGGGGCCGACGCGGCGCGGGAACTGCGGACCATCGTGCGGCGGGCGCGCCCGGCGATCAACGACACCCGCAAGCTCATCGAGGCCGGCGGCGGCGATGTCTCGGAGATCGCCCTCCTGGTGGAGTTACGTTCCCTGCTGGTGGACATGCTGATGGTGGCCGGGCTCAAGCGCGAGTCGGCGATCGCGCAGCTGCGGGTGGACTGAACATTCCGGGAGCACCGGGGTTGTCATATATGCGTAAACGCGCATATATTCAGTTCATGGGTACTTCACACGGTCATGAGGGCCATTCCCACGGTCCGAGCGCGGCGGAGTTGGCGGCCGGCGGCTCCCGGCGGCGGCTCTGGCCGATGGCGGTGGCCGTGGGGCTCATCGGCTCCTACTTCTTCGTCGAACTCTTCGTCGGTATCGCGATCGACTCGCTGGCGCTGATCGCCGACGCCGGACACATGCTCACCGATGTGGTGGCGCTGTCCATGGGGCTCAGTGCGCTGCTGCTGTCGCGGCACGGACGGATCACCGACGCGCGCAGCTTCGGCTGGTTCCGCGCGGAGGTCTTCACCGCCGTGCTCAACGCCGCGCTGCTGATCGGCGTGGGGATCTTCATTCTGTACGAGGCGATCGAACGGATCGGGGGAGGCGCGCCCGAGGTGCCCGGGGCGACCCTGGTGATCGTCGCGGTGATCGGCCTGGCCGTCAACGTCGCGGTGATGCTGTTGCTGCGCGCCGATGCGAAGGCCTCCATCGCGGTCCGCGGGGCCTATCTCGAGGTGCTCGCCGACGCGGTGGGCAGCGTGGGCGTGCTTACCGCGGGTGTGGTCACCATGACCACCGGCTGGCGCTACGCCGACGTGGTGGTCGCCGTCCTCATCGCCCTCTGGGTGGTCCCGCGGGCCGTGCGGCTGGCCAAGGACGCGCTGAAAATCCTCAACCAGCAGGCGCCCGAACATGTGGACGTGCCCGCACTGCGCCGGGAACTGCTCGCCATCGAGGCCGTGGTGGACGTCCACGACCTGCACGTCTGGTCGGTGACCACCGGAATGGATGTGGCGACCGTGCATGTGGTGAGCGACGGAGACTATGCGCGCGTGCTGGCCGCGGCACGCTCGGTGCTCACCGCGCACGGCCTGGTGCACGCCACCGTGCAGGTGAACCCC
Organism: Gordonia phosphorivorans; assembly: GCF_042432625.1. Lineage (NCBI taxonomy): Bacteria > Bacillati > Actinomycetota > Actinomycetes > Mycobacteriales > Gordoniaceae > Gordonia > Gordonia phosphorivorans. The sequence continues at coordinate 317,548 of NZ_JBHLWV010000016.1, read as the reverse complement.
TCGACGCAGGACGGCGCCTGCTGTGAGGAACTGACCTGGTGAGCCGCTGACCTGCGGACGACGCGGGTGCGGGCGCGGTTACAGCGGCAGCGAGTTCCAGAACAGGAACAGGCGCCATCCCTCGGAGATCAGCCAGGTGGGCACGTCGAACAGGCCGATGATCGCGTAGATGACGTCGAAGAAGGCGCGGTTCAGGAACGGGATGAACAGCAGCGCGAAGACCAGCAGGAAGCCGTAGGGAGCGATCTTCGCGGCGCTCTGCCGCGTCTGCGATGAGAGGTACGGCTCGATCGCGCCGTAGCCGTCGAACCCGGGAATCGGGATCAGGTTGAGCACCGTCGCCGTGATCTGCAGGAACGCGAGCATGGTGAGGCCGGCGAGGAGGTTGCCGTATTCCTCCGACAGCGGGATCAGCCGCACCGCCAGCAGCAGCACGATGCCCAGGATCAGGTTGGTGGCCGGACCGGCGAGGCTGACCCGGGTGCGTTGCCCCTTGGTCATGCCGCCGGTGTGCAGGTACACGGCGCCGCCGGGAAAGCCGATGCCGCCGAGCACGATGATCAGCAGCGGCAGCCCCAACGACAGCGCCGGGTGGGTGTATCGGCGGGGGTCGAGGGTGAGGTAGCCGCGTAGTTCGGCCGACTGGTCGCCGTAGCGAAAAGCGGTGAACGCGTGCGCGAACTCGTGCAGGCACAGCGAGATCACCCAGCCGCCCAGGATCAGCAGCCACATGCCGCCGATCGAGGCGGCGGACCGTTCGATCCCGCTCTGCCAGAGCAGGACGCCGCCGGCGACGGTCGCGACCACCAGGCCGAGGAAGACCGGGCCGGGGCGGACCGCGCGCAGGGCGGTGAGTGTCGAGGTGCCGTTCACGGGCGGACCAGCTTCCAATTCAGGTGGTGACGGTAGAACGTGGACCGCTTCACCACGCGCTCGGTCCGGACGCCTTCGCGTTCGACGATGAGATTGGTGCCGCCGGTCTGGGCGGCGCGGCCGGTGAGCCAGCCGCCAGGGAGGCGCCGATCCAGGCGGGCCCGGACCCCGGGCAGCTCCGGCGTCGGCTCGATCACCACGCCGCGGACGTCGCCGTCGAACAGGCGCTCGGAATCGACGTAGGTCTCGCCGTGCAGTTTGGCGCCGTCGGCGCCGAGATGGCGTGCGCGGCCGACCAGGACCGTCGCCGCGTCGTCGCGAATCAGTGGAAGTTCTTGTGCCACACCGTTTTCGGCGAGCATCATGGCCGCGTCGCCATGCGGGAGGCCGTAGATCTTGGTGGCGCGAGTGGCCGTCGACGGCACGTACGCGATCTCCGCGTCGAGCCGTTCGTGACGCATCAGGACCCCGACCACCTGAGAGAGCGCGACGTCGGGCCGGACCTCGTTCGCGGCCGGAACGACGATGAGGCGAGTGACGGCGGGGTCGGTGAGTGCACCGGTCACGATGCGGGACAGGGCGGCTGCTTCGGCGCCCGCGGGCGGCGGGACGATCTGGATCGATACCACTCCAATAGGGTATCTGCGCCGTTCACCCAGTAGGGTTGTCCGCGAACAGGAGGAGCACCTGACATGGCTGCGATTGTGCTGATCGGCGCCCAATGGGGCGACGAGGGCAAGGGTAAGGCGACCGATCTACTGGGCGAGAAGCTGCAGTGGGTGGTGCGCTACCAGGGCGGAAACAACGCGGGACACACGGTCGTCCTGCCGAACGGGGAGACCTTCGCCCTCCACTTGATCCCCTCGGGAATCCTCACCCCGGGCGTGAACAACGTGATCGGCAACGGCGTGGTCATCGACCCGTCGGTGCTGCTGACCGAGTTGAAGGGGCTGGAGGATCGGGCCGTCGACACGTCCGGCCTGATGATCTCCGCCGACGCGCACCTGCTGATGCCGTACCACGTGGCCATCGACAAGGTCACCGAACGTTTCCTCGGCAACAGCAAGATCGGCACCACCGGTCGCGGTATCGGACCCTGCTATCAGGACAAGATCGCGCGCGTGGGTGTCCGAGTGGCCGACGTGCTCGACGAGAAGATCCTCACCCAGAAGGTCGAGGCCGCCCTGGAGTTCAAGAACCAGGTGCTCACCAAGATCTACAACCGCAAGGGGCTGGACCCGCAGCAGGTGGTGGACGAGACGCTGGAGCTGGCCGAGGGCTTCAAGCACCGCATCGCCAACACGCAGCTGCTGCTGAACGAGGCGCTCGAGCGCGGCGAGACCGTCCTGCTCGAAGGCAGTCAGGGCACGCTGCTCGACGTCGATCACGGCACCTACCCGTACGTGACCTCGTCCAACCCGACCGCGGGCGGCGCGGCCGTCGGCGCCGGCATCGGTCCCAACAAGATCGAGACCGTCCTGGGCATCCTCAAGGCGTACACCACCCGCGTCGGTGAGGGACCTTTCCCCACCGAGCTGTTCGACGAGTGGGGCGAATACCTGGCGGTCACCGGCGGCGAGGTGGGTGTCACCACCGGGCGCGCCCGTCGTTGCGGCTGGTTCGACGCGGTGATCGCGCGCTACGCCACCCGGATCAACGGCATCACCGACTACTTCCTGACCAAGCTCGACGTGCTGTCGGGGATCGCGGAGATCCCGATCTGCGTGGCCTACGACGTGGACGGGGAACGGCACGACGAGATGCCGATGACCCAGACCGGTTTCCACCACGCCAAGCCGATCTACGAGACCATGCCCGGCTGGACCGAGGACATCTCGGCGTGCCGCAGCTTCGAGGAGCTGCCCGCGAACGCGCAGGCCTACATCCTGCGTCTGGAGGAGCTGTCCGGCGCGTACATGTCGTGCATCGGTGTCGGCCCGGGACGCGATCAGACGATCGTGCGCCGCGAGCTGGTCTGACCCTTCCGGTGCCCGGCAGGTTCGCGACACCACGCCTGCGGGCACCCCGGATCAGCCGGGACTACGGCTCGATCCTGCTCGGCTCCGCCGACCAGGACACGCGCCGGGTCCGTATCCGGATTCAGGTGCTGCTCACCGCCGCCCTGATCTTCGCGAACCTGGTCGGCGTGGTGATCGCGGTGTCGCTGGGCGCGGTCGGGATCCCGGAGCCGTCGTTCCTGCGGCGAGACCTGCTCCTGATCAACGTGGTGGGGATTCCGGTCTACGCCGCGGTGGCGTTGCTCATCGGGGCCGCGGTCGGGACGGTGATCGTCACCCGCGGGCTGCGGTGGTCGATCAACGATCAGATCCCCACGCCCGTCGACGTGCGCCGCACCTTCGCCGCGCGCCGGCGGCTGATGTGGCTGCAGTTCGTGCTGTGGCTCGGCGCCGCGATCCTGTTCGGCTTCCTGTACGGCTCGGTCGACACCGAGCTGATCCCCAAGGCCGTGCTCATCACCGTGATGTGCGCTCTGGTGGTGGTGGCCATTGCGAACCTGCTGACCGATCTGCTGCTGCGGCCGGTGTCGGCCAAGATCCTGCAGGCCGGCCTGAGCTGGCGCGGCTCGTCGGTGCGCTCGCGCGCGTTGTCGGCCTGGCTGGTGGGCACCGGGGTGCCGCTGGTCGGGATCTTCCTGGTGGTCTTCTTCGCCGCCTTCTCGCCCGAGACGTCCAAGATGAACGTCTTCGTGGCGGTCACCGTGCTCGCCGGGGTGGCCGTGGGCGTCGGCATGCTGGTGATGGTGCTGTTCGCGTGGAGCGTGACCGGACCGATCCGCAGCGTCCGGGACGGGATGGTGCGGGTGCGCAGCGGTGAGGTGGACGCCGACCACGACCTCGTGGTCTACGACGCCTCCGAGCTCGGCGAACTGCAGTTCGGTTTCAACACCATGGTCGCGGACCTGCGGGAGCAGGAACGCATGCGGGACATCTTCAGTCGGCACGTGGGGCGCGACGTGGCCTCGGCGGCCCTGCGCACCGACCCGGAACTGGGCGGCGCCGAGCGCGTGGTGGCGGTGGTCTTCGTCGACGTCATCGGGTCGACGCAACTGGCCGCCCGGCGGTCGCCGACCGACGTGGTGGACCTGCTCAACCAGTTCTTCGCGGTGATCGTCGACGCCACCGAGCGCCACGACGGGCTGGTCAACAAGTTCGAGGGCGATGCGGTGCTGTCGATCTTCGGTGCGCCGGTGGAGATCGACGATCCGGCCGGCGCCGCCCTGCGGACGGCCCGCGAGGTGGCCCAACGGTTGCGCAGCGAGGTCCCGGACCTGCGGGCGGGGATCGGCGTGAGCTACGGCCCCGTGGTGGCCGGCAACGTCGGGGCCATCTCCCGCTTCGAGTACACGGTGATCGGCGACCCGGTGAACGAGGGCGCCCGCATCTCCGAGGCCGCCAAGGCGGACCCGCGGGTGCCGTGGGCCAGCGGCCGGGTGGTGGCCGCCGCCGAACCCGGCGAACGCACGCGATGGAAGGCGGTCGACGCCGTCGTCCTGCGCGGCCGCGACGAACCCACCGAGCTGTTCGTGCCCCGGCTGATCCCGAACACACCGTCGGGGGATCCGGCCGTCGATCCGCCGTAGACTGCGGGGCATGACGTCGCCTCAAGAATCCGACGCTCCTGCGCCCAGCGCGGACGCCGGTCCGTTCGGTCCCGCCGAAGTGTTCGGCACCCCGTGCTCGCCCAATGCGGTGAAAGTGATGCTGCTCGGCTCCGGTGAACTCGGCAAGGAAGTCACCATCGCGCTGCAGCGGCTCGGGGTGGAGGTGATCGCCGTCGATCGCTACGCGGGCGCGCCCGCCCACCAGGTGGCGCACGCCGCCGAAGTGATCGACATGATGGATCCCGTCGCGGTGCGCGCGGTGATCGACAAGCACCGCCCGCGCTATGTGCTCCCGGAGATCGAGGCCATCGCCACCGATGCGCTCGTCGAGGTGGAAGCGCAGGGGCTGGCCGAGATCATTCCGAGCGCCAAGGGCGTCTCGCTGACCCTGGACCGCGAAGGCATTCGGCGCATGGCCGACGAGGAGCTGGGGCTGCCGACGTCGGCGTACCTGTTCGCCGATTCCGCCGAGGAACTGCGGGCGGCCGCCTACCGGGTGGGCTACCCCTGCGTGGTGAAGCCGGTGATGTCGTCGTCGGGCAAGGGTCAGTCGGTGATGCGTAGCGACGCCGACGTCGACTCGGCCTGGGACATCGCGATGACCGGCGGGCGGGTGAGCTCCACGCGGGTCATCGTGGAGCGGTTCGTCGACTTCGATTACGAGGTGACGCTGCTGACGGTGCGTGCGGTGGATCCGGCGACCGGTGAACTCGCCACGTACTTCTGCGAGCCGATCGGCCACCGCCAGACCGACGGCGACTACGTGGAGAGCTGGCAGCCGCAGCCGATGAGCGAGATCGCCTACGGGGCGGCCCGCTCCATCGCGGCGCGGATCGCGGCGGCCATGGGTGCCGCCGATCAACGGTTCAGCGGGCGCGGCATCTTCGGCGTCGAACTGTTCATCAAGGGCGACGAGGTGTTCTTCTCCGAGGTCAGTCCTCGTCCGCACGACACCGGGCTGGTGACGCTGGCGACGCAGCGCCTCTCCGAATTCGAGCTGCACGCACGCGCGGTCCTGGGCCTGCCGGTGACCACCGAGCTGCTGTCCCCGGGCGCCTCGGCGGTGATCTACGGTCAGCACGACGAGCCCGCGATCCGGTTCGCCGGGGTGGCGCAGGCGCTCGCCGACCCGCAGGTGGACCTGCGGCTGTTCGGCAAGCCCGAGAGTTTCGCGAAGCGGCGCATGGGTGTCGCGGTGGCCACCGGCGCCGACATCGACCAGGCGCGTCGCCGGGCCTCCCGCGCGGCCGAGCTGGTGATCCCGCTGGCGGCCGACGATCCGGTGCCCGCCCCGTCGGCGGCCGCGCCGGTCCCGGAGGAGCAGACGGTCGTCGGGGCGCCGGTGCCGGACGCGGCGACGGCCCGCTATGCCGTCCAGCAGCCGCGGCCCACGGGGCCGCCGGCCGGTCGTCCCCAGGGCGGGGCTCCGATGCCGCCGCAGGCGGGTGGACGTCCGACCGGCCCTCCGTTCCCGCCGCCGCCGATGGGTGCGCGGCCGCCGCACGGGACCACCGGTCCCCAGCAGCCGCCGCGCGGTCCGGTCGGGCCCGGCGGTCCGCGTCCGGCAGGGCCTCCGCCGCCGCGTTCTTAGTCGGCGCGTTCTTAGTCGGCGCGTTCTTAGTCGGGGCGGCGGTGCTCGGCTACCAGTTCGCGGCGGAGCAGTTTGCCGGTCGGTAGCCGGGGGCAGTGCGGCCACGAAGTCCAGGGCGCGTGGGCACTTGTAGGTCGAGAGCCGATCGGTGAGGTAGGTCAGCAATCGGTCCTGCGTCGCCTCGTCGTCGGGCACCCCGGGACTCAGCTGGACGGCGCCGTGCACCACCTGACCGAGCTCGTCGTGGTCCACGCCGAAGACCGCGGCGTCGACCACGCCCGGATGGGTGATCAGGAGGTTCTCGGCCTCCTGCGGGTAGATGTTCACCCCGCCGCACAGAATGAGATCCGATCGCCGCTCCGACAGGTACAGATACCCGTCGTCGTCGAGGTAGCCGAGATCGCCGACCGTGGTCCACCCGCTGTCGTTTCGGGAGTCGGCGGTCTTGTCGGGATCGTGGAGATAGGTGAACTGCGGTCCGCCCGCCGACCAGATCTCGCCCACCGTCCCGGGGCGAACCGGGCGCCCGTCGCCGTCCAGGATGTGGGCCCGGCCCACCAGCGCCTTGCCCACCGATCCGGGATGGGCCAACCACTCCTCGGTGTCCAGCTCGGTGAACAGGTAGTGCTCGGTCGCCGAGTAGAACTCGCGGACGATCGGCCCGAGCCAGTTTTTACTTTGGAGACCATGTCCGATCTGATCAGCGCGGCATCGCTGAGCGAACTGCCGGAGATGCTGACCGAATTGGGAGCGGACGCCGACGACTTCCTCCGGCGCATGGGGATCGACCGTCGGGTGGTGGGCGCCCAGGATCGCTACGTGCCGTTCTCGACGTCGGCCGGAGCGGAGTTCCACCCCACCCGGGTGACCTTCGAGCACCCGCAGATCGCCGAGCGCGACGTGTACGTCAAGTACTTCGGCTGCCCGGTGGAGTTCGAGGCCGCGCGCAGCAGCATGGTGTTTCCCCGCGCGCTGATGGAACGTCGTCTCGGCCGGCGCGATCGGCTGGCGCACGATCTGGCGCTCCGGTTCATGGCCGGCACCGATCGGGAGACGGCGTTCGTCGATGCGGCCGCGGACATGATCAATCGCTCGATGCCGGTGGGCCGGGCGAACGTCGCTCAGGTCTCCGAGCTGCTGCTGGTGCACCCGCGCGCGCTGCAACGGCGGCTACAGGCGGCGGGCACGAGCTTCGAGGAACTCTTCGACCAGGTGCGACGCGACACCGCGGACGGGTTGCTGGCCAACCCCGATGTCCCGATGTCGACGGTGTCGCGCCAGCTGGGCTACTCCGAGCAGAGCTCGCTGACGCGGAGTTGCCGGCGATGGTTCGGGGTCACGCCGGGGCGGCGTCGCCATGCGCTGCTGACGAGGCGACTCGGGGACTGGGACTGACCGGGGCGCCGCCGCGCGTGCCGACGGGAACCACCATCGGGCCGCCGGAGACCGGATCGTCCACCACCAGCGCGGTCAGACCGAACGCCTCCCGGAGCAGTTCCGGAGTCAGGATCTCGCTGGGTGCACCCTGCGCGATGACCGCGCCGTCGGCCATCACCACGATCACGTCGCTGTAGCGCGCGGCGAGATTCAGGTCGTGCAGCACCATCACCACGGTCTTGCCGTGTCGGTGCTTGAGGTCGTGCACCAGATCCAGGACCTCCACCGAATGCGCGAGGTCGAGGTAGGTGGTCGGTTCGTCGAGCAGGAGCAGGTCGGTCTCCTGGGCCAGGGCGAGGGCGATCCAGACGCGTTGGCGTTGGCCGCCGGAGAGCGCTTCGATCGGCCGGTCGGCCAGTTCGGTGGTGTGCGTCAGTGCCATCGCGCTCTCCACCGCGGCGGCATCGTGGCTGCTCCACTGCCGGTACCAGGACTGATGCGGATGGCGGCCGCGTGCGACCAGATCGGCCACCCGCACGCCCTCCGGTGCCACCGGCTGCTGCGGGAGCAGCCCCAGGGTCTGGGCGACCCGCTTCGGCGGCAGGGAGCGGATGTCGACGCCTTCGAGGGTGACCGACCCGGTGCGCGCGGGCAGCAGTCGCGCCAGGGCGCGCAGCATCGTCGACTTCCCGCAGCCGTTGGGGCCGATGATGGTGGTGATCGCGCCGTCCGGCACGGCCAGGTCCTGATGTTCGACGATGAGGCGGCCGTCGTAGCCCACCGAGAGGTCCTCGGCCCGCAAGCGTGTCATGCGATCGCCTTTCTGGCGGTGGTGATCATCAGGTAGATGAGGAAGGGTCCGCCGACGGCTGCCGTCGCCACCCCGACGGGCAGGCCGGCCGGCAGGGCGGTGCGGGTGAGCACGTCGGCGCACAGCACGAGGGCCGCGCCGACGAGCCCGGAGGTGATCGGCGGGGGCGTGCCGGAGGCGGCCAGCCGCAGCGCGATCTGGGGTGCGAGCAGCCCGACGAAGGCGATCGGTCCGGCCGCCGAGACGGCCAGTGCCGCGACGATCACCGCCACCAGCAGGGTCGCGGCCATCATCGGTCCGACGCGCACGCCGAGACCGCGGGCGGTGTCCACGCCCAGTCCGAGGGTGCGCAGGTCGCGGGCGGCCAGCAGTGACCACGCGAGGCCGAGGGTCACGGCGAGCGCGGCCGCGGGCACCACCTGCCAGCTGCCGTAGGACACCGAACCGACGATCCACCGCTGCGCCCGGGCGGCGTCCCATTCCTGCGCGCGGGCCAGCAGGAAGCCGGTCAGCGCCTGCAACATGGCGGTCAGGCCCACCCCGATGAGGATCAGACGCAGCGTGCTCGCCCCGATGTCGCTGCCGCGCCGGAACGACAGCGCGTACATCCCGGCGGCCGCGGCCAGCCCGCCGAGCAACGCCGCCACCGGCACGCCGAGGTCGGCGGGCCAGAGGCCCGACGCGGCGCCGAGGGTGATCGCCGCGACGGCCCCGACGCTCGCGCCCGCGGTGATGCCGAGCAGGTCCGGGGTCGCGAGCGGGTTTCGGGTGATGAGCTGGGTCAAGGCGCCGGCCAGCCCCAGTCCGCAGCCCACCAGCCCGGCGATCAGCGCGCGGGGGAGCGCATCGTCGAGCACCACCACGTTCTCGGCGCGGGTACCGCCGCCCAGGAGGATGCGGGCGACGTCGACCGGCGTGGTGAAGCCGAGGGAGATGCTGACGAGAAGGGCCGCCGCCGCGGCGAGGGCGGCGCCCGCGCCCACCAGGAGGACGCGCTTGTTCACGATCCAGGTCGCGGGGCCGACGGTCATCGTCGGACGGTGCAGGTCGGGGGAGCTCATACGGCGGGCAACCTCCGGCGACGCACCATCAGGATCAGGGCGGGACCGCCGACGAGGGCGAGCATGACGCCCGCGGGCACCTCGCCGGGGCGCGCCACCACGCGGCCCAGCACGTCGCACCCGATCAGCAGAGCGGCGCCGATGAGCGCCGAGAAAGGCACCACCCACCGATAGTCGGGACCGGTGACGGCGCGGGCCAGGTGCGGCGCCACCAGGCCGAGGAACACGATCGGCCCGCACGCGGCGGTGGCCGCCCCGGCCAGCAGCGTGATCGTGGCCATGCCGGAGAGGCGGATCAGCCAGACCCGTCCGCCCAGCGCCGTCGCCATGTCGTCGCCCAGGCTCAGCAGGTTGAGGAACCAGCCGCCGGCCAGCGCCAGCACCAGGCCGGCGACGAGGAAGGGGAGCGCGGTGGTGAGGACATCGGTGCCGCGTCCGGCCAGCGCACCGACGTTCCAGGTGCGCCACACGTCCAGGGTGGCGCCGTCGCTGAGCACGATCGCCGACGTCACCGCCATGAGGAAGGCGGTCAGTCCGGTGCCGGCCAGCAGCAGGGTCAGCGGGGTGCCGCCGGACAGGTTGGCCAGCGCGAAGACCCCGATCGCGGCCAGCCCGGCGCCGAGGAGCGCGGCCACCGCGTTCGCCAGGGTGCCGGTGCTGCCGAAGACGAAGACGCCGATCACCACCGCGCAGGCGGCGCCCGCGTTGATGCCGAGCAGACCCGGGTCGGCGAGGGGGTTACGCGTGTGGCCCTGAGTCAAGGCTCCGGCGGACCCGAGCGCGAGGCCCGCCAGCAGGCCGAGGGCGGTGCGCGTGAGCCGGCCGTCGAGCAGGGTGAGCAGATCGGGGTCGACGCGATCGCGGTGGAGCAGACCGTCGACGACGGTGGAGTACGGCACGTCGTGCGGTCCCACCCCGGACCCCACAGCCAGCGAGACCACGCACAATGCGGCCAGCATCGCTGCGAGAAGCAGCGCCCCACCCGCCCTAGTCATGAAGGTAAAGCTTACCTAAGTAGTGGGCGGTGTGGTCGTCGGGGTGCTTGCGCTCCGTAACGTTTCACGGCACAGACTCCGATATGACCTTGTGAATAGGGTGAAGGCCCTGTTACGCAAGATGTGGGGCGTCGCGTTGGGGAACGCTGAGTTCGCATCGCTTGATGACTGACTATCCGAGTCCTACGGACTATACGAAAGGCCATGATCATGAAGAAGATTCTCACTCGCGCCGCCGTCGCGGTGACCGCAGCCGGTTCGATCGGCGCTGGCACCCTGATGGCCGCCGCGCCTGCCGAGGCCGCTGTGCCGAACCTCCGCGTCACCGGAGCAGTGACCTGCCAGTTCGGCATGCAGCCGGGCCAGCCGTGGACCAAGGGCATCTGGAACATGACGCGCGTCCTCCGCGTGACCGCGGAGAACGGCACCTTCAAGAACGTGACGCTGCAGGAAGTCAACGGTCCCCGGAAGTTCGCGCCCACCCTGTCCTCGACCGGCAAGGTCGGAGACAAGAAGGTTCCGCGCTCGCTCGAGATCAAGACCGTCTGGCCGGGCTGCTTCCCGTCGTCGATCGCTGGCTGGGCGATCTCCGACTACCAGGAGAACCTGCTCGACAACGCCGGCTTCTGGTGGAACCTGAAGGAGATCCCGCGCGGTGAGAAGCCGAACGCCGACGGTGGGGCCCAGGCACTGCTCTCCGGCGGCGGTGTCGACGACCCTCGTGCCCCGCAGATCCCCGGAGTCAACTGACACCGGTGATTCGCTGAACCGAGCCTAAAAACGGCCCGCCCCGAATGGGGCGGTCCGTTCTCGTAGAAAGACGGTCAGCTCTTGGCGACCTTGTGCGGCTCGGAGGCGGCCAGCATCTCGTGACGCTCGACGACCTTCTTTCGGTCGCGGCCCTCGGCGGCGCCGAGGCCCCGCTCGTACTCGTCGAGGCGGTTCCAGCCGTCCCACGTGGTGAACGGAATCTGTCGGCTCTCCAGCAGCGCGATCACGGCGTCCTCGCCGGGCGCGGTCGGGACGTTCAGGACGTCGTTGACCATGTCCTCCACCAGGCATTCGACCGTCTCGTTGGCGTCGCCCTTGGTGTGGCCGATCAGGCCGACGGGCCCGCGCTTGATCCACCCGGTGGTGTACATCCCGGCCAGGTGCGCGCCCTCGTCGAAGATCCGGCCGGCCTCGTTGGGGATCACGCCGGCCTGCGAGTCGAACGGGATCTCGGGCAGATTGTCCGAGAGGTAGCCCACGGCGCGGTACACGGCGCCGAGCTCCCAGTCGGTGGTCCGTCCGGTGCCCTTGACGTTGCCGGTGCCGTCGAGCTCGGTGCGTTCGGTCCGCAGACCCACCACCTTGCCGTCTTCGCCGAGAATCTCCACCGGGCTCTCGAAGAAGTGCAGGAACAGCTTGTGGATGGCGCCGGTCTTGGGCTCGTGAATGGCGTAGTTCTCGATGATCGTCGCGACCTGGTCGGTGATCTTCGAGGCGCGGCGCGCCACGGCCGAACCCTCGTCGTACTCGATGTCCTCGGGGTTCACCACCACCTCGATGTTCGGCGAGTGGTCGAGTTCCTTGAGTTCGAGCGGCGTGAACTTGGCCTGGGCGGGGCCGCGTCGACCGAAGACGTGCACTTCGACGGCCTTGTTGGCCTTGAGTCCCTGGTACACGTTGTCCGGGATCTCGGTGGGCAGCAGCTCGTCGCCGGTCTTGGCCAGCACGCGGGCCACGTCGAGGGCGACGTTGCCGACGCCGATCACGGCGACCTTCTCCGCCTCCAGCGGCCATTCGCGCGGGAAGTCCGGGTGGCCGTCGTACCAGGCGACGAACTCGGCGGCGCCGTAGCTGCCGTCCAGATCGACGCCCGGGATCTTGAGTTCCCGGTCGTCGGTGGCGCCGGTGGAGAAGACGACCGCGTCGTAGTGGGTCTTCAGGTCGGCCAGCGTGATGTCCGTGCCGTAGTCGATGTTGCCCAGCAGGCGCACCTGCGGCTTGTCGAGCACCTTGTGCAGGGCGGTGATGATGCCCTTGATGCGCGGATGGTCGGGCGCGACGCCGTAGCGGATCAGGCCGAACGGCGCGGGCATGCGCTCGTACAGGTCGATGCTGACCCCGCGTGCCGCGGCCGTCTCCGACTTCATCAGGGCGTCGGCACAGTAGATGCCGGCGGGGCCGGCTCCGACGATCGCTACGCGCAGCGGGCGGCTGTTGTCACTCATTGGTCAGTCGCTTCCTCAGCTGAAAGAACGTGTGGTACTTCCACGGTATGCGCTGGTGAGTCAGCACCAAAATTTCCACTGAGGCTGCCCTCACTAATACCGAAACTGCGGCAAACCCTTGACTTCGCGATCCGCGCTGCGCTATTGGGCGGCACGCGACGGCGGCGTCTATGACCACCGGGCAGGTCGTCGGGTGTGGACGCTCGATAGAATCGGTCCATGAGTGACCAGAGCCCCGGCGGCGCCGACCATCCGAATCCGAAGTACACCCCGGACGGCTATCCGGAGTCGATGGCCGCGGAGTTCGGCGACGACGACCCCGGCCGCAGTCGGTGGCCCTTCCTGGTCGCACTGGGATTCGTGGTCCTGCTGGTGGCCGTGGTCGCCGGGGTGGCCCTGATCGATCCGCCCGCCGAGCGGCTCAGCGATTCGACCAAGGTGCAGCACGCGGTCAACGATGCGTTCACCGCGCGCAACTCCCTCAACTACGGCCAGTACCGCGAGGCGCACTGCGCGGCCGACCTGGAGGCCGCGGACTTCCCGACGGCCACCGAGTTCGCCGACGAGAACCGCAAGGCCCGCGATGCGCAGGGGCCGATCGTGATTCCGGACATGGCGGTGCAGATCCAGGGCGACGTGGCCACGGTGGCCGTCAACTGGCACCGGGAGAAGACCTCCAACGAGAAGCAGACGACCGACCTGACGGTGATCCGGCAGGGCGACGAATGGAAGGTGTGCGACGCATGAGCTACGCCGGTGATGTGACCCCGCAGGAGGCCTGGGCGCGCTTGGAGAGCAACCCGCGGGCGGTGCTGGTGGACTGCCGGACGCAGGCGGAGTGGTCCTTCGTCGGTGTGCCGGACCTGACCGTGCTCGGCAAGCAGGCCGTGCTCATCGAGTGGATCGGCTTCCCCGGCGGGGCGCCGAACACTCGGTTCGTGGAGCAGCTGCGGGAGGCCGGCGTGGCCGACGATGCCGAGCTGCTGCTGCTGTGCCGCTCCGGGGCGCGCTCGATCGGCGCGGCCGAGGCCGCCACCGCGGCCGGAATCGGGCAGGCGTACAACATTCTTGACGGATTCGAAGGAGCCCTGGACGAGGAGGGGCACCGCGGATCCACGGGCTGGCGCGCGAGCGGCCTGCCGTGGCGTCAACAGTAGAAGGGGAGCATCGATGAGTGACCTGCCCGAATGGGTATCGCCGGAGACCATCGCGGTCCGCGGGGGGACGATGCGGTCGGGGTTCTTCGAGACCTCCGAGGCTCTCTTCCTCAACAGCGGCTACGTGTACGACTCGGCGGCCGCCGCCGAACGCGCCTTCACCGGGGAGGACAAGCGCTTCGTCTACTCCCGGTACGGCAACCCGACGGTGGAGATGTTCACCGAGCGGCTCCGCCAGATCGAAGGCACCGAAGCGGCCTTCGCCACCGCCAGCGGGATGGCCGCGGTCTTCGTGGCGCTCGGCGCACTGCTGAAGAAGGGCAGCCGGCTGGTGGCCGCACGCAGCCTGTTCGGCTCGTGCTTCGTGGTGTGCAGCGAGATCCTGCCGGCCTGGGGCGTGGAGACCGTGTTCGTCGACGGCGAAGACCTGGAGCAGTGGGAGCGGGCGCTGTCGGTGCCCACCGACGCCGTGTTCTTCGAGACCCCGTCGAACCCGATGCAGACGCTGGTGGACGTGCGGAAGGTGGCCGAGCTGGCGCACGCCGCCGGCGCCCAGGTGGTCCTCGACAACGTCTTCGCCACCCCGCTGCTGCAGCGCGGCCCGGAGATGGGGGCCGACGTGATCGTCTACTCGGGCACCAAGCACATCGACGGGCAGGGCCGCGTGATGGGCGGCGCGGTGCTCGGCACCAGCGAGTTCATCAACGGGCCGGTGCGCGACCTGATGCGGCACACCGGACCGGCGCTGAGCCCGTTCAACGCCTGGGTGATGCTCAAGGGCCTGGAGACGATGAAGCTGCGCCTGGACCAGTCGGTGGCGAGCGCCTTGCGGATCGCCGAGTTCCTCGACGCCGATCCGCGCGTGGCCACCGCCCTGTACCCGTTCCTGCCCTCGCACCCGCAGTACGAACTGGCGCGCGCGCAGATGTCCGGCGGCGGCACGGTGATCACCTTCGCGCTGGCGCAGCAGCCGGGCAGCACCGCCAAGGAACGCGCCTTCGAGGTGCTCGACGGCCTGCGGGTGATCGACATCTCCAACAACCTCGGCGATGCGAAGAGCCTGATCACCCACCCGGCCACCACCACGCACCGCGCGATGGGTCCCGACGGTCGCGCGGCCATCGGGCTCACGGATGCGATGGTGCGGCTGTCGGTCGGTTTGGAGAACGTCGACGACCTGATTCGGGACCTCGACCAGGCCCTCGGCTGAGGGACGCTCGACCGAGGGACGCTCGGCCGGGGAGGGGTCAGCCCGCGGCGTCGAGGCCGAGCGCGCGACGGACCGTGCGGAACTTGGCCGTGGTCTCGGCCACCTCGGCCTCCGGGTCGGAACCGGTGACGATACCGCCGCCCGCCCAGGTGCGGATGCCGCGCCGATCGGCCGCCAGTTCCAGGCAGCGGATCGACACCAGCCATTCGCCGTCGCCGCGATCGTCGCACCAGCCCACGGTGCCGCCGTAGAACTCGCGGGTCCCCTCCAACTCGGCGATCAGGGCGGTCGCCGCGGCGCGCGGCGTGCCACCGACGGCCGGGGTCGGCGAGAGCCGGGCGGCCAGGTCCAACGCGGTGACCGAGTCGTCGTGCAGGACACCGCGGATCGGCGTGGCCAGATGCCACATCTCGCCGGTGGACATCAGCGACGGGGCGGTGGGCGCACTGAGTTCCGCGCAGAGCGGGGCGAGGCGTTCGCGCAGGTCGTCGACCACGAAGGCGTGCTCGCGCAGATCCTTGTCCGAGGTGCTCAGCGAGGCCGCGGCCGCCGCATCGAGCTCGGGGTCGGCGGACCGGGCCGCGGAGCCGGCGTACGGGTGACAGGTGACCACGCGGCCCTGCTTGCGGACCAACAGCTCCGGGCTGGCGCCGATCAGCCAGCGGTCATCGGGACCCTGCGCGGCGAAGACCGCCGCATCGCGGGCGCCCGCGGCGAAACCTCCGGCGATCGAGAGCGGGTCGAGGGGTGCGTCGAAGCCGACCTCCATCGTCCGGGCCAGCACCACCTTGGCGGCGCGGCCGGCCTCGATGGCGGCGAGGGCCGCGGCCACGCGGTCGCGGTGCTCGGCGGGCGGGGTGATCCACACGTGCGACGGTCGGATCGCGGCCGGAGTGCGGGCCGTGATCGGTCCCGCGTCGGTGGTCCACCGGTCGGGAGTCAGCAGGGCGGCCGGGCCGGCGGTGTCGAAGGCCAGCAGACCGGCGACCACGGGTGCGCCGTCGCGCAGGGCCGCGCGGGCCGCGTCGACCGAGTCGTAGCGAGCCCGCACACCGGTCCCGCGCACCGCGCCCGCCGGTCGGGACAGCAGAAAACTCTCGGCATCGGTCACTCCACCCAGATTACCGACGCGTTGCGTCGACCCCGTCGCGCCGTCGGTTTCGGGTGCACCCGTCGCTCTGGAACGACGGGGCGAACCGACAGCGACGGGACGAACCGAAACCGATGGGTGCGGGCGGAGGGTTTAGTTCGCGGTGCGTTTAATGGTGGCCCCCCGCCGGGCCGACAGGGCACAGTGGTCGGCGGGTCACGAGTATCAGCGTCAAGCCCGGGCTGGCTGATCGGCAACCCTCCACCGTGGTGGGGTGCTCCCGGTGACGACCCGGCTGTCGGCCGACCGGTCGCGGCAAGCGCGGATTCGCTGAGGAGTTTTGTCATGACCGCTGTGCTGGATACCCCCGTGCTCGACACCGCCGAGTCGGTCGACACCGCCGCCATCACCGCGCTCGCCGCGGTGGTCGGCGCCGAGCAGACCGTGCCGACCGCCGGGGGTGCGCAGGTGCGATATGCCAATTTCGACTACGCGGCCAGCGCCCCCGCCCTGACCGATGTGGCCGCGGCCTTCACCGAGGCGCTCGGCCAGTACGCGAGCGTGCACCGCGGCGCCGGGCACCTGTCCCAGGTCACCACCGCCCGCTACGAGCAGGCCCGGGAGACCGTGCGACGCTTCGTCGGCGGTCGCGCCGACGACACCGTCGTGTTCACCCGGAACACCACCGACGCGTTGAACCTGGCCGCGCACGCGGTGCCCGGCGACGTGGTGGTCCTCGACATCGAGCACCACGCCAACCTGCTGCCGTGGCAGCGCACCGGGCGGGCCCGCGTGGTGACCGCGCAGCCGACCTTCGCCGACACCCTCGCCGCCCTCGACGCGGAACTGTCCCGCAAGCCGGCCGCGCTGCTGGCGATCACCGCGGCCTCGAACGTCACCGGCGAGGTGCTGCCCCTCCGCACACTGACCGCGCTCGCGCACCGGCACGGCGCCCGCATCCTGATCGACGGTGCCCAGCTCGTCGCGCACCGACCGGTGTCCTTGGCCAGCTACGGCATCGACTACCTGGTCTTCTCCGGGCACAAAGTGTACGCGCCGTTCGGGGCGGGTGTGCTGATCGGACGGTCGGACTGGCTCGACGACGCCGCGCCGTACCTGGCCGGTGGCGGCGCCACCGCGCACGTGGATCTGGACGCGGGCACCGACTGGCACACCGGCGCCGCGCGCCACGAGGCGGGCAGCCCCAACGTGCTGGGCGCGGTGGCGATCGCCGCGGCCGCCGACACCATCAAGGGCCTGGGCTTCGAGCTGATCGGTTACCACGAGCGCGATCTGCTGACCCGACTCGACCGCGGGCTGGCGGCGTTGGAGGCGGTGACTCCGCTGCAGATCTTCGAGGACGTCGACGACCGCGTCGGGATCGCCGGTTTCGCGGTGCGCGGACACACCGCGCGCGAGGTGGCCGAATACCTGAGCGCCCACCACGGCATCGGGGTGCGCGACGGCAAGTTCTGCGCGCACCCGCTGCTCACCCGCCTCGGCTACCCGGAGGGCGCGGTGCGAGTCAGCTTCGGCCTGGGCACCAGCTCCGACGACATCGACCGACTGCTCGTGGCCCTGACCGAACTGACCGAGCGGGTCGGCTGAACGCTTCGGCCATCGAGGGGTTGGTCGAGTGCCGTGGAGTCGGTCCCGGCACGAGAAAGCGGCGCCCGGACCCGACCGAGGTCGGTGTCCGGGCGCCGCTTTTCGTCGCTGACGAGACGGAGTCAGCCCTGGTAGCGGGCCACGGCCTCCTGGGCCACCTTCGCAGCCTCGGCCTTGCCGACCCAACCGCCGGGCGTGACCTCCTTGCCGGGCTCGAGGTCCTTGTAGTGCTCGAAGAAGTGTGCGATGGCACCGAGCTCGAAGTCGTCGACGTCGCCGATGTCCTGGATGTGATCCCAGCGGGGATCCCCGGCGGGCACCGCGAGGAGCTTGTCATCGCCGCCGGCCTCGTCGGTCATGGTGTACATGCCCACGATGCGGGCCCGCACGATGACGCCCGGGAACACCGATTCGGTGAGCAGCACCATCGCGTCCAGCGGATCGCCGTCCTCACCGAGGGTGTGGTCGATGTAGCCGTAATCGGCGGGGTAGCCCATCGAGGTGTAGAGGTACCGGTCCAGGTACACCTTCCCCGATTCGTGGTCGACCTCGTACTTGTTACGGGTGCCCTTGGGGATTTCTACGGTGACCTCGAACTCCATACGTTCGTCTCCTCTGGTCTGCGGGGGTTTATCAGGGCTCAACGATACTGTGGGATCAACCAGGCCCACGCGGGCAGCCCGAAAGTTGTGGCGCGCGGGTAGCGATGAACCCGAAGGGATTCCTGTGGCGACGACGAGAGTCGGCCGACGTCGATGGCGTGCGTTTCTACTGACGGCGTTGAGCCTGCTGCTGATCGCTGCGCTCGCCGTCGGCGGGTTCCTCGCCTACAACTGGTACTACCTGCGGCCCGAGCCGGTGCCGGTGGGCACCCCGGCCCAACCCGCCGCGGCGACCGTGGATCCGAGCATCCTGCCGGTCGACGATTCCGCGCCCACTCCCACCGCCCGCGGCGTCGCGGCCCAGCTGCGCGCCGGACTCAAGGACAGCGACCTCGGCAAACTCACCGGCATGGTCTCCGATCCGTCGACCGGTCAGACGCTGTGGAGCCGGTCGCCGGACGAACCGCGGACCCCGGCCTCCAACGCCAAGATCCTGACCGCCGCGGCCGCCCTGCTGCAGCTGGACCACGACGCGCGGCTGCGCACGCAGGTGGTGGCCGGACCGGACGGTCAGGTGATCCTGGTGGGCGCCGTCGACCCGACGCTGTCGGTGCAGCCGGAGGGCGCCGACACCTTCTACACCGATGCGCCGCGCATCGCCGACCTGGCCGCCCAGGTGCGCCGTGCGGGCGTCCCGGTCTCCTCGGTCGCGGTGGCCCCCAGCTCGGTCACCGGCCCGGCGATGGCCTCGTCGTGGGACGACGCCGACATCGAGGGCGGCGACATCGCGCCCATCACGTCGCTGATGACCGACGGTGCCCGCCTCGATCCGCTCGACGAGTACTCGCCGCGCTCGACCACCGCGGCGCTGGACGCCGGCCGGGCCCTGGCCGCCGCCCTGGAGGTGAACAGCCCGGTCACCGAGGCGACTCCGGCGTCGACGGCGCAGGTGCTGGCCACGGTGGAGTCCGCGCCGTTGAGCGCCCGCGTGGGCGACATGATGCGGCTGAGCGACAACGTGCTGGCCGAGACCCTCGCGGTGGAGCTGTCCGTCGCGATGGGCGGGCCGCCGAGCATCGCCGGTGGCGCCGACGCGGTGGTGAAGGTGTTGCGCGACAACGGATTCGATGTGGCCGGTGTGGTCTTGCGGGATGCCTCCGGGCTGTCGGCGGCCGACAAGGTGCCCGCCCGGTTGCTCGAGCAGCTGGTGTCGGCGGCGGCCGGCGACAAGCAGCCCGAGCTGCGTCCCATGCTGGACACCTTCCCGGTGGCCGCCGGTACCGGAACCCTGACCGACCGCTTCGATCCGAAGACCAATCCGGGCGCGGGCTGGGTGCGTGCCAAGACCGGCACGCTCACCGGGGTCAGTTCGCTGACCGGCATCGTGCAGACCGTCGACGGGCGGGTGCTGACGTTCGCCTTCATGTCCGGCGGCACCTCGCCGGCGGACGCACGACCGGCCCTGGATGCGCTGGCCGGTGCCCTCCGAGAGTGCGGCTGCGGTGGCTGACTCGCGGGCCCACCCGACCACTGGATCCGGACGGAACCCAACGATGATGAGTGCTGACGTGACAGCTACGCAGAGCGAGACCCCGACCGAAGCGTCGGCGGACGTGCCGGAGCACGAGCCGGTCGCGGCGCCCAACATCGACTGGGGGCTGGCGGCCTCGCTGGGTCGGAAGGTGGCCCGCCCCGGTCCGCGGGTCACGCGGTACACGATGGACCAGGCGCACGCCGAGCTCGCCGACGCATCGGTGCGGGCCGAGGCCCCGGTCCGGGAACTGACCGGCCTGGCCGACGGTCTGCAGATCCCCACCGCGCGGATCCTCGATCGCGCCGGGTGGATCGACGCGGCCGCACGGTCGATGCCGTCCATGTTCGGCGACGAACCGGCCGAGGACGAGGACTCCGGACTGGTGCACAGCGCGCTCGGCAAGGTCGGCGGCGTGCAGGCGGCGGGTCTGCTCGCCGTCCTCTCCGGCGCCATCCTGGGCCAGTACGATCCGTTCTCCCTCGACGAGGAGACCGGGGAGCCGGGCGTCCTGATGCTGGTGGCGCCCAACATCATCGCCGTGGAGCGGCAGCTGCGGGTGGTTCCGTCGGACTTCCGCCTGTGGGTGTGCCTGCACGAGGTGACCCACCGCGTGCAGTTCTCGGCCAACCCGTGGCTGGCGGGCTACATGCGCGAGAACGTGCGGATCCTCACCGAGGACGCGGGCGAGTCCACCGTCGACCTGGTGGGTCGAGTCAGCGCCGCGGTGCGCAGCGGTCGCTCCCGGGAGAAGGGCATGCTGGGCGTCATGCAGCTGCTGCAGGCCCCGGAGCAGCGCGAGGCCTTCGACCGGGTGATGGTGCTCGGCACCCTCCTGGAAGGCCACGCCGACCATGTGATGGATGCGGTCGGTCCGGCGCAGGTACCGACGGTCGCCGACATTCGGGCCGCCTTCGACGCGCGACGCCGGCGGCCGCAGAACCCGCTCCAGCGGATCGTCCGGGCGCTGATCGGCATGGACGCCAAGCTCGCCCAGTACATCCGCGGTAAGGCCTTCGTCGACGCGGTGGTGGCCGAGGTCGGCATGGCGGCCTTCAACACGGTGTGGACCTCGCCGGAGACCCTGCCGAAGACCGACGAGATCGACGAGCCGAGTGCATGGATCGCGCGGGTGCTCTGACCGGGCGTTCGCGTGCCCAGCAGGAACTGATCGGGGCGGTACGCGGCTTCGCGCGCGAGCACCTCGACGACGAACAGGTCTGCGTCGCGGTCTCCGGAGGTGCGGACTCGCTTGCCTTGGCGGCGGCCGCGGTGCGGGCCGGACTGCGGGTCACCGGGCTGGTGGTCGACCACCAGTTGCAGGACGGATCGGCGGCGACGGCCGCGTGGGCGGCCCGCACCGTCGTCGGCTTCGGTGCCCAGGCGCGGGTGCTGACGGTGCGCCCGGATGGGCCCGGGGGGCCCGAAGCGGCGGCGCGGCGTGCTCGCTATGACGCGCTGGAGCAGGCGCGGGACCGGCAGCCGGTGCTGCTCGGGCACACCCTCGACGACCAGGCCGAGACCGTGCTGTTGGGCCTGGGGCGGGGATCAGGGGCGCGATCGTTGTCCGCGATGACCGCCTGGGCGGCCCCCTGGGGTCGGCCCCTGCTCCGGGTGCGACGCGAGACGACCCGGCGGGCCTGCGCGGCGTGGGGACTGGAGCCCTGGGCGGATCCGCACAACGACGACCCTCGCTACACCCGGGTCCGGGTACGTCACGACCTGCTGCCGCGTTTCGAGGAGGCGCTGGGCGGCGGAGTGGCGCAGGCGTTGGCGCGGACCGCCGATCAGTTGCGCGACGACGACGCCGCGCTGACCGAGTGGGCCGCGCGGGTCTACCCGGACGCGGTCGCCGAGGACCGGAGTGCGGCCGTCGAGGTCCTCGCCGACCTGCCGGTGGCCGTCGGCACCCGGGTGCTCCGACGGTGGCTCACCGAGGTGGGCGCCACCGAGCCCGCCTCGGCGGTGACGAGGCAGGTCTGGGCCCTGGTGGTCGACTGGTCCGGGCAGGGACCGGTGGCCGTCGGCGGCGATGCGGCACGTCGTCTGGTGGTGACCCGCCGCGACGCGCGGCTGCGCGTGGAGCCACAGCCGCGGTGAACGCGGGGGACCGGTCACCCGCGCCGCCCGCCTGTGGGAAACTAGCGGACGTGGCGAACGGGTACCCGAAAGACGACATCGAGACGATCCTGATCACTGAAGATCAGATCGCCCAGCGGACGGCCGAGATGGCGACGGCGATCGCCGAGCGCTACCAGGATGCACCCGACGACCTGTTGCTCGTCGGGGTGCTCAAGGGTGCGGTGATGTTCATGACCGATCTGGCGCGCGCCCTGCCGGTGCCGAACCAGATGGAGTTCATGGCGGTCAGCAGCTACGGCTCGTCGACCTCGTCGTCGGGCGTGGTGCGCATTCTGAAAGACCTCGACCGCGACATCGCCGGCCGCGACGTGCTGATCGTCGAGGACATCATCGACTCGGGCCTCACGCTGTCGTGGCTGATGAAGAACCTCGCCACCCGTTCCCCGCGGTCGCTGGAAGTGGTGACCCTGCTGCGCAAGCCCAAGGCCGTGCAACTGCCGGTGCAGGTCTCCGACGTGGGCTTCGACATCGAGAACGAGTTCGTCGTCGGCTACGGCCTCGATTACGCCGAGCGATACCGCGATCTGCCGTTCATCGGGCGCCTGGATCCGTCGGTCTATTCGGCCTGATCGGCCCGCATCTCCCGGCCGTCGCCGAACGCCGCTTACGCCCTGCGGGAACAGAATGCCGGTCGCGGGGCGTTGAAAGGTAGCCTCGTAAAGCGAGACTGACGGGAAGGACAAGGGTCGGCGCACGCCCTCCGCGGGTGCGGTGCGCGCAGGCTCGTGCGAAAAGTATGAACCGAAAGAAGCTCTACCGGAACCTGGCCATCGTGGCCGTGATCATCTTTGCCCTGTGGGGCATCTCCGTGCTCACCGCCGACGACAACGAGTACACCGGTGTCGACACCTCGGTCGCGATGTCGCAGCTGAACATCAAGAACACCGAGTTCATTCAGATCGACGACAAAGAGCAGCGTCTTCGGATCACCCTGAAGGACCCGATCAAGGTGGACGACAAGGACGTCACCAAGATCGAGGCGCAGTACCCGTCGGGTGTCTCCGCGCGTGTCTTCCAGACGGCCACCACCACCGGTGCGCCCTATCAGACCCACATCACCAAGGACTCCGGCTTCTGGCAGTCCCTGCTGATCTTCGTGCTGCCGATGGTGATCCTGTTCGGCCTGTTCTTCTTCGTGATGAGCCGCATGCAGGGCGGCGGCCGCGGCGGCGTGATGGGCTTCGGCAAGTCCAAGGCCAAGCAGCTGACCAAGGACATGCCCAAGACCACCTTCGCCGATGTGGCCGGTGCCGACGAGGCGGTCGAGGAACTCGACGAGATCCGTGACTTCCTGCAGAACCCGGCCCGCTACCAGGCGCTGGGCGCCAAGATCCCCAAGGGCGTGCTGCTCTACGGGCCGCCCGGCACCGGTAAGACGCTGCTGGCGCGGGCGGTGGCCGGCGAGGCCGGCGTGCCCTTCTACACCATCTCCGGCTCGGACTTCGTCGAGATGTTCGTCGGCGTCGGCGCCTCGCGCGTGCGCGATCTGTTCGAACAGGCCAAGGAGAACAGCCCCTGCATCATCTTCGTCGACGAGATCGACGCCGTCGGTCGCCAGCGCGGTGCCGGCCTGGGCGGCGGACACGACGAACGCGAGCAGACGCTGAATCAGCTGCTGGTGGAGATGGACGGCTTCGGTGAACGCTCGGGCGTCATCGTGATGGCGGCCACCAACCGCCCCGACATCCTCGACCCCGCGCTGCTGCGTCCGGGACGCTTCGACCGGCAGATCCCGGTGGGCAACGCCGACATCGCCGGTCGCCGCGCCATTCTGGGCGTGCACGCCAAGGGCAAGCCGATCGCGCCCGACGCCGACCTGGACGGTCTCGCGAAGCGGACCCCGGGCATGTCCGGCGCCGACCTGGCCAACGTGATCAACGAGGCCGCGCTGCTGACCGCGCGTGAGCACAAGACGGTGATCACCAACGAGCTCCTCGAAGAGGCCGTCGACCGCGTGGTGGGCGGTCCGCGCCGCAAGAGCCGCGTGATCAGCGAGCATGAGAAGAAGGTGGTGGCCTACCACGAGTCCGGCCACACCCTGGCCGCCTGGGCGATGCCCGATCTGGACCCGATCTACAAGGTCACCATCCTGGCCCGCGGACGCACCGGCGGTCATGCGCTGGCCGTGCCCGAGCAGGACAAGGACGTGATGACCCGCTCGGAGATGATCGCGCGCCTGGTCATGGCGATGGGCGGTCGTGCGGCCGAGGAGCTGGTGTTCCACGAGCCGACCACCGGCGCCAGCTCGGACATCGATCAGGCCACCAAGATCGCCCGCGCGATGGTGACCGAATACGGCATGAGCGCCCGACTCGGCGCCGTCCGCTACGGCCACGACCAGGGTGATCCCTTCCTGGGGCGCGGTGGCATGGGCGGCGGCACCCCCGAGTACTCCTCGGGCGTCGCGGCCGAGATCGACGAGGAGGTGCGTCGACTCATCGAGGCCTCGCACACCGAGGCCTGGGCCATCCTGGACCAGTACCGCGACAAGCTCGACGAGTTGGCCGGCGCGCTCCTGGAGAAGGAGACCCTGGTCCGCAAGGATCTCGAGAAGATCCTCGAGGGCGTCGAGAAGCGGCCGCGGATGACCGAGTTCAGCGAGTTCGGCAAGCGCACCCCCAGCACCAAGCCGCCCATCAAGACCCCGGGTGAGCTGGCCATCGAGCGCGGCGAGCCGTGGCCCCCGGAGCCCGAACCGGCCCCGGTGCCGCAGCAGCCGATTCCGCCGCAGTACGGTCACCCGGCGCCGAACCCGGGAACCGGCGCACAGCCGCAGTACCCGGACCTGAGCGGCCGTGTGCCCGGGCAGTACCCGGGCGCCAACGGTCAGCCGCAACCCCACGCGCCGCAGCCCCCGTACGGTCAGCCCCAATACGGTCAGCCCCAATACGGTCAGCCGCAGTATGGGCAGCCCCAGTACGGTCAGCCCGCGCCCGGCCAGCCGGGCTACGGTCAGCCGGGTCAGCCCGGCTACGGTCAGCCGGGGACGGCGCCCAACGGACAGCCCACCGGACAGCCGGGGCAGGGCTCGGGCGGCACACGACCGGACTACGGCGCCCCCCGTGACTGGCAGGCGCCCGGATGGCCGCCTGCGGACGATCCGCGCAACAACTAGATGCTCGCCCGCCCGGGTGCAACGACTCGGGCGGGAACATACTCGGGGCTGGACAGGAAGGAACCACGGTCTTCATGAGCGACGATGAGGTGCTCGTCACCGCGGACGGCCGCAAGTTCGATCAGGCGCGGGCCGAGGCCGCCGTGCGGGAACTGCTGATCGCCGTCGGCGAGGATCCCGACCGCGAGGGTCTGCTGCGCACCCCGGAGCGGGTGGCGCGCGCGTACCGGGAGATGTTCGGCGGCCTCTACACTGATCCGAGCGAGGTGCTGGCGACCGTCTTCGACGAGGACCATCGCGAGCTGGTGCTGGTCAAGGACATTCCGATGTACTCGACCTGCGAACACCACCTGGTCGCGTTCCACGGCGTCGCCCATGTCGGCTACATCCCGGGAGCCACCGGTCAGGTGACCGGCCTGAGCAAGATCGCCCGCCTGGTGGATCTGTACGCTCGGCGGCCCCAGGTGCAGGAACGTCTGACCAGCCAGATCGCCGATGCGCTGGTGGCCCGCCTGAATCCGCGCGGCGCGATCGTGGTGATCGAGGCCGAGCATCTGTGCATGGGCATGCGGGGAATCCGCAAGCCGGGCGCGAGCACCACCACCTCGGCGGTGCGCGGCATCTTCCAGACCAGCGCGGTCTCGCGCGGTGAAGCACTCGACCTGATCACACGCTGATGACCGCCCGCGGGGCAGCGGAGCCGACGCGGACCCTCGTGATGGGGGTCCTCAATGTCACCGCGGATTCCTTCTCCGACGGCGGGCGTTACCTCGATCCCGGGACGGCGATCGAGCACGGCCTGGCGCTCGCCGCCGCCGGTGCCGACATCGTCGACGTCGGCGGGGAGTCGACGCGGCCGGGCGCGCACCGAGTGGATCCGGCGGTGGAGTCCGCACGGGTGGCGCCGGTCATCGAGGCGCTGGTGGCCCGCGGGGTCACGGTGTCGGTGGACACCATGCGCGCGGCGGTGGCCGCGGCCGCGATCGAAGCCGGCGCGAGCCTGGTCAACGACGTCTCCGGGGGACGCGCCGACCCCGCCATGGGCACGGTCATCGCCGAATCGGGACTGCCGTGGGTGCTGATGCACTGGCGTCCGCTGGATCCGGCGGCCGAGGGTGACCGGCACTTCTCCCACCGCAGCGCGGACGCCGGCGGCTACCGCGATGTGGTGGCCGAGGTCTCCGGGGAACTGCTCGGCCGGGTCGACGCGGCGGTCGCGGCCGGGGTGGACCCGGACCAACTGATCCTGGATCCGGGGCTGGGCTTTGCCAAGACCGCCGAACACAACTGGGCGCTGCTGCACGCCCTGCCCACACTCGTCGGCCTGGGTTTCCCGGTGCTCATCGGTGCCTCCCGGAAACGCTTCCTCGGCAGTCTGCTCGGCCACGACGGCGTGGACCGGTCGCCCGCCGGGCGCGACGGTGCGACCTCCGCGATCTCGGCGCTGTCGGCAGCGGGCGGGGCCTGGGGTGTGCGCGTGCACGACGTAGCCGGCAGCCGCGATGCCGTCGCGGTGGCCGCGGCCTGGCGTGAAGGTGGTGTCCGGTCGCCCCGCACGGGGTCGGCCGCGGTGACGAAAGGACTGGCTCATGGCTGATCGGATCGAACTGCGCGGTCTTCGGGTGCGCGGCCATCACGGCGTCTTCGACCATGAACGCCGCGACGGCCAGGACTTCCTGATCGACATCACGCTGTGGCTGGATCTGCGTCCGGCGGCGGTGAGCGACGACCTCGCCGACACCGTGGACTACGGCGCCCTGGCCCAGTTGGCCCACGACATCGTCGCCGGTACGCCCCGGAACCTGATCGAGACGGTCGGCGCGCAGATCGCCGACGAGGTGATGGCCGACGAACGCATCTCCGCGTGCGAGGTGACCGTGCACAAGCCGTCGGCGCCGATTCCGCTCGCCTTCGACGATGTGGCGGTGGTGACGCGCCGGTCGTACAAGTCGACCCCGGGGCGGGCCGCCCGGTGACCACGCGCGTCGTGCTCTCCGCCGGAGCCAACATGGACCGGCCGCACGCCCGGCTGGCCTCGGTGGTGCAGGCGCTGGGGGATCGCCTCGTCGCGGCCTCGCAGGTCTACACCACCGCGCCGTGGGGCGGGGTGAGCCAGGACGACTTCCTCAATCAGACGCTCATCGCCGAGGGGGACCTGACCCCCGAGGAGTGGCTGGCCCTGTGCCAGGAGTGCGAGCGCGCCGCGGACCGCACCCGCGAGGTGCGCTGGGGACCGCGCACCCTCGACGTGGACGTGATCTCCGTCGAGACCGACGGGGCCGCGGTGCTCTCCGACGACGCGGAGCTGACGCTGCCGCACCCGCGGGCCGCCGTCCGGGCCTTCGTCCTGGTGCCGTGGCTGGAGGTGGAGCCGCGAGCCCGACTGTGGACGCCGACCGGTGAGCGGACGGTGGCCGAGCTGGTCGCCGCGCTGCCCGCCGCCGAGCGGGACGGGGTGCGAGTGGCGGAGGCCACGCGATGACCGCTCCGGAAGGACCCACCCCGCGGCCCTCGTCGTCCGGGGACGACGAGAACAAGCTCGGTCCCACGCGGCTGCGGGATCTGCTGGCCATCGCGGTGGTCACCGGGCTGCTGCTGTGGGTGGTGGCCCGCTACTACTACGGACTGCTGCCGTCGCTGCCGTGGCTCGCGGGCAGCACGCTGTACCTGCTGGCCGCCCTGGAGGTGGTGATCGGTTTCCTGGTGCGGGCGCGCGTCGCCTCCGGAAAGGTGGGACCCGGCAAGGGGCAGGTGCATCCGATCAACGTGGCCCGCTCGGTGGCGCTGGCCAAGGCGTCGTCGATTCTCGGGGCGATCGCCCTGGGCGGCTGGGTCGGCCTGCTGATCTTCCTGCTCACACGCCTGCACATCGACGTGGCGGTGGCCGACGTACCCGCCACCATCGTCGGTGCGGTCGGCGGGCTGGTGTTGGCGGCCGCGGCTTTGTGGCTGGAACACTGCTGCCGGGCGCCCGACGATCCCACCCCGGATGCGGCCGAGGCCCCGCCCCACCCGGTCTGACCGGATCCTCCGCGCCGCGGCGCATCGCCGATCGGGTCGAGCGTGGTCGGCCGCGACTCTCCGCAGGCCGCTGCCCGGCGTCAGCACGACGGCCAGGTAAGTTGGCCAGCATGGCCAGCACAGACAGCGCAGATCGGGCTACCCGTCGTTCGCCGCGGCGGGGAGCTTCGCCGTCGGACGCCGGATCGGGAGGTGGCGCCCGCACGCCGGGCACCGACGCGGCGGCGAAGTCGACGATCTCGCCCGCACAGTGGCTGATCGGATTGTTCATCGTCCTGGCGCTCGTGTCGAGCCTGCTGATGGTGCTCGGCAAGGACATCTCGGTGGCCGGTTCGCTGGCCGTGATCGCGGCGCTGTGGGCCGCCGTGATCGGCGCGGTGCTGGTGACCAAGTACCGCAGGCAGGCCGATGTGGCCGAGGCCCGCAATCGGGATCTGCGGCTGGTGTACGAACTGCAGCTGGAGCGCGAGATCGCGGCCCGCCGCCAGTACGAGGCCGAGGTGGAGACCGCGGTCCGTCAGGAAGTGGCCGAGGAAACGAACGAGGAGTTCGAGGCCCTCAAGACCCAGGTCCTGGCGTTGCGTGCCAGCCTGGAGAAGCTGCTGGGCAATCCGCTGCCGGAGGTGCCCCTGGCGCTGCGCCCGGAACGTCGTCGGGAACTGGGCGCGGGACTGGTCGGCGCCGATTACGCCGACCTGGGCGATCTGACCGACGACCGGGTGGCGGCGAACCTCGACTTCGAGTCGACGGCGCCCCCGGCCGAGCCGGGACGGCACGCCCCCGCGCCGGTCGAATACCGTGACGAAGCGCCCTCGGCGGTGGAGATGACCGAGATCATTCCGGTGGTGACCGATGAGGCCCCGGCCGCCGATTACACGGCGTCGGAGTTCGAGTACACGTCCTCCGAGTACACCGCCCTGGAATACACCGAGACGGGTTACCCCGAGCAGGGTTACGCCGAGCAGGGCTATGCACAGCCCGGCTACGCCGACTCCGGTTACGCCGAGCCGCAGGGTTACGCCGAGCAGCCCGGTTATGAGCAGCAGGGCTACGAGCAGTCGGGTTACGGGGGCCAGGGTTACGCCGAGCCCGGCTACGGCGAGGCCTACCCGCAGGCGCCGCAGACCGGTCGCCAGTACGCCGAGGCGTACGACGCGGCCAGCTACGAGCCGCCGGTGTCGCCGGTCCCGCCCGTGCCCGAGGTGCCCCCGATGCCGGCGCGGAGTCGCCGCGGCAGCGACGACGACGGTGCGCATTCGTCGGGTCAGCCCGCCTCCGAGCTTCTCGATCGGCTCCGGCAGGGCAGCAGCGGTTCCGGCGGCGGCCGACGCCGACGCTGAGCAGTCCACACCGCGAATCCACGCCGACGAGCGTCACCTGTTTTCCCAGGTGGCGCTCGTTTCGTTTTCCGGACCGGAATCGAATTAACCGGCCGTGACCTGCAGTGACAGTGAAGTCGGAGGTGCGGATGCGGCGGGTGGTTCCCTAGCGTGCTTCCCGTGGCACCAGCAGGTGTCGAACGCACGGAAATGCCTTATCGAGGAGCACACAGTGAAGCACCGTCTCACCGTTCTGGCCGCCATCATCGGCGTCCTCTCGCTGGCCGGCCTGACGGCCGGGCCGGCGGCCGCGGCCACCCATCAGACTCGCGAGGGCTTGGTGATCGAGTTGAGTGCCGCGCAGCAATCGGTCCGCAAGATCGCGCCGCTGGACTCCTCGCTCACGTCCGGCGAGGCGTTGCTGAGCTCCGCCGTGCGTGCGGGGATCGAGGGCATCGGTGACAAGAAGGTCAAGGCCACCCTGGAGCTGGGTTATCAGGTGGGGTACCCAGTACAGGTGGCGCCGAACGGCGTGAAGGTCACCGCGCACACCCCGGAGCTGAAGCTTTCGGGCGGGCTCAACGCGAAGGTGGCGCCGGACGTGTCGATCAGCGGCAGCGGCGGTGGTGCTGCGCTGGGCGACATCGGCGCCGAGCTGGGTGCCGAGGCGACCGTGATTCCGTCGGCCGACCTGGAATTCGAGGTGGGCGCCGGAAAGATCACCACCGTCACGCTGGCCGAGATCGCCATGACCAAGCCGGTCGCCGACATCGTGCTGTCGGGCGTGAACCTGAACGTGACCAATGCGCTGGGGCCGATCTCGGTGCGTCCGTTCGCCAAGATCTCGGTCACCTCGGAGACGGGCGTGTATGTGTACTACGCCTACGGCAAGACCACCCGGATCTGAGTCCGCTCGCCGCGAGGCGAGTGAACCGGGAAATTCCCCGGTGGGTGCCCCGCGGTCGGGGCGGGGCACCCACCGGGGATCTTTCGGCCCCGAGGAGAATCGTGAACCTGTTCATCTCGGCGGGCAATATCGTGCTGATCCTGCTCGTCACTCTTTCCGCGCTGCTAACGCTGCGTCCGGCGGCGGTCAAGGTGCTTGACTGTCTGCGCCGCCGCCTGCATAGCTGACACACGCGCCCACTAGTCTGAGGTTAGGCGAGCGGACCTGTCGGGGGTCGAGCTCTGGGTGCGGCAGGAATGAGCGATGACGTTTTCCGCGGAGCTGCGGAGGCTGTGGACGGCCGCGGGGGACCCCACCCTCAAGAACGTCGCCGAGGCCGTCTCGGTCCGGGGCCGCTCGACCGGTGTCCCCGTCAGCCGCAGTCTCGTCGCACGCCTGAGTGACTGGCGTGCCGGTCGCCACCTGCCGCGCGAATTCGAAGGCGTTCTGCTGCTGACGATCGCCGAACTGCTCACCCGCGCCCAGGAGCGCGACGGGCTCGACGGGGTCACCGTACGGATGGCCCAGTGGAAGGAACTCTGGCGCCGGGAACGCCTCGCCGTGACCGATCCGGGACGAAGCCCGTATCCGGGGCTGGCCTCGTACGGGCCCGATGCGGCCGATCGCTTCTTCGGGCGCGACGCGGAGATCGCGGCCATCCTCGGCCTGATCGACGACGCCCTGATCGAGGGCGGTCTGGTCGCCCTGGTCGGGGTGTCCGGCTCCGGCAAGTCCTCGCTGCTGGCCGCGGGGGTGCGCCCGGCGCTGACCGCGCGCGGCCTGAACGTGGTCGCGATGACCCCGGGACCGCAGCCGGAGGCCGCGCTGGAGACCGCGTTGGCCTCGGCGGCCGACGCCGAGGCGGGGCCGCTGGTGGTGCTCGTCGATCAGGCCGAAGAACTCTTCACCCTGGCCGAGGAGAAGCAGCGCGGCGATGTCCTGGACCGGCTCACCGACGCGGCCGGCGGCGACCCGGACCGGCCCGTGGTCGTGGTGGTGGGAATGCGCGCGGACTTCGTCGCCGAATGGGTGCAGTACCCGCGGCTGCTGGCCGCGATGAACAAGCGCACCTACCTGCTCGGCCCGATGGGGCGCGACCAACTGACCGAGGTCATCACCCGCCCGTCGGCGACCGTCGGCGTGAAGCTCGACCCGGGCCTGGCCGAGCGGATCCTGGTGGAGTTCTGCGGTCCGAACCTGGAGGACTACGACGCGGGCGGGCTTCCGCTACTCAATCACGCGCTGGCGACCCTGTGGGGTCATCGCACCGGCAATCGGTTGACCATTCGGGCGTACGAGCAGTCGGGTGGGGTCTTCGGAGCGCTCGGCGACACCGCCGAACAGATGTGGTCCGGGCTCGCCCCCGACGTGCAGGCCGCGGCCAAGCAGTTGCTGCTGCGGTTGGTCCACCTGGACGAGACCGGCCGTAACACGCGCCGCATCCGTGCCCGGGACGATCTGCTCACCGGCGACGACGCGCGGCCGGCGCGAGAGGCGGCGCTGGAGGAACTGCTGTCGGCGCGGTTGATCGTCGTCGACGGCGACGACC
This sequence comes from Gordonia phosphorivorans, assembly GCF_042432625.1. Taxonomy (NCBI): domain Bacteria; kingdom Bacillati; phylum Actinomycetota; class Actinomycetes; order Mycobacteriales; family Gordoniaceae; genus Gordonia; species Gordonia phosphorivorans. Next base: position 285,712 of record NZ_JBHLWV010000016.1, on the reverse strand, counting down.
GGGTGAGCTTCACGCACGAGATCGTGATGCGGTCCTGGCCGCGGCTGCGCACCTGGATCGACGAGAACCGGGGCGACCTGCTGGCCCGGCAGCAACTGGAGGCCGCGGCCGACGCGTGGACCGACTCCGGGCGCGACCGCAGCCTGCTGCTGCGCGGCGCGGCCTTGGACCGCGCGCGCCAGGCGGCCGCCACCGGCGAGGTGTCCGCGGCCGCCGACGCCTTCGTCGCCGCCGCGGCGCACACCGAACAACGACATCTGCGCCTGCGCCGGTCGGCGGTCCTCGCCCTCGTCGTGGCGACGGTGCTCGGGTTGACGCTGAGCGTCGTGGCCTACCGGGCGCGCAGCGAGGCCGTCGCGCAGCGCACCACCGCCGAGCTCGGCAGGCTCAACGCGGAAGCCGATCGGCTGCGCGACTCGGATCCGACGATGTCGGCGCGCCTGACGCAACTGGCCCGCGACCAGGCGCCGTCGGCCACCAGCGACTCCCGGCTGGTGGCGACCGGCAACCTGCCGCTGGCCATGCCCATCCACACCGGCGGCGGCGCCGTCTACACCGTGGACGTCAGCCCGGACGGGCGGTGGGTGGCGGGCACCGGCTCCGACGGCGCCGCGCGGATCTGGCGGATCGACGACCCCGCCGCCGACCCGGTGGTGCTCGCCGGGCACGACGGTTTCGTCACCTCGGTCGCGTGGGCGCCGGACGGCTCGGCCCTGGCCACCACCTCCGACGACAGCACGGTCCGGATCTGGACCGCCGGCGCGGAGGGCGCCCGGGGCACCGACGCGCCGACGGTGCTGCGCGGGCACGAGGGCCGTGTGGTCTACGCGGCGTGGGCGCCGGACGGTCGGCGTCTGGTGACCGCGGGCATGGACGGCTCGGTGCGGGTGTGGGACACCGTGACCGGCGCGCAGCTCGCCGACCTGGCGGGCCACACCGGGGACGTGCGCACCGTCGCGTGGAGCCCGAACGGGGCCCTGATCGCCTCCGGCGGCGCCGATCGCACCGCCCGCCTGTGGGACGGCGCCACCTATGCGCCGCGCGGAACGATGGCGGGCCATCGGGACACCGTCCACGCGCTGGACTTCGCCGGCGACTCCTCGATGCTCGCGACGGGCTCGGACGATTCCACGGTCCGGCTCTGGCGCGTCACCGACGCGGCCGCGCCGGTGGCGCTGGGCAGTCCCGTCACCGCGCACACTGGGCCGGTGTGGTCGGTCCGGTTCAGCCCGGACGGTCGGCGGCTGGTGTCGGCCTCGGTGGACGGCTCGGCGCGGCTGTGGAGCGTGGCGCAGCCGGAGGTGCCGGTGCAGCTGGGGCCCACCCTCGACGGTGCGGGCAACTCGGTGTACTCGGCCACCTTCACCGCCGACGGTCGGCGCGTGGTGACCTCCGGCGCCGACGGGACGATCCGGATCTGGACGCTGCCGACCACCGTCCTGGCCGGGCACGTCGGCCGGGTGATCGCCCCGGCGATCGCCGGTGACCGCATGCTGACCGGAGGATCCGACGGGGCACTGCTGCTGTGGTCGGTGCGGGACCCGGCCGCCCCCGCCCTGCTGTCGGCCACCACCGCCACCGGGCGGGCCAAGATCGATCAGGTGGCGCTGGCGCCGGACAGTCGGCTGGCCGCCGCCGCCACCCAGGCGCGCGCCGTGCAGATCTGGCCGGTGAACCCGGAGGGACGCTTCGGTGCGCCCACGACTCTGACCGTCGACACCCTTGACCAGCAGCGGGTGTCCTTCGCGCCGGTCACGGTGGGCGCCGACGGCGAGCGGTTGCTGCTGACCGGTGACCGCGACGACTCGTTCGCCCTGTGGCGGGTGGCGCCGGACGGGTCCGCGACGCGGGCCGGTGGCCGGCTCGTGCACGGGTCGGCCGGCACCTGGGCCACCGCGGCGGCGTGGAGCCCGGACGGTCGGCGCCTGGTCACCGCCGGGGTCGACGGGGACCTCAACTTGTGGGACGTGGCCGATCCGGATCATCCCCGCAAACTGGGGGAGAGCCACGCCGAGCCGGCGGGCGGCATCAACGCGCTCGCCTGGTCGGGCGACACCGTCGCCTCCGGCGGCGGGGCAGGCATGCTGCGACTCTGGCGGGTTGGGGCAGACGGCCTGTCGTTGCTGGCCAGCCGCCATCAGGCGCGGGGCGGCACCATTCGCACCGTGGACTTCGCCGACGGTGGACAGCGGCTGGTCACCGCGGGCGACGGCCAGACGCTGGTGGTGTGGGACACCGTCGACCCGGCCGACCCGCGACAGTGGGGCGAACCGCTCGGCGCGGCGGGCGCCGGTCGCTGGTACGCCCGCGTGTTCGCGGCCGGGGACGCGGTCGCGGTGGGCGGCGATCGCGGAGAGCTCTCGGTGGTCGTGCTGGATCCGTCCTACGCCGACACCCGTATCGACGAGGCGTCGCCGCCGCTGACCGAGCAGGAGAAGGATCGCTTCGGGATCCGGTGAAGCCGGTCACACTGACCTGGCGTCGTACCGGTGACGGGCCTATCGTGGCGATGTACGTCCGGTACCCACGTTGGTGGGACTGGAACTGCTCTGGAGGACAACGGTGACCACACCACACCCCGCCCCGCGTTTGACCGTCGGCATCTGCTCGACCGGCCGCGTGGGCACCGCGCTCGGCGAGGCTCTCGCCGCGGCCGGTCATCGGGTGGTCGCCGCGCACGCGCCCTCGCCTGCTTCCCGCGAGCGCGCCGAGCGCCGTCTGCCCACCGCCCGCTTGGGCTCGCTCGAAGACGTCGTCGCCGCCGCCGAACTGGTGCTGCTGGCCGTCCCGGACACCGAACTTCCCACCGTGATCGACCAGGTCGCGGCCGTGCTGCGACCAGGCCAGCTCGTCGCCCACACCGCCGGAGCGCACGGCGTGGCGATCCTCGAACCGATCGTCCAGCGCGGCGGCATGGTGCTGGCGATCCATCCGGCGATGACCTTCGTGGGCGGCACCGAGGACACCGAGCGGTTGTCGTCGTCGTGCTTCGGGATCACCACCGCCGATCCGTTCGGCGACGCGGTGGCCGCCGCCCTGGTGCTCGAGATCGGCGGCACTCCGGTGCGGATCGACGAGGCCCAGCGCACCCTGTACCACGCGGCCCTGGCGCACGGCGCCAACAACCTGATCGCCCTGATCACCGACGCGGTGACGGCGCTGCAGGCCGCGATCGACGGCCCGCATCACCTGGCCGATCATGCGACGGTGGACGGCGGCGCGGTGGGCCTGCCCGAACAGATCCTGGGGCCGCTGGTCCGCGCCTCCCTGGAGAATGTGCTCGCGATGGGGCCGTCGGCGTTGACCGGTCCGGTGGCTCGCGGTGATCGCGCCATCGTGCAGCGTCATCGCGATGCGTTGGAGGGGCTGACCGATCCCGGTGTGGCCCTCGGCTATCGGGTGCTGTCCGCCCGCGCGGCGCGGCAAGCGGGAGCTCCCGCGGATGTGCTCGACTCGATTGAGGTGAAGTGAGTGACGACGATTCTTGAGGCCTCGCAGGCCCCGTACACGCCCGGTGCGCTGACCGTGCACCGTGATCCCGACGCACTTCATCGGGTCAGCAAGGCGCTGCGGGCCACCGGCAAGCGGGTGGCGCTGGTGCCCACCATGGGGGCCCTGCACGACGGTCACCTGCAACTGGTGCGCGCGGCTCGCAGTCGCGGAAACACCGTGGTGATCGCGTCCATCTTCGTCAACCCGCTGCAGTTCGGCGCGGGCGAGGACCTCGACGCCTATCCGCGCACCTTCGACCAGGACTGCGCCAAGCTGGCCGCGGAGGGTGTCGCGCTGGTCTTCGCGCCGACCGTCGCGGGCATGTACCCGAACGGGCCGCGCACCACCGTGCAGCCGGGCGAGGTCGGCCGGACGCTGGAGGCGGCGCAGCGGCCGACCCACTTCTCCGGCATGTTGACGGTGGTCAACAAGCTGCTGAACATCGCCGCCCCGCACGCGGCCTACTTCGGCGAGAAGGACTACCAGCAGTTGGTGCTGGTGAACCAGATGGTGGCCGACTTCAACATGGACGTCGAGATCCACGGGGTGCCGACGGTCCGCGAGGCCGACGGTCTGGCGATGAGCTCGCGCAACCGCTATCTCTCACCGGAGCAGCGCGAACTGGCCACCACGCTGTCGGCGGCGCTGCTGGCCGGCACCCATGCCGCCGAGGCGGGCGGTCCCGCGGTCCTGGCCGCGGCGCGCGCCGTGCTCGAGACGGCACCGGAGATAGACGTCGACTACCTGGAACTGCGCGACCGGTCCCTCGGGCCCGCGCCGGACACCGGCGACGGACGCCTGCTGATCGCCGCGCGGCTGGGCGAGACGAGGCTGATCGACAACGTCGGCGTCGACATCGGCGGGGTGCGCCGAGCCTACGACGACCAGGCGCAGGAAGAGTTTTTCGCAGCGGGCGCGCACGCCCAGGACAATGCAGCGGGCGCCCGCGCCCGGGGAAATGAGGGTTAATCCATGTTCCGCACCATGATGACGTCCAAGATCCACCGCGCCACGGTGACGCAGGCGGACCTGCACTACGTCGGCTCGGTGACCATCGACGCCGACCTCCTCGACGCGGCGGGGCTGCTCGAGGGTGAGCAGGTCGCGATCGTCGACATCAACAACGGGAACCGGCTGGAGACCTACGCGATCGCCGGTGAGCGCGGCAGCGGCGTGATCGGCATCAACGGCGCCGCGGCGCACCTGGTGCATCCGGGCGACCTGGTGATCATCATCGCCTACGGGATGCTCAACGAGCAGGAAGTCGCCGAGTACGCACCGAAGGTGGTCTTCGTCGACGAGCAGAACCGTCCCGTCACTCTGACCGACGACCCGGCCGATGTGCCGGTGGGTTCGGGCCTGAAGGATCCGCGTCGGTTGGTCGACGCGCTCGCCTGATGCTGCTCACGGTCGACGTCGGGAACACCAACATCCACCTCGGGGTGTTCGCGGGTTCCGGTGACCACGCCGCGCTGGTGCGCGATTGGCGGGTGCACACGCGACCGCACCTGACCGCCGACGAGTTGGCGCTGACCCTGCGCGGGCTGCTCGGCGACGACATCGAGCGGGTCACCGGGGTGGCCGCGCTGTCGACGGTGCCGTCGCTGCTGCGGGAGATGCGCTTGATGGTGACCCGCTACTTCGGTCCCGGTCCCCATGTGCTGCTGGAGCCGGGCGTGCGCACCGGCATCCCGCTGCTGGTGGACAACCCGAAGGAGGTCGGCACCGACCGGGTGGCCAATGCGCTGGCCGCCCACGCGATGTTCCCGGATCGACCGGTGGTGGTCGTGGCCTTCGGGACCGCGACGGTGATCGACGCGGTCTCGGCCAAGGGCGAGTTCCTCGGCGGGGCGATCGCACCCGGGGTGAACCTGGGGGTGGAGGCGCTCAGCGAGCACACCGTCACGGTGCGCAAGGTGGAACTGATGCCGCCGCGCAGCGTGATCGGCAAGAACACCGTCGAGGCACTGCAGTCGGGCATCCTGTTCGGGTTCGCCGGCCAGGTCGACGGCCTGGTGGCGCGGATCCGCGACGAGATCCCCGGCTTCGACCGTCCGGACGTCGCGGTGGTCGCGACGGGTTTCCTCGCGCCGCTGATGAAGGACGAATGCCGCAGTCTCACCGATCATGCTCCGGCGCTGGCACTCGACGGCCTGCGTCGGGTGTACGAACGCAGCCGCATCCGTCGTTCCTGAGCGCTCGGCGCTCAGTCGGTCTCGGCGCGGACCCGCAGGCGCGGCTTGCGCGGCGGTGGGCCGCTGTCGTCGTCGGTCGCCAACTGATCCCACATCGCGTCGACCATCGGCTGCAGAAACAGGCGGCCCAACTGCTGCACCATCAGGCTCACGGTCTGTTCGGCTTCGGCGCGGTCGGGTGAGGCCACCCCGGCCGCCCGCAGTTTGGCCACCTCGCTGCGCGAGAGTTCGGTGAGTCGGGCCAGCAGCCGACCGCGTCCCTCGGACGGGTCGAGGAGGACGCGCCGCAGATAGTCGACCACCGCCGGGTGGGTGTCGAGCATCCGGTGCACCGCCTGATCGCGACGCCGAGCCACCTCGCCCGGGTCGCCGTCGGTCGGCACCGTGGCCAGCGCGCGCACGTGATAGTCGACGATGTGCTGTTCGACGGCCTCGCGCAGGCCCTCCTTGTTGCCGAAATGGTGCTGGACCAGGCCCACGGTGACCCCGGCCTCGGCCGCGATCGCCCGCATGGAGACGCGGTCCTCACCGTGCTGTGCGTACCGGGCCAGGGCGATGTTGCGGATCCGCGCCTTGGCGGTCAGGTCCTTGTCGTCGATCGGCGAGCCGGTCATCGGTGTCCTCCCGGGGTGGTGCACGGCATTCGACGCACACTCTACGTCCAGATGGTTTACTATACGTGCGTATGGTGCGCGGCGCGGGTGAGTCCGCACGGCCGCGACCATCGGACCGATCCCGATCACAGAGGTGCCTCACCATGTCCAGACTGTTTCCCGAGTACAAGGCCCCGTGGGAGAGCGAAGAGCACGGCGACCTGCGCAAGCACGCCGCGGCCTTCATCGCCAAGGAGCTGACCCCGCACCAGGACCGTTTCGCCCGCCAGCACGAGGTGGATCGAGACGTGTGGACCAAGGCCGGGGACGCTGGTCTGCTGCTGCTGGACGTGCCGACGGCCTTCGGCGGCTCCGGCGGCGACTTCGGGCACGAGGCCGTCGTGCAGCAGGAGCTGGCCTACGGCCTGGACACCGCGCTGGGTTTCGCCGTGCACTCGACGATCGTCGCTCACTACATCAACGCCTACGCCACCGACGAGCAGCGCAAGCGGTGGCTGCCGCTGTGCGCGAGCGGGGAGAGCGTGCTGGCCATCGCGATGACCGAGCCGGGCACCGGTTCGGATCTGCAGGCCGTGCGGACCACCGCGATCCGCGAGGGCGATCACTACGTGGTCAACGGCTCCAAGACGTTCATCTCCAACGGCAGCCAGTGCGATCTGCTGGTGATCGTGGCCAAGACCGATCCGAGCCTGGGCGGCAAGGGCATCTCGCTGCTGGTGGCCGAGACCAAGGATCTGGCGGGCTTCGAACGGGGCCGGGTGCTGGAGAAGATCGGCCAGCACGGTCAGGACACCCGGGAACTGTCGTTCACCGACATGAGGATCCCCGCGGCCAACCTCCTCGGCGGCGTCGAGGGCCAGGGCTTCGTCCAGTTGATGAGCCAGCTGCAGCGGGAACGGCTGATCATCGGCGTCGGCGCGGTGGCCGTCGCCGAGACCGCGGTGGCCGAGGCGATCGCCTACGCCAAGGAGCGGACGGCGTTCGGCAAGCCGATCCTGAGCTTCCAGAACACCAAGTTCGTGCTGGCCGAGTGCAAGGCGGAGGTGCTCGCCGGCAAGACCCTGATCGATCACTGCATCGCCGAGCAGATCGCCGGCCGGCTGGATCCGGCGACGGCGTCGATCGCCAAGCTGTGGGGCACCGAGAAGCAGAAGGAAGTGGTGGACCGCTGCCTGCAGGTCTTCGGCGGCTACGGCTACATGATGGAGTACCCCATCGCGCAGATGTACGCGGCCACGCGGGTGCAGACCATCTACGGCGGCACCAGCGAGATCATGAAGGAACTCATCGGGCGGTCGCTGTGACCGGCGCGCCGCTGCTCGGCGGCCGCGATCTGGCGGTGGGAACGACGTATCGGTCGCCGGAGTACGAGCTGACCGAGGACGCGATCGTCGAGTTCGCGCAGCAGTGGGACCCGCAGTACTTCCATCTCGACGCCCAGGCGGCGACGGCGAGCCCGTACGGCGGTCTCATCGCCAGCGGCATTCAGACCATGGCGGTGATGCAGCGCCTGACGGTGCAGGAGATCTACGGCGCCTGGAAGGTCATCGCCGGACGGGCGCTGCGCGAGGTGGAGTTCCTGCGACCGGTCCGTCCTGGCGCCCGGCTGCACGTGCGGGTACGACTGGACGCGGTGGAGGTCGACGACGAGCGCGGCCGCGCCGACGTCACCTCCGTCAGCGAACTACTCGAAGGCGATCGGGTGATGCTGCGGGCGGTCACCGAGGTGGTCGTCCACGCCTGACCGTCGGCCGGGCGCGGACGCATGCGCGCCCGGCCCACGGCTATTCAACGGCCTCAGCGAAGCGGGTGCGTCAACAGCAGTTCGCAGTTGCGGTCGGCGGCCTTGCCGATCAGGTCCGCGTCGTAGTGCAGGTCGTTGTACGACAGTTCGCGGTACAGGCTGGCCAGGCCGACCTGCGTCAGGTCGTCCTCGTCGGCGGTGTACGGGCTGTCGGCCTCCAGCAGCGGCGTGAAGATGCTCAGCGTGCCGTCGCCGTTGTCGGCGACCTCGATGATCCGCGCCAACTGCGGGAAGTCGATGTGGCTGGCGGTGTTGATCTCCCAGAAGTGATGCTTGGCCGTGGCCCCGCGGTGGGCGATCATCTCGTTCTTGTGCGTGTGGCCGTTGACCCAGGCGATCAGGTTCTTGTGCTGCTTGAGGACGGCGACCAGGTCCGGGCCCAGGTACTGCTTCTCGCCCGGCGTCTCCGGATTGGGCAGCTGCGCGGTCATCGTGGTCGACGTGTGGTGGCTGAAGACCAGCACCAGCTCGTCGCGGAACTCCCGCAGCTTGCGCTCGATCCAGCGCACCTGCTTCTCACCCATCGAGCCGTCGGATATGCCGAGGCTGTTGCAGGTGTTCATCGCGATACCGCGGACGCCCGGCGCGATCTGGAAGGTGTACCAGGTGGGGCCGTCCGGGTCGCGGAAGCCGTGGCCGATCGGTCCGGCGCCCTTGACGGCCGGATTGAAGTGGCTGCGCACGAACTCCTGCGGACTGAACGGACGACGACGCGCATCCGGGGTCACGTCGAACGCGGGCCCGGTCACGCGCAGCTGCGACAGCAGCGGCGCCAGTGCCGCCGGATTCGAGGACATCGCGCCGGCGATCTCGGACACGGCGGGGTCGGTGCCGGGCAGATCGAACTTGACCGACGACAGGTACATCCAGTCCAGGATCCCGTTGGGCACGGTGCCGAGGAACTGGTCGTCGTGGTTGCCGAAGACCGCGTACCAGGGGGCGTTGAGGCCGGGGCTGTGGTGGGTGCGCATCGCGGCGCGCAGATACCCGGGGATCTGCACGAAGCCGCGGTCCTTGTAGATGTCGCGCGAGGCCAGCTCCGGCCGCCAGTACAGGTCCGAACCGAGGGCCTGCACGCCCTCGAAACGATCCTTGGCCCCGGTGTTCGGGGTGATCGAACCGCCGGACAGCAGCTTCTGGAACCACGTGAGCTCGATGAGCTCGTGATTGTCGGTGTTGTCGCCGGTGCTCACCACGCAGTCGAAGGCGCGACCGGTGAACGGTCCGGCGGCGACCTGATTGATCCGCTTGATCAGGGCGACGGCGCCCTGCGTGCCCAGTGCCTCCTGCGGCCGATAGGCCGGACCCTGGACGGGGTGGACGTACTCGAAGCGCGCGGGGCTCTGCACGTCGGTGATGTGGATGTCGGTGAGCTGCACGAATGAGGCCAGCGCGGTGCGCGTGCTCTCCCGGGAAGCGCCCGCGCGCGCCAGCTCCTGCCGGACGTACAGGGGCCAGCCGGCGCCCTCGGTCAGTTTGCGGTAGCCGCCCTTGCGCGTGGTGCCGGGCACCGCGACCCGGTCGAGCGTGGTGCCGGCCGGGTTCGCGCTCTGCAGCGCGCTCGGCTCGGCCCGGACCAGCCCGGCACCGCCGCCGGAAACGGCGACCGCGCCGGCCGCGGCCGCACCCGCGGCGAGGAACGTGCGGCGCGAGGGGCCAGCGTGTGCGCGGGGGCCACAATCCGGTGAATCTGACATGACGGTCACCCTAACGCGTGGCGACGCCCAGCGGAATTAAATTCGGCGTGCGGCAAACCTTCTGTCCGCGACGGCGCTGTGGCAACATCGTCGTCGTGATGATGAGTTGTCCGGAGTGTTGTCAGCGCTGAAGCGCATGTGGCCACGGGTCCGCGTCTGCGGCCGGGCCGTCTTTCGTCCCTCTCACTCGCTCGATCACTCCCAGGACTTCTTCTGATGCTCACCCTCGATGCACCCGTCACCACCGTCGTTCCCCGTTCCACCGCACCCGCGCCGCTGTCGGTGCCGACCGCGCACTATCGGACCGCGCTGGCGGCCGGGGCCGTCGTCGTCGATCTGCGCGACGAGGCCGCCCGTCGCGTCCACGGCGCCCTCATCGGTGCGCTCGCCCTGAGCCTCGAGGAGGCGCTGGAGGCGTTGACCCCGAATGCGCCCGGTGCGCTGCGGACGGCGTCGTTCGAGGCGAGCTGGCTGCTGGTCACCGACGACGGCCACGACGCGGAGTGGCTGGCCTGGCACCTGCAGGCGCGCGGCGTCGGCAAGGCGCGCTTCCTGCTCGGCGGGTACCGCGGGCTGCGGGCGGCCGGGCTGGGGCTGGCCGACACCTCCGACGCCCACCAGTTCTTCTCCTGACCGCACCGGGCGCCGCGGACGGTGAATTGGCGGCGTACCAGCGCCGGGCCTACCCTGATATCTCGTGAGTGACCAGGCGCCCCAGACCGACGATCCGACCCAGACCGACGATCAGACTCCCGAGCAGCTGCGCATTCGGCGCGAGAAGCGCGAGCGCATGATCGCCGAGGGGTTCGAGGCGTACCCGGTGGGCGTCGCCCGCACCCATACGCTGGCCGAACTGCGCGCGCAGTACGGCGAGTTGGAGGCCGGCACCGAGACCGGGGTCCAGGTGGGAGTGGCCGGTCGCGTGATCTTCCTGCGGAACAAGGGCAAGCTCTGCTTCGCCACCCTGCAGGAGGGCGACGGCACCAAGCTGCAGGCGATGATCAGCTTCAACGGCGTCGGCGAGGAATCGTTGGCCCGGTGGAAGTCCGACGTGGACCTCGGCGACATCGTCTTCGTGCGCGGCGAGATGATCAGCTCGCGGACCGGCGAACTGTCGGTGATGGCCGACCACTGGGAGATGGCCTCCAAGGCGCTGCGCCCGCTGCCGGTGGCGCACAAGGAGATGAACGAGGAATCCCGCGTTCGTCAGCGGTACGTGGACCTGATCGTGCGCCCGGAGGCCCGCGAGATGGCACGCCTGCGGGTGGCGGTGATGTCCGAGCTGCGCAAGTACATGACCGACCACGGGTTCCTGGAAGTGGAGACCCCGATGCTGCAGACGCTGCACGGCGGCGCCGCGGCCCGTCCCTTCGTCACCCACTCCAACGCCTTCGATCTGGACCTGTATCTGCGCATCGCGCCGGAGCTGTTCCTCAAGCGCTGCGTAGTCGGCGGCATCGACAAGGTCTTCGAGGTGAACCGCAACTTCCGCAACGAGGGCGCGGACTCCACGCATTCGCCGGAGTTCGCGATGATGGAGACCTACCAGGCCTACGGCGACTACAACGACTCGGCGACCATGATGCGCGAGCTCATCCAGACCGTCGCCCTGGGCGCGGTCGGCACGCTCACCCCCACCATGCCCGACGGCAGCACCTACGACCTGTCCGGCGAGTGGCTCAGCGTCGAGATGTACCCCTCGCTGTCGGAGGCGCTGGGGCGTGAGATCGTTCCGGCGCAGACCAGCGTGGAGGAGCTGCTGGCCATCGCCGACGAGGTGGGCCTGGACGTCCCCAAGGACAAGGGATACGGCCACGGCAAGCTCGTCGAGGAACTCTGGGAGCACCTGGTCGGGTCGAAGCTCGACCAGCCGGTCTTCGTGCGCGACTTCCCGGTGGAGACCTCGCCGCTGGTGCGCGCGCATCGCAGCGTGCCCGGCGTGGTGGAGAAGTGGGACCTGTACGTCCGCGGCTTCGAGCTGGCCACCGGCTACTCCGAGCTGGTCGACCCGGTGATCCAGCGCGAGCGCTTCGTGGATCAGGCCCGACTGGCCGCGGCCGGCGACGACGAGGCGATGGTCCTGGACGAAGAGTTCCTCACCGCGATGGAGTACGCCATGCCGCCGACCACCGGCACCGGCATGGGCATCGACCGCCTCCTGATGGCCCTCACCGGCCTCGGTATCCGCGAAACCGTGCTCTTCCCGCTGGTCAAGCCCCGCGCCGACTAGCCCCCGCGCCCTCTGCCCGGTCGCGTTCGCGTCGGTCAGTCGAACGGCCGGGGGTCAGAGCAGCGCGGTGACGGCGGTGACGGCGTCGGCGTCCGCGTCGACGCGGTGCCAGGAGGGGGCGGGAGCGTCCAGCGCCGTGGTCTGCGCGCGGGCCACGTCGGCGTCGGCGTCGGAGGCATCCGGGCCGCGCGCGGTGATCCGGGCGATCCGACGCTGCTCGCTCAGCTCCAGCCAGACGCCGGTGAACGCGGCGTTCCCGGTCGCCGCTAGCGCGGCGAAGCGCTCGCGTTCGGCGGCCCGGCCGAACACGGCGTCGCCGATCACGCTCACCCCTGCCGCGAGGTTCGCGGCGGCCAGACGCTCGATCTCGGCGTACACGCGGGCGGACGCCTCCGGGGTGTAGCCTGACGCCGGCAGCCGCTCCAGGGTCGGGACCCCGGCCAGCCGCTTGCGCAGCACATCCGAGCGGAGGATGCGTGCCCCGGGAGCCGCGCCCAGCCGGTGGGCCACCGAGCGGGCCACGGTGGACTTCCCGGTGCCCGACGCCCCGCCGATCGCGACGGCGACCGGCGACTCCGGTTCCAGCAGTGCGCAGGCCAGATCCAGGTGGTTCCGGGCTGCGTCGATCGCCCCGCCGGCCGCGCTGACGTGAGCTCGCACGGTGGCGCGCACGCTCAGCAGCAGCGGAAGCAGCCGGTAGCCGTCCTCGTCGTCCGGTGAGGCATCGAAGTAGGCGTTGGCCACGACGTTGGCTTCGTGTCGACGGCCGCGCTGCCACAGGTCCATCAGCACGAAGGCCAGGTCGTACAGCACGTCGGTGGTGGCCAGCTCCGGGTCGAACTCCAAGCAGTCGAACGGCACCGGGACCTCGTCGAGGACCACGATGTTGGCCAGATGCAGATCGCCGTGGCCGCGGCGGACGCGGCCCGCCCAGGCGCGAGCGTCGAGGAGGTCGCCGTGCCGGGCGATCAACGCGCGCTGGTCCTCGGTGAGCGCCGCTGCGCGCTCGGGCGGCAGGATCTGCGGGAACCGGGACATGCTGCCGAGATTGCCCACCACCACCTCGTCCAGGCGGGCGGCGCCGGCCGGGTCGTCGCAGACCTCGGCGACGTGGTGCATGCGGACCAACTGGTCGGCGAGGGCGGCGAGGAGCCGGTCGTCGAGCCGGTCCTCATCGGCGTACTTCGCGCACAGGGCGTCGTCGGGGAACCGGGCCATCTCCAGAACGTAGTCCACCGGCCGTCCGGGACCGTCGAGTTCGACCCCCGACGCGGTGGCGGTGATGGTGTGGACGCCCCGGTACAGCTGCGGCGCGGTCCGCAGGTTGAGCCGGTACTCCTCGGTGAGGGCGTGGCGCCGGTCGTCGACGCCGGAGAAGTCGAGGTAGCGATAGGCGACCGGGCGCTTCATCTTCCAGGCCCGATCGCCGTTGAGGACGATCACCGCGCCGTGGGTGACGACATGGCGGGTGGGCGCGCCGTCGTCCAGTGCCCCGGCCCGCCGAAGTAGATCGACCAGTGCAAGACCCGGGTCGGTGTCCGAGGGGTCGGGCGGGGTCTGCATGGGTCTCCTCCGGTCGGCATGGTGCTCCTTGCGCGATCCTAACGGCACCCCTGGAATCCGGGCAGCCACCGGTTATGTTGCAATTGCACGATTATGTCGCCGGGAGTGATCGACTTCCGGTGTCTCGCATCTCGCGGGAGCGGAATCGGAGGTTGCGATGTGGGCAGGGTTGGGCGACACGCTCCCCATGGCGATGGGGCTGGCGCTGAGTCCGGTGGCCATCACGACCGCCTTGGTCTTTCTTCCCGCGCCACGGGGGCGGGTCAAGACCGCACTGTTCGCGGCGGGTTGGTTCCTGCCGATCTTCGCGGTGACCGCGATCTCGATGGTCGTCACCGATGTCGCCGACGAGGAGGACCCGACCGGCACGGCCGACGGCCTCGACGTGCTCCATCTCGCTTTCGGAGTCCTGTTCTTCGCTCTCGCCGCCCTCGCGTGGATCAAGCGTCCCGACCGTGACCGGGGTGACCGGGCGGCGGACGCCCTCGACGAGCACAAGCCCGGGCTCATGGACCGGCTCGACGGGATGGGCGTGTGGGCCGCTCTCGGGGTCGGCGTGGCCGAAGGGGTGGTGATTCTGAAGAACATTCCGCTCGCTATCAGTGCCGGCACCACGCTCGGCGCGGTGGACATGTCGACCGAAGCGGGTCTGGCGATGGCGGCGGTCTTCACGGCGCTGGCGACCCTGGGGGTGCTGGTGCCGTTGGGCCTGGTGCTGATCGGTGGCGCGCGCGTGGAGGGCTCGCTACGCGAGGCCCGCGCGTGGATCGACGCGCACATGACCGCGATCACGCTGGTGGTGCTGTTGGTGTTCGGTGCGCTCTTCCTGGGCGAGGGGCTCAACCTGACCCGCTGACCCGTCGGGGGATCAGTGCAGTTCGCGCTTGAGGATCTTCCCGGAGGCGTTACGGGGGAACGCGTCGACGAACTCAATCGACCGCGGCACCTTGAAGTTGGCCAGGTGCTCCCTGGCGTAGGCGAGCACCTCGGCGTCGGTCACGACGGCATCGGCGCGCCGGGTCAGGTAGGCCTTGCCCACCTCGCCCAGGCGCGGATCGTCGACGCCGACCACGGCGGCCTCGGTGACGCCGGGCACGCGCACCAGCACCTGCTCGACCTCGGCGGGGTAGACGTTGAAGCCGCCGCAGATGTACATGTCCTTGAGGCGGTCGGTGATCTTGAGGTTGCCGCGCTCGTCCAGTTCGCCGATGTCACCGGTGTGCAGCCAGCCGTCGGGGCCGATGGCTTCGGCGGTGGCCTCCGGGTCGTCCAGGTAGCCGCGCATCACCATGTCGCCGCGGGCCAGGACCTCGCCGGTCTCGGCCAGCCGGATCTCCATGCCCTCGTAGGCCCGACCGCAGGTGTTCGCGACGGTCAGCGCATCGTCGTCGGGGCGGCAGGTGGTGATGAAACCGCTGGTCTCGGTCTGGCCGTAGGCGGTGATCACGATGTCGATGCCGAGTTCGGACTGCAGGCGCTCGATGAGCACCACCGGAACGATGGTCGCGCCGGTGACCACCAGGCGCAGGCTGGACAGGTCGTACCGGTGGCGCTCCGGGTCGTCGAGGATCGTCTGGAAGATGGTGGGGGCGCCGGGGAACACCGTGATCTTCTCGGCGTCGACCAGGCGCATCGCCTCGGCCGGCGAGTAGACCGCCAATGGCAGCATGGTGGCGCCGAACAGCAGACTGGGCAGGATCCCGGCCTTGTAGCCGAAGGTGTGGAAGAAGGGATTGGCCATCAGGTAGCGGTCGCCCGGAGCCAGGCGGCCGTTGGCGCCCCAGCCGTGGGCGCCGGCGACGGTGTGGCGGTGCTCGGCCAGGACTCCCTTGGGTGCGCCGGTGGTGCCGGAGGTGAAGAGGATGTCGCTCAGGTCGTCGGGGGCGACGGCCTCGGCGCGTCGGTGCGCGACGGCGATCCCGGCCTCGCTGGCGCCGTCGAGGAAGGTCCGCCAGTTCAGGGCAGGCTCGCTCGACGAGCCGGTGTCGGGGGTCGATCCGCCCAGCGGGATGCCGATGACGGTGCGGTTCTCGGCGATCGGGGAGTCGAGCACCTCCGCGAGACGGTTGATGCCGGCGAACTCATCGGCGGCCACCACCACCAGCGCGCCGGAGCGATCGATGATGTCGCGGGCCTCGCTCACCGTGTACCGCGTGTTCAGCGGAACCAGGACCGCGCCGGCGTAGTGCGTGCCGAGGGCGGCGACCGGCCAGTGATGGCTGTTGGGTGCCCAGACGGCCACCCGATCGCCGGGCTCCACGCCGAGATCGACCAGGGCGCCGGCGAAGGCGGCGACCTCGTCGGCCAGTTGTGTCCAGGTCAGGTCGACCGGCTCGCTCCACTGGTGATCGCGGACGGCGAGAGCGTTCGGCCACCGCGTGCGTGCACGGGCAAGGGCGGCGGGCGTGGTCGTCGGACTCGGCAGCATAGGCAAAACCTAGCAAATGCTTGGTAGGTTAAGCTAGCGACATGACCGCACAGAGCTCGTCGATCAACCTCGCCGATCGCAGTGTCGACCTCGGCAAATGGGCGCAGAACACCCCGGATGCCGCTGCCGTGTTCACCGCGGCGGTACGCGACTGGCTGGCAGAGAATCTGACCGGCGAGTTCGCGAGCCTGCGTGGACGTGGCGGTCCGGGCAGTGAGCACGAGTTCTTCGCCGAGCGCCTGGAATGGGATCGCCATCTGGCCGCGGCGGGCTGGACCTGCCTGGGTTGGCCCGTCGAACACGGCGGGCGCGGTGCCACCATCGCCCAGCGCATCATCTTCCACCAGGAGTATGCGCGGGCGAACGCGCCGGCGCGGGTGAATCACCTCGGTGAGGAACTGCTCGGGCCGACGCTCATCGAGTACGGCACGCCGGAGCAGCAGAAGCGTTTCCTGCCCGGCATCGTCGACGTCACCGAACTCTGGGCGCAGGGCTACTCCGAACCCGGCGCCGGCAGCGACCTGGCCGGGGTGGCCACCTCCGCGGTCCTCGACGACGGCCGGTGGGTGATCAACGGGCAGAAGATCTGGACCTCGCTCGCGCACCTGTCGCAGTGGGCGTTCGTGATCGCCCGCACCGAGAAGGGCTCCACCCGGCACCACGGCCTCAGCTTCCTGCTGGTGCCGCTCGATCAGCCGGGCGTGACCATTCGGCCGATTCAGCAGATCACCGGCACCAGCGAGTTCAACGAGGTCTTCTTCGACGACGCGGTGGCCGACGCCGACCTGATCGTCGGTGCGCCCGGCGACGGCTGGAAGGTCGCGATGGGCCTGCTGCAGTTCGAGCGCGGCGTTTCCACGCTCGGCCAGCAGGTGGGCTTCGCCCGCGAACTGGAGAACCTCGTCGACCTCGCCAAAGCCAACGGTGCGATCGACGACCCGGAGATCGCCAGCCGCCTCCGGCGGGCGCGGATCGGCCTGATCGTGATGGAGGCCAACGCGCGGCGGACCCTCGCGGGCGACATCGTGTCCGAGGCCGGAGCGGCGTCGGTGGCCAAGCTGCTGTGGGCCAACTGGCATCGGGATCTCGGTCAGCTCGCCACCGATGTGGTCGGGGCACCGGGCCTGCTCGGCCCGGATCACACGTCCGAGGGCCGGGCCAACGACATCTACGACCCGGAGAACGTCGAGCTCGACGAGTGGCAACGGCTCCTGCTGTTCACCCGCGCCGACACCATCTACGGCGGCTCCAACGAAGTGCAGCGCAACATCATCGCCGAGCGCGTGCTCGGCCTTCCCCGAGAGGCACGCCCATGAGTTCCGATCGTCCCGTGTCGCCGTTGGCGACCCCGCCCGAGGAGATCGGCGGCCACAACCTGCTGGCCGGCAAGAAGGCCGTCGTCACGGCGGCGGCCGGCACCGGGATCGGCTTCGCCACGGCCCGTCGACTCCTGCTCGAAGGCGCCGACGTGCTGATCTCCGACTTCCACGAGCGTCGTCTCGCCGAGACCGCGGAGAAGCTGGCCGACGAGTTCGGAGCCGAGCGCGTGAGCACCTTCGTCTGCGACGTCTCCAGCACCGAGCAGGTCGACGCCCTCATCGAGGCCGCGGCGGTGCAGCTCGGTCGCATCGACGTCCTGGTGAACAACGCCGGCCTCGGCGGCGAGACGCCGGTGGCCGACATGACCGACGACCAGTGGGATCGGGTCCTGGACATCACGCTCACCAGCACCTTCCGGGCCACGCGCGCGGCGCTGCGCTACTTCCGGACCGCACCGCACGGCGGCATCATCGTCAACAACGCCTCGGTGCTGGGCTGGCGCGCGCAGCGCGGCCAGGCGCATTACGCGGCCGCCAAGGCCGGCGTGATGGCGCTGACCCGCTGCTCGGCGGTGGAGGCCGCCGACTACGGCGTGCGCATCAACGCCGTCTCGCCGTCGATCGCGCGGCACCCGTTCCTGGCGAAGGTCACCAGCGACGAACTGCTCGACGAGCTCGCCTCCCGCGAGGCCTACGGCCGTGCGGCCGAGGTCTGGGAGATCGCCGCCACGATCGCCATGCTGGCCTCCGACTACACCACCTACCTGACCGGCGAAGTGGTCTCCATCTCCAGTCAGCGCGCCTGACCGTCACCGAATCCTGTTGCAACAGAGGAGCTTTCCTGATGTCTGAATCCACCACGGCCGGCCCCCAGGCGTACATCGTCGACGCGATCCGCACTCCGGTCGGCAAGCGCGGCGGCGGCCTGTCCCAGGTCCACCCCGCCGACCTGGGCGCGCACGTGATCTCGGCGATCGTCGAGCGCACCGGCATCGATCCCGAGGTCGTCGACGACGTGGTCTTCGGCTGCGTCGACACCATCGGCCCGCAGGCCGGCAACATCGCCCGGACCGCGTGGCTGGCCGCGGGCATGCCGCTCGGCGTGCCCGGCACCACCGTCGACCGCCAGTGCGGTTCCAGCCAGCAGGCCATCCACTTCGCGGCGCAAGCGGTGATGAGCGGCACCCAGGACGTGGTCCTGGCCGGTGGCGTGCAGAACATGAGCGCGATCCCGATCAGCCAGGCGATGATCGCCGGGCAGCAGTTCGGGTTCACCACCCCGACCGCCGAGTCGAAGGGCTGGACCGAGCGCTTCGGCGACGCCGAGATCAGCCAGTTCGTCGGCGCGGACATGATGGCCAAGAAGTGGGACATCTCCCGTCGGGAGATGGAGGAGTGGGCGCTGCAGAGCCACGACCGTGCGCGCGCCGCCATCGCCGCGGGCCGGTTCGAGCGGGAGATCGTGCCCTTCGGCGAGTTCGCCGTGGACCAGTGCCCGCGCGAATCGAGCCTGGAGAAGATGGCG
This sequence comes from Gordonia phosphorivorans, assembly GCF_042432625.1. NCBI lineage: Bacteria > Bacillati > Actinomycetota > Actinomycetes > Mycobacteriales > Gordoniaceae > Gordonia > Gordonia phosphorivorans. The sequence continues at coordinate 266,845 of NZ_JBHLWV010000016.1, read as the reverse complement.
ACCCTCGACGTGCTGATGGAGGGCTCGGATCTGACCGCGGCGATGGCCTCGCAGATCAGCGACGGCGCGTCGGCCGCGCTCGTGGTGTCCGAGGCGGCACTGGAGCGTTACGGCCTGACCCCGCGCGCCCGCATTCACCACATGACCGTCCGCGGCGACGATCCGGTGATGATGCTGTCCGCGCCGATCCCGGCGACCAAGTACGCCCTCGCCAAGACCGGCATGTCGATCGACGACATCGACGTGGTCGAGATCAACGAGGCCTTCGCCCCGGTGGTGCTGGCCTGGCTCAAGGAGACCGGCGCCGACCCGGCCAAGGTCAACCCGAACGGCGGCGGCATCGCGCTCGGTCACCCGCTCGGTGCCACCGGCGCCAAGCTGTTCGCCACCCTGCTCAACGAGCTCGAGCGCACCGGCGGCCGCTACGGTCTGCAGACCATGTGCGAGGGCGGCGGCACCGCGAACGTGACGATCATCGAGCGGCTCGGCTGAGTCCTCCTCGCCCAGATGCATTCGGGTCCGACGCCACCGGTGGCGTCGGACCCGAACTCCTTGACGGGGGGTGTCGTCAGGCGTCGATGCGGTACAGATCGCGGGCGTTGCCCGCGAGGAATCGGTCGGCCTCGGCGGCGGAGAGCCCGCCCGCAGCGGCCAGCGTGATCTCGATCCAGTCGGCGAAGCTGCCGGCCATCGATTCGATCGGCATGTTGGATCCGAACAGCACGCGGTCCGGGCCCATGACCGCGAAGGTGCGGTCGATCCAGGGACGCAGCCGCTCGGCGTCGAGCGCACCCGACAGCATGCCCAGGCCGGTGAGCTTGCAGGCCAAGCCGGGGCGCCGCGACAGGGCGGTCAGCGCCTCGCTCCAGGCGGCGAAACCGTCCGCCGACAGCATGTCCGGCGAGCCGGTGTGCTCCACGGCCACCCGCAGGTCCGGGTAGCGCGCCAGCAGCGCCAGCCAGTCCGCGGCCGACGACGGATCGCAGACCAGGTCGAAGACGTGGTCGTGTTCGGCCAGCCAGTCCAGCACGACGGGCACCGCCGGGTGGGCGGTGTCGAGCGCCGGGAAGACGCGTATTCCGCGAAAGCGCGGGCTGGCGGCCTGCCGCTCGAGGTCGGCGACGACCCGGTCGGCGTCGCTGTCGGGATCGATGGTGCCCACCGTGACCAGATTCAGGCCGGCGGCATCGGCCACCTCATCGATCCAGCGGGCCTCCTCGAGGAAGGTGCCGGGGGTGGTGGTGGCGGACACGTGCACCAGGGCCTCGGGCCGGACGCCCTGCGCGGCCGCCGCATAGTCGGGATAGGTGAAGTCGGCGTACAGGTGGGGTGCGCCGACCTGCTCGGCGAACGGCTGCAGGTGGGCGTACCAGGGGTTGGTCGGGATCGCCCACAGGTGCATGTGCGCGTCGACGACGGCGGGAGCCTCGGTCACTGCTGCTCACCACTCCTTCAGAGTGGGCAGGACTTCGGCGGCGAACTTCTCCAGCGACTCCAGACCCTGGGTGCGCAGGTCGATGCCCGGGTGCGGGCCGAACAGCACGATGTCGGTCAGGCCCAACGATTCGACGTACGGGCGCAGCGTGGACAGCACGGTGTCGGCGTCGCCGATCAGCTCGTTGGCCCGGTAGGCCTCCGGGGAGGGCTCCAGACCGTAGTCCAGGTCCGGGTCGCCGAACTCGGTGCGGATCTTGCGGTAGTAGTCCCACCGGTAGTGGTAGTGGTCCTTGTTGCGTTCCCACACCGCATCCGGGTTCTCGTCGGTCACCGTGATGCTCCACGGGTTGGACACGCGGGTGCTGTGCCGGCCGTGACCGGCCGCCTCCAGCGCATCCTGGTAGGCCGCGTGGACCTCCGGGTCCACGCTGGCCCCGGCCAGGTTGGCGCCGTGCCGACCGGCCCGCTCGGCCGCCGGCACGGTGGTGGCGGCCACCCACAGCGGCGGATGCGGCTGCTGCACCGGGGTCGGCTGCACCTGCAGACCGTCGATCTGGAAGTACTTGCCGGAGTAGTGGACGGGTTCTCCCGTCCAGGCGGCCTTCAACAGGTCCAGCGATTCCTCCATCCGCGACGGGCGCGTCTTCGGGTTGTAGCCGAAGGCCGCGTACTCGGCGACGCGGTGGCCGATGCCGACGCCGACATCCAGGCGGCCTCCGGACAGCTGATCGAGCACCGCGGTCTCCTGGGCCAACGCCAGCGGGTGATGCAGCGGGGCCACATAGATGTAGGAGCCGATCCGCGCGGTGGTGGTGCGCTCGGCGAGGGCGCCGAGGAAGATCGGCATCGACGGGCCGTAGCCGTCGTCGGTGAAGAAATGCTCTTGCACCAGCAGCGAGTCGAAACCCAGCCGTTCGGCCTGCTCGAAGAACCACAGGCAGTCCTCCCACAGCTCGGGCCAGGCCTGGTCCCGATGGGGTGACTTGCGCATCTCCAGTGTGATGCCGATTCGCATCGATCCTCCTTGACGTGTTTGGCCAAGTATCGCCCGGCGTCGCAGCGGTCGGCCAATACTTGTTCGGCGGCGATCTATCATGGTGAGGTGATAGATGTGTCGCTCGCGGAGCTGCATTATGTGGCGGTGCTCGCGCGAGAGCTGAGCTTCACCCGGGCGGCGGCGGCGATCCCCATGGCGCAGCCGGCGTTGAGCCAGGCGATCTCGCGGATCGAACGACGTCTGGGCGTGGTGCTGTTCCTGCGCACCAGCCGCAAGGTGGAGCCGACGCCGGCCGGCGCGGTGCTGGCCGAACGCGCCGAGGCGATCCTCGGTGACGTGCGCACCGCGCTAAGCGACACCCGGTTGGCGGGGGAGTCCCGGCGCCTGCGCGTGCACGTGACCGAGCAGTCCCTGCAGGTGGCGCGCGCGGCGACCGCCGCGATCCGCGGCACGGTCGCGGTGCCCGTCGAGCAGTTGACGGCGCCCTGGGAGAGCGTGGGTCCCGCGCTGCTGGCCGGGGATCTGGACCTGGCGATCGGCCCGCGCGTGATCGGCCCCGGGATCTCGTCGGTCCGGCTGCGCTCGGAGACGGTGGGCGCGGTGGTGTCGGCCGACCATCCGCTGGCCGACGCCGGCGCCGTGTCCTTCGCCGAGCTCGCCGACTTCCCGGTGGTCTCGATCGACCGCGGTCTGAGTTCCTGGGATCGCACGGTGCAGCGATGGTTCGAGCTGGAGGGCCTGGAGCCGCAGTGGACCCGGTCCACGGCCTTCGGGGCGGTGGCCGGCACCGACCTGGTGGCCGACGGGCGGGCGGTGCTGTTCGCCCTGGAATCGGTGGCCTATGAGCAGGCGCGTGGGCGGCGCTTCCTGCTGCTGGACCCGCCCCGGCAGGCGGACTGGTTCCTCAGCCATCGCGGCGACGCCGATCAGTTGCCGGTGGTGGCCGCCGCGGTCCGCGCGGCGATCGACGGGGTGGCCACGCTGCCGCCCGCGCTCACCGGGATCCTGTGACCAGGCACAACGCCCGGTGCCCACTGCGCGTAACCGCACTTATGTGATCTGGTTCATGGCTGCGGTAACATGAGAGACGAAGGCGCTGTTTTGTCCCAGTGTCTTGTCAACAATCACGGGGAAACGTGGAGGGTCGAATGACCAAGCCTGCAGAAGCAACCGTGCGCGCCGGGGACAAGGTGTCCTCCGAAGCGCACACCATGACCGAACTGCTCGAGATTCAGAAGGCCGCGTTCCTGCGTGACGGCATTCCCGACGTGCGCACCCGCGTCGACCGGATCAACCGCCTCGGGCAGCTGCTGCTCGACAACGAGAAGGCCATCTGCGAGGCGCTCAACGAGGACTTCGGCACCCGCCCCCGCGAGCTGTCGGTGGCTGCGGACATCGCCGGCACGATGATCGATCTGACGCACCAGCGTCGCCACGTCGCCGACTGGATGGCCGAGACCAACGTCGCCAAGCTGCAGGGCGTGCTCGGCTTCAAGCAGCGCCTGCGTCGCGACCCCCTCGGCGTGGTCGGCGTGATGGGGCCGTGGAACTTCCCGCTGAACCTGACCTTCGTGCCCGCGGGCTCGGCCTTCGCCGCGGGCAACCGGGTACTGATGCGCCCGTCGTCGATCACCGGCACCACCACCGACCTGATCGCGCGCCTGGCCCCGGACTACTTCAACGTCGACGAGCTCGCGGTGATCACCAGCAAGCACGGCGGCGGCTCGGACTTCGCCAAGCTCGACGTGGATCACATGTTCTTCACCGGTTCCCCCGAGGTCGGTGCCTCGGTGGCGCAGGAGGCGGCCAAGCGCCTGACCCCGGTCACCCTGGAGCTCGGCGGCAAGAACCCGGCGGTGGTCGACCCGGACACCGACATCACCGAGGCGGCCAACTTCCTGGCCGACGCCCGCATGATCAACGGCGGCCAGGTGTGCCTGTGCCCGGACTACGTCTTCGTGCCGGAAAGCAAGGTCGGCGAGTTCACCGAGAAGGTGCTCGCGCGGTGGACCGCGAACTACCCGACGATCGTCGAGAACCCGCAGTACACCTCGACCATCAACGACAAGAACTTCCAGCGCATCGTCGGCCTGATCGACGACGCGGTCGAGCTCGGCGCCACCAAGCATCAGGTGGCACCGGCCGGCGAGCAGCTGCCTAGCGCCGACAAGCGCAAGATCGCTCCGACGCTGCTGACCGACGTCAAGGCCGGGATGAAGATCGAAGAGGACGAGGTCTTCGGTCCGGTGCTGACCGTCTACCCGTACCGCGAACTGTCCGAGGCGGTCAACAAGATCAACTCGGCCGGTCATCCGCTGACCCTGTACTGGGTCGGCAAGGACAACGAGAACCTCGCGTACGTGGCCGACCACACGCGCAGTGGATCGATCAGCGGCAACGACTTCGGTCTGCACCTGGTCTCCGGCGGTCTGCCCTTCGGTGGCGTCGGTCGTTCGGGGATGGGCAACTACCACGGCGAGTTCGGTTTCCAGACCTTCAGTCATCCCCGCGCGGTGACCGTGTCGTCCATGCCGATCAAGTTCGCCGAGGTCATGGCGGCGCCCTTCGGCAAGAGTGATGTCCGGATGACCAACGCGCAGATGAAGTTCTGGAAGTTCCTCAACGGTCGCGCCTCGCGCAAGTCCGCGCGCGGCTGATCGGCGGAGCGACTTCGCGGTGCCCCGGTGAGTGTCACTCGCCGGGGCACCGTGCTGTGCGGGCCCGGGCGGTGTCGACAGCAGTGCAGTGCCAAGCAAGCACTTGGTAGGGTGGCGGGGAGAGGGAGGTGCGCCCATGGCGGGAAAGACGGCCACCGGAGGGTCGCGTCGCGACGAATTGCTGGGCATCGCCGGCGAGCTGTTCGCCGATCGAGGTCTGCGGTCGACCACGGTGCGGGACATCGCCGATGCTGCGGGGATTCTCTCGGGCAGTCTCTATCACCACTTCGACTCGAAGGAGTCGATGGTCGACGAGCTGCTGCGCGGCTTCCTCGATGAGCTCTTCGCGCGCTACCGTGCCATCGCCGACTCCGGGCTCAGTGCGGCGCAGACCTTGCGCCAGCTGGTGATCGCCTCGTTCGAGTCGATCGATGCCCGACACACGGCCGTGGCGATCTACCAGAACGAGGCGCGTCAGCTGGCCGGGCAGGAGCGGTTCGGGTACATCGGCGAACGCAATGTGGAGTTCCGGCAGCTCTGGGAATCGGTGCTGCGCCGGGGCGTCGACGACGGTGAGTTCCGTGCCGACCTCGACGTGGATCTGGTGTACCGGTTCCTGCGCGACACCGTCTGGGTGGCGGTGCGGTGGTACCGCCCCGGCGGGAACAAGCCCGTGGATCTGGTGGCCGATCAGTACCTGTCGGTGGTGCTCGACGGGATCCTCCCGCGCCCCTGAGTATTCGGTTAATCACAATTCACTGAAGTTTTCTGCTACTCGCCCGTAGCTGCCGTGCGACGCGCATACTGGCCGCATGAGCGAACTCCCCGCAGCAATCAGCACCCAGATCGACGACTGGCTCGCGGTCTACGACGCACCCGATGCCGACGCCGCGTACCTCCTGGTGGACCGCCATCCCGCGGACCGGGTGGCCTTCACCCAGATCGAAGTGGGGGCCGACGGCGAGTTGGCGACCACGGACATCACCTTCGGGCAGTTGGCGGATCAGTCACGCCGCCTGGCCACCGCGCTCGCGGCGCGGGGGATCGGCCGCGGCGACACCGTCGGCGTCCTGATGGGCAAGCGCGTGGAGCTGGTGGTGTCCCTGCTGGCGATCGCTCGCCTCGGTGCGATCTACATTCCGCTGTTCACCGCCTTCGCCAGCCCCGCGATCGAGATGCGGCTGACCGGTGGAGCGGCCAAGTTGGTCATCACCGAGCCCAGCCAGGTGGACAAGGTCAAGGGCATCGAGGGTGTCGACCAGCTCGTCGCCGGTCCGGAGTTCGACGCGCTCCTCGCCGACAGCAGTCCGCTCGAGGAATCGGTCGCGGTGGGCGGTGACGGCACGCTGGTGCTGCTGTTCACCAGCGGCACCACGGGTAATCCGAAGGGGGTGCCGGTGCCGGTGCGCGCGCTGGCGGCCTTCCACGCCTACATGCAGTTCGGGCTCGACGTCTCCGACGACGACGTCTACTGGAATGCCGCCGACCCGGGCTGGGCCTACGGCCTCTACTACGGCGTGCTCGGCCCGATGGCCGCCGGCCAGCGCAATCTGCTGCTGCACGCGGGCTTCTCGCCGGCGACGTTCGTCAAGGTTCTCGGCGAGCTCGGCGTGAGCAACCTGGCGGCCGCGCCGACCGTGTACCGCAGTCTGTCCAACGATCCGGCGATCACCGGGTTCTCGCTGCGCCGCGCCTCGTCGGCCGGTGAGCCGCTGACACCCGACGTCGTGTCCTGGGCGGTCGAGGCCCTCGGTTGCGAGGTCCGTGACCACTACGGCCAGACCGAGCACGGCATGTTCATCAACAACCACTGGAACGACGCGCTGCGCGAGCCGGTGGTGCCCGGCTCGATGGGCTTCGCCATGCCCGGCTTCACCTGTGGCATCGAGCGTGGCGAGATCGCCATCGACACCTCCGCGAGCCCGTTGCTGTGGTTCACCGGGTACCTCGACGCGCCGGACAAGACGGCCGCGCGCTTCACCGGACCCGATCGCACCGGCTGGTACCTCACCGCAGACGCCGGCCGGCGCGAGGACGACGGCCGCTTCTACTTCACCGCGCGCGACGACGATGTGATCATCATGGCCGGCTACCGCATCGGACCGTTCGACGTGGAGAGCGTGCTGATCACTCACCCGTCGGTGGTCGACGTGGCCGTGGTGGGCCGCCCCGACCAGCTGCGCGGCGAGGTGCTGGAGGCCTTCTGCGTGCTGGCGCCGGGCGTCGTCGGCGACGATGCCCTCGAGAACGAACTGCAGGTGCTGGTCAAGGAGGGCTTCGCGGCCCACGCCTACCCCCGCACCGTGCACTTCGTCGACGAGCTGCCCAAGACCCCGAGCGGCAAGATCCAGCGCTTCAAGCTGCGCGAGACCACCCCCTAGCCCCGCACCATCGGTCTGGGTTCCACACCCCGATATCGGTTCGCCCCGTCGTTCTAGAACGACGGGGCGAACCCAATTCGGGAGGGTTCACCCAGACCGAGGGTGTCAGCGGCGGCGGGAGGAGGTGACGGTGAACTTGTTGTTCCGGGCGACCTGCCGGGTGGAGCCGACGATCTTCTCCAACGCCGGGCGGTACTGCAGGTGCGAGTTCCACACGCACCACAGTTCGCCGCCCTGAGTCAGGGCCCGTGCGGCCTCGGCGAACAGGTGCCGGGCGATCGCCGTCGACACCGCAGCGTCGTTGTGGAACGGCGGATTGAGCAGCACCAGCTCGGCGCTGCCGTCGGCCAGCGTTTCCAGACCGTCGGCCCGCACCACCTCGACGCGGTCGCTCACGTGATTGGCGGCCGCGGTCGCGACGGCCGAGTCGACGGCCGCCGCTGAGCGGTCCACGGCCAGTACCCGCAGCTCGGGGTCCGCCGTCGCGAGTGCGGAGGCCACCAGGCCGGTGCCGCAGCCGAGGTCCACCGCGGTGGCGGTTTTCGGCAGTCGCTTCAGATTCTCCAGCAGGAACCGCGTGCCGATGTCGACCTTGGTGCCGGCGAAGACGCCGCCGTAGGCGGCCACCCGCAGCCCGATGTCGGGATGATCGGCGGTGCGCGGCCAGTCGCCGAGCGTGGCACGCGCAGCACTCGGGCGGGCCCCGGTCGAGGTGAGCACGCGCGACTTCTGGCGGGCGTGACTGACGTCGACCCGGTCGAAGACGGTGCGCAGGACGTCGTTCATCGACACCGACATGTGCTTGATCCGGCCCGCGGCGATCAGCGTGACGCCCGGATCGGCGAAGGCGGCGATCAGACCGGCCACCTCGGCGAGCCGATCGACCGACCGCGGCAGCCGCAGCAGGACGGTGGTGGCCCCGGCGAACAGCTCTGGGCCCAGCGGCAGCGACGTGAAGCGGTCGGTGCGGCCGCGGGCCTCGGCGCCGGCGGCGAGGGCACGCTCGCCGGTGATCAGGTCCTGGTGGACGCGGATCCCCTGCGCTCCGAGGTCGGCGGCGCCGAGGGTGAGCGCACCGTCGACGTCGTCGATCACGACCAGCTGCCCGGGCGGGGTGGCGGCGATGACCTCGGCCGCCTCGTCGAGGAGTAGCCGGTCGGCGGCATCCGCTGCCGCCGAACCGGGGTCGGTGACGTCGGGGGAGCGTTGGTGCGAGGGGAGGTCCACGATGCGGAGCCTACCGAGCCGGGCCCGTGATACATCCGGCGCCGTCGGTAGAATTCGGGGGTGCTCGAGTGCTCGAGCGGATCGAGTGTGGAGGCGAAGGCGTGCGGCGACGGACACCAGCGGTGTGGAGTGCGGCGGCGATGAGTTCAGCGCTGCTGCTGGCCGGCTGTTCGGTCGACGGCTCGGCGGTCCGCGGCTCGGCGGACTACTCCGTGGCGCCCGAGGCGACCTCGGCGGCCCCGGACTCGGCGGCCCCGGACAGATCGGCGCCGTCGACGGACCGGTCCACCGAGCCCTCGACCAAGACCTCGACGCCCTCGCCGTCGTCGGCCGCCTCCGCCGCGCCGTCGTCGGCTCCGAGCGGGGTCGCCGCCAAGGCGATGACGATGAGCTGCGACACCTACAAGGGCCTCACCCCGAACGAGCAGAAGGAGGTGGTGGTCGAGATCGGCAAGCAGCTGAACAAGAAGCAGCTCGTCGAGAACGACCGGTCGTGGGCGATCGTCAACACCTTCTGTGCCGGCGGGCGGGTCCGCGACAGCCAGGGCGTGCGCGACTCCGAATAGTCAATCGACACAGCGCGACCGCCCCCGTACCGGGAAACCGGAACGGGGGCGGTCGTGGTCGTGCGGTGCGCGGCGATCAGGCCAGGCGGGAGAGCATGCCGAGGCGCTCGTGCGCCTGCGTCATCACCGACTGGATCAGCTCGTCGCAGCTGGGCAGGTCGTCGATCATGCCGACCACCTGACCGGAGGCCAGCACGCCGGCCTCGGTGTTGCCGTCGACCAGGCCGGCCTTGAGCAGCATCGGGGTGTTGCCGGCCATGATGATCTGCTGCCAGGTGCGGTCACCGGACTGCTTCATGGTGCGGCCGTCGCGCAGCATGGTGGTCCAGCGCATGCCGGTCAGCTGCTTGAACTCGTTGGCATTGCGCGCCGCCGCCACCAGGGCCTTGGCGCGGGAACCGCTTTCCAGCGCGGCCACCAGCTCGGTGCGCAGCACCCGGTGCGGCATGCCGTCGACCTTCACCGACACCACGGTGTCCTGCAGGCCCCGCTTGAGGTACTCCTGCTTGACGCTCTCCGGCACCGCCGAATCCGAGGTCAGCAGGAAGCGGGTCCCCATCGCGATGCCGTCGGCGCCGTAGGCCAGCGCGGCCACCAGGCCGCGGCCGTCGAAGAAGCCGCCCGCAGCGATCACCGGGATCGACGTGGGGCCGTTCTGGCCGCCGAGGGCGTCGATCACCGACGGCAGCAGCAGGGAGGTGGCCACCGGACCGGTGTGTCCGCCGCCCTCGCCGCCCTGCACGATCACCGCGTCGGCGCCCCACGAGGCCACCTTCACCGCGTGCTTGGCCGCGCCGATCGACGGGACCACCACCGAGCCGACGTCCTTGAGCTTGGCGATCAGCTCCGGCTTGGGCGCCAGGGCGAACGAGGCCACCTTCACGCCCTCGCGGATCATCAGATCGACCCGCTCGGGAGCGTCCGTCGCGTCGGCGCGCAGGTTCACGCCGAACGGCCGGTTGGTGAGCGACTTGGTCTTGAGGATCGCCGCCTCGAGCTCGGCGTAGGTCATCGTGGCCGACGCCAGGATGCCCAGGCCGCCCGCGTTCGCGGTCGCCGCGGTCAGCGACGGTCCGGAGACCCAGCCCATGCCGGTCTGGACGATCGGATACTCGACGCCGACCAGCTCGGTGAAACGGGTGGAGAGCGGGGCTGCCTTCATGCGCGGACCTCGCGGTCACGGAAGGAGCGGGGGTCCAGATCCTCGCGGATGATCTTGAGCTGCTCGGCGGTCGGTGCGGCGGTGACCGGGGCAGTGTCGAGATCGGCGACCGGGAAGCCGGTGTTCTCGGCGACCTGCTCAGCGGTGACACCCGGGTGCAGTGACAGCGCGCGCATGGTGTGGCCGGGGCCGCCGAAGTCGAAGACGCCCAGGTTGGAGACCACCCGGTGGATGTTCACGTCGTCGAACGCCGGGTTGTCCGGATCCACCTTGTCGAAGCCGACACCGCAGACGATGTCGACGGTCTCGGTGAACACCCGGCTGCTGTGCTTGGGCACCCAGTAGCTGGTCGCGTGGTTGATGGTGTTGCCCGGGGCGCCGCGCACACCGAACATCTGGCGGGTCGGCTGCTGCAGCGGGCCGAAGGCCGACAGGTTCTGGTTGCCGTACCGGTCGATCTGGTTGGCGCCCATCACCACGTGGCGACGCCCGGAGGCCACTACGTCGAAGACGCGACGGAAGGGCATCCAGCCCTCGACGGGGCCGACCTTGCCGACGGGCGGGGTGTCGGCCAGGATCAGCGCGTTGCCGTCGGTGATCAGCAGATCCTGCTCGGTGGTCAGGCGGGCCAGACGGGCGCCGAGCAGCGACATCGTAGACATGGGGGAGGCCATGATCTCGCCGGCGCCGGTGAAGATGTCCGCGCAGGCGGTGACGCAGTATTCGGCCAGGGTGGCGTCGGTCTCGATCGGGGTGGTCGCGCTCATCGAGCTTCCTCCTGTTCCGCGTGCCACGCGGTCACTTCGTTCTGGTAGGTGGCCTCGTCGACGTCGAGGAACCGTTGCTGGAAGGCGGCCCAGGTCTCCGGGTCGCCCGCAGAGGCGACGTAGAACTTCTGGAAGGCCTCGTCGCGGTCGTAGCCGCCGGCGAAGGTGAAGTGCGCGCCGTTGGGGGCGTGCACCACGCGGTCGACATTCATCCGGTTGACGATCAACCGTTCCCGCGGGACGGCGTCGACCAGCTCGGCGGTGCTGACCAACTGATCGACCTCGACGTAGCGGCGCTGCGCAGCGGCCAGGTACAGGTCGTCGAAGTACGGGTCGATGCCGGTGTAGGCGGCGTTGCCGTGGACGTCAGCGATGTCCAGGTGCACGAAGGCGGCGTCGAGCTTGAGCGCCGGCATGGCGGTCAGGGTCTGGGTGCGGCCGTCGGCGTCCGGGTACGGCGACTCGATGGTCTTGAGTTCACCCTCCCAGAACGCGGTCACGTCCGAGCCGAGGCCGGCGCGGATCGGCAGGAACGGCAGGCGGGCGGCGGCGGCCTCCAGGCCGCACTTGATCATGCCCTCGTCCATCTCGCGCGATTCGATGGTGCCGGTGGTGCGGGCCTTGGCGAACCACGGATCGTAGAACGGCGCCGAGTCCAGCGACACGAAGCCGTAGTAGGCGCGCTTGACCTTGCCTGCCGCGCACAGCAGGCCGATGTCGGCGCCGCCGTAGGCCACCACGGTCAGATCCTTCAGATCCGACCGGGCCAGGGCGCGCACCAGGGCCATCGGCTTGCGCCGACCGCCCCAGCCGCCGAAGCCGATGGTCATTCCGTCTTCCAGATCGCCGATGACCTCATCGAACGAACTCGTCTTATCCCGCGCCATGGTCAGCGCTCTCCCTTCGGCTTGCCCGTTTCCACGTAGGCGTCACGGTGCTCGTCGGCCACTCCGGCCAGGTTCAGTTCGTACGTGTACCGCTGTTCCAGCAGGTAGCTCTTCTTCACATCGACCGGGTCGATGTTGTTGATCGCGGCCTTGGCCGCGCGGATCACTCGGGTGTCCTTGGTGGCGATCTTGCGTGCCACCTCCAGGGCGGCGTCGAGCAGCTGGTCGGCGGGCACCACGCGGTACACCGACCCGAAGTGCTCGAGCTGCTCGGCGCTGATGTTCTGCGCGGTGAAGTACAGCGTCCGCATCATGTGCGTGGGCACCAGGCGGGCCAGGTGGGTGGCCGCGCCGAGTGCGCCGCGATCGACCTCGGGGAGGCCGAAGACCGAGCCCTCGGCGGCCACGATGACGTCGGAGTTGCCCACCAGGCCGATGCCGCCGCCGACGCAGAAGCCCTGCACGGCGGAGATCACCGGGACGGCGCAGTCGTACACGGCGGAGAAGGCCGCCGCGCAGCCCAGGTTGGCGTTGACCAGGGCGTCGAAGCCCTCGGTGGCCTGCATCTCCTTGATGTCGACACCGGCGTTGAAGCCGCGGCCGGACGCGGTGAGGATCACGACGCGGGTTTCCGGGTCGGCGCCGGCGGCGAGGATCGTGTCGGCAAGCTCAAACCAGGCGGCACTGGGCAGGGCGTTGACCGGGGGGTAGTCGGCATTGACGACGACGATGCCGTCCTCGTGACGGGCGGTGCTGATCGGCACTCGAGGGCTCCTTCCGGGGCTCCATACGGTCACCAAGCAAATGCTTGGTTGTTTGGTAGGGTAGCACCATGACAGAAGCTGTGCACGGGGCCCAACTCGGCCTCGCTGGCAAAATCGTCCTGGTCACAGGTGGTGTGCGGGGAGTCGGCGCGGGAATCGCCCAGGTGCTCACCGATCTCGGCGCGCATCCGGTCGTGTGTGCGCGACGCCCGGGCGATGCCGATTTCGAGTTCCTGCCGTGCGATGTGCGCGATTCCGACGCGGTCGCCGCGATGATCGCCGAGATCGTCGGCCGTCACGGACGGCTCGACGGCGTGGTGAACAACGCCGGCGGTTCGCCCTTCGCGCTGGCCGCAGACGCCTCGGACAACTACACCGCCAAGATCATCGGCCTCAATCTGCTGGCGCCGATGACCGTCGCGCGGGCCGCGCACGCGGTGATGGCGGCCCAGCCCGGCGGCGGAGCGATCGTCAACGTCTCCAGCGTCAGCGGGCACCGCCCCTCGCCGGGGACGGCCGCGTACGGCGCCGCCAAGGCCGGCTTGGACAATCTGACCACCTCGCTGGCGGTGGAGTGGGCACCCGCGGTGCGCATCAATTCGGTGGTGGCCGGCCCGGTGCAGACCGAGGCCTCCCACCTGCACTACGGCGACGACGAGGGCATCGCCGCGGTGGGGCGCACGATTCCGATGGGTCGTCTCGCGCAGCCGGCCGACATCGGTAATGCGGTGGCCTTCCTGCTCTCGCCGATGGCGGAGTTCATCACCGGCTCCACGCTGACCGTGCACGGCGGCGGCGAGAAGCCCGCCTTCCTGGATGCCGCGAACGCCGGCAACGACGTCTGACAAGTTCCGTAAGAGAGAGTGGAAAACTTTGAGTAACAAGGGAAATGAAGGTCGGGTCGTCATCGTCACCGGCGCCGGCCAGGGCATCGGACGCGAGCATGCGCTCGCCTTCGCCGCCGACGGCGCGGCCGTGGTGGTCAACGACTACGCCGCCGACGCCGCGACCGCGGTGGCCGCGGAGATCGTGGCCGCAGGCGGCCGCGCGGTGGCCGCGCCCGGCGACGTGGCCGACTGGGCCGACGGCGAGCGCATCGTCGCCACGGCGATCGCCGAGTTCGGCGGCCTCGACGTGCTGGTGAACAACGCAGGCTTCGTCCGCGACCGCATGCTGATCTCGCTGTCCGAGGACGAGTGGGATTCGGTGGTGCGGGTGCACCTCAAGGGGCACTTCGTCCTGCTGCGGCACGCCGGTGCGTACTGGCGGAGCGAGGCCAAGGCGGGCAACGCGCGCCAGGCTCGGGTCATCAACACCTCGTCCGGTGCGGGCATCTTCGGCTCGGTGGGGCAGGGCAACTACGCGGCCGCCAAGGCCGCCATCGCCGAGCTGACCATTCAGGCCGCCGCCGAACTCGGCGGCTACGGCGTGACGGTCAACGGCATCGCCCCGGCCGCGCGCACGCAGATGACGATGGGCGCCGGCGACGCGATGGCCGCGCAGATGGCCGCGCCCGCCGACGGCTCGTTCGACTCCATGGACCCGGCCAACATCTCCCCGCTGGTGGTCTGGCTGGGCTCGCCCGGCTCCGCCGACGTGACCGGCCGACTGTTCGAGGTGGAGGGCGGCGTCATCACGGTGCTCGACGGCTGGCAGCGCGCCGCGTCGATCGACAAGGGTGCCCGCTGGGAGCAGGACGAGCTCGGTGCGGCGGTCGCCGACCTGATCGAGAAGTCCCCGACACAGGTCAAGCCCTATGGCGCTCGCTGACGACGACAAGGTCGCCGCGGCCAAGGCGTACGTCGATGCGCTGGTGAGCCACGATGCGACCCACGTGCGACTGCACCCGGACTGCACGCGCACCGAACTGGGGATCAAGACCGGACGCAGCGGCGGGCACATCGCCCGCAGTCTGACGTTCGGGCCGCAGTTCCGGCTCATCCATCAGGTCAGCGACTTCTCCGCGACCGTCGACGGCGATCGAGTCGACACCAGTTACCTGGTGCACGTGCAGCCGAAGTTCCTGCGGCTGTCCTCGCGGGTCACCGAGAGCTTCGACTTCGACGAGGTCGGGCGCATCACGAAGATCATCGCCACCTTCTCCGCGCCCGTTCGCGGCTGAGCGACCGACGACAGCGGCGCCGGAACCCCGATCGGGTTCCGGCGCCGCTGTCGTTGTTCGTGGGCTCAGGCGCCGGGGGCGCGCACCACCATGGGCACGCCCGGGAAGTACATCGCCATCTCCGAGCGCGACTTGCGCAGCGCGGCGGTGCCGAAGCCGTGCTTACGCTGGCCCGGGCGGATCCAGATGCGCACGTCCACCTCGCCACCGGACAGCTCGCCGAAGACCAGGCCGACCTTGGCGTCGCCTTCGAGGGCGACGAGCCAGACGGCGTCCTCGTTGTCCACGCGCGCCACGCCCTTGGCGATCTCCTCGGCGAGTTCGCCGGAGGGGGCGCCGGAGCCGTCGGCGGCCAGGCCGAGCTCCTCGGTGCGCTCGGACAGGATGTCCTCGTCGTCGGTGGCCGAGAACGGGCGCAGGCCGAGGGTCTCGCCGGCGGCGGCGGGCCGGTCGGCGGCGGTGAAGGTGATCGCGGCGTTGAGGTCGTCGAGTTCGGCCTGATTCTTGCGGCGCTGATCCTTGGTGAGCTGATGGAAGGACATGTTCAGCACGGCCTCCACGCCCATGGGCGAGGCGCCGAGGAGTTCGGCGACGGCGGTCACGGCGGCGGCGCGGTCTTCGGAGTCGACCACGACGTCGAGAACCTCGTGTCGACGCTCCAGTGCGGTGAGTAGTGCTTCGGTCATCTCGCGTCGGGCGGTCGCCTTGTCCACATCAATCATGCTTTCGATGGTAGGCCCAAATCCGCTGGCGCGGTGGGGTTGTAGCGAGATGTTTACGCGCCGCACTACCGCGGAACTGAAACACGTTCTAGTGTGTTTGCATGGCGGAGAATGTGACTCATGAGTTGACTGGCGAGTACCTGCGGGCGGGCGTCCATCTGGGCGACTTGATGGTGTCGGCACTGCGGCGCCACGCGGACACCCAGGTCCTGAGTATCGGTGACCAAGATCTCACCGGTCGCGAGATGGCGGACGCGATCAGTCGATACGTCCAGGCCTTCGAGTCGGTGGGGGCGGGCACCGGTACGGCGGTGGGACTGCTCGCGTTGAACCGGCCCGAGGTGCTGCTGGTGATCGGTGCCGGGCAGACGCAGGGCTGGCGACGCACCGCGCTGCACCCGCTCGGCTCGCTCGACGATCACGCCTACGTGCTCAACGATGCCGGTGTCGCGACCCTGGTGATCGATCCCGTGCCGATGTTCGTGGAGCGGGCCGTCGGCCTGCTGGAGAAGGTGCCCGGGCTGCAGCGCATCCTCACGCTCGGCCCGGTGCCGTCCGAACTCGCCGCCGTCGGCATCGACATCGTCGCGGAGGCGGCTCGGTACGAGGCCCGGCCGCTGACCGCCAAGCTCCTCGACCCCGATCACGTCGTCTCCATCACCTACACCGGCGGTACCACCGGCAAGCCCAAGGGCGTGATCGGCACCGCCCAGGCGATGGCCACCATGACCTCGATCCAGCTCGCCGAGTGGGAGTGGCCGGACCGACCCCGCTTTCTGATGTGCACGCCGCTCTCGCACGCCGGCGCCGCCTTCTTCGTGCCGACCCTGATGAAGGGCGGCAGCATGGTGGTGCTGAGCAAGTTCGACCCGGCCGAGGTGCTGGCGACCATCGAGCGCGAGAAGATCACCGCCACCATGCTGGTGCCGTCCATGCTCTACGCACTGCTCGACCATCCGGATTCGCGCACGCGCGACCTGAGTTCGCTGCAGACCGTCTACTACGGCGCCTCCGCGATCAACCCGGTGCGGCTGGCTGAGGCCATCGAGCGCTTCGGGCCGATCTTCGCCCAGTACTTCGGGCAGTCCGAGGCGCCCATGGTGATCAGCTACCTGCGCAAGGACGAGCACACCCCCGAGCGGCTGGCCAGCTGCGGCCGGCCGTCGGCCTTCCTGCGGACGGCGCTGCTCGACGACGACGGCAATCGGGTGCCGCAGGGTGAGCCGGGCGAGATCTGCGTCTCCGGGCCGCTGTTGGCCGGCGGCTACCTGGGGTTGCCGGAACAGACGGCCGAGGCGTTCCGCGACGGGTGGCTGCGCACCGGCGATGTGGCCCGCGAGGACGCGGACGGCTTCTGGTACATCGTCGACCGCACCAAGGACATGATCGTCACCGGTGGTTTCAACGTCTTCCCGCGCGAGGTGGAGGACGTGATCGCCGAGCATCCGGCCGTCGCGCAGGTGGGCGTGATCGGCGTTCCCGACGAGAAGTGGGGCGAGGCGGTGACCGCGGTGGTGGTGCTGCGCGAGCACACCGACGATGCCGGGCGGGCCGAGGTGACCGCGGCGATTCAGTCGGCGGTCAAGGGCCGCAAGGGTGCCGTGCAGGCGCCCAAGACGGTGGTCTTCATCGACGCGCTGCCGCTGACCGGCCTCGGCAAGCCCGACAAGAAGGCGCTGCGCGCCCAGTTCGCCTGACGAACGGCGCTGGGCGTCAGCGGGCCGGGCGTGCGGTGCGCCGCGGCGGCCCGGTCCGCACCGCGCGCTCGCGGTGCGGACTGTGCACGCCGAGCTGGTGGCCGGTGGCCTCGAGCCAGTCGGCGATCGGGACCGCGAGCTGCCCGGTGAGCATGCGGCACATCGAGTAGGCGATCCGGGCGCCCTGCAGCTTGGCCAGGTCGGCCTTCGGTCCGCGGTGCCGATCGTCGATCGTGGTGTGCCACAACGACAACCAGCGCTCGAAGTGCTTGGGTTCGAGGTGGGCGAGTTGGTGCAGCAGGCGGTGCGGCTCGAAGACGTTGTTGCGGTATTCGCCCTCTTTGAGCACGGCCTTGCACCAGAAGTCGGTGATGGCCGGCAGATGCTGGGACAGATCCATCTGGGCCACGTCGACGAAGACGGGGCCGAGCAGGTCGTCGGCGAAGGCCCGGTGATAGAAATCGCCGAGCACCTCGACGACGTCGGCGCGGTCGGCGAGGTCTCGGCGTTCGGACCTGCTCATGCCTTCGACCCTACGCGTGCGCGGTCGATCGGCTGAAGGGCCTTAGGGCCGTGGCTCGCAGATCACCACGGGGATCTCTCGCTTCGTCCACGCGTCGTACGTGTCGAAGTCGGCGTAGAGCTCGACCAGCTTGGGCCACAGTGCTTCTCGCTCCGTTGCGCTCGCGGTGCGGGCTCGCAGCAGGTGCGTGTCCCGGCCGATCTGCACTTCGACGTCGGGCTCGGCCACCAGGTTCAGGTACCAGGCCGGATGCGTGGCCAGGCCGCCCTGGGAGGCGACGACGACGTAGCTGTCTCCGGTCTGCAGGTAGATGAGCGGGGCCGTCCGCGGCTGTCCGCTCTTGCGGCCGGTGGTGGTCAGCAGGCAGACCGGGGCGGGTTTGCGCAGACCCGCACCGACCCGCCACCGGCTCCCGAGGCGTCCGCCGGACATCCGGTACAGCCGGGTGTTCAGGCGCGAGCCCACCTTGATGAGGGTGGCGACGAGCGGGGAGTCCAGTTGGGCGGGTCGGTGCTGCGGGTCCATGGCGTCAGATGCGCTCGAGGATGGTGGCGGTGGAGAGGGCGCCGCCGGCGCACATGGTGACCAGTGCGGTCTGCTGATCGCTGCGCTCGAGCTCGTGCAGGGCCGTGGTGATCAGCCGGGCGCCGGTGCTGCCCACCGGGTGGCCGAGCGCGATCGCGCCGCCGTTCACGTTCACCTTGTCCATGTCCGGGTTGTGCACACGCGCCCACGACAGGACCACCGAGGC
Organism: Gordonia phosphorivorans; assembly: GCF_042432625.1. NCBI lineage: Bacteria > Bacillati > Actinomycetota > Actinomycetes > Mycobacteriales > Gordoniaceae > Gordonia > Gordonia phosphorivorans. The sequence goes on along the minus strand of NZ_JBHLWV010000016.1, from coordinate 248,185 downwards.
GAAGGCCTCGTTGATCTCGACGAGGTCGATGTCGTTCATGGTCATGCCCGACTTGGCGAGCACTCGCTCGGTGGCCTGCACGGGGCCGTCGAGGTGGTAGTACGGCTCCGCGCCGACCAGGGCTTGCGACTTGATGCGGGCGCGCGGGGTGAGGCCGAGTTCGCGGGCGCGATCGGAGTCCATGATCAGCACGGCGGCGGCGCCGTCGGAGATCTGCGAGGCGGTGCCCGCGGTGTGGATGCCGCCCTCGATGACCGACTTGAGGGCGCTCAGCGTCTCCATGGTGGTCTCGCGGAGGCCCTGGTCGCGGTTGACGGTGAGGGTCTCGCCGGTCGGCTCGCCCTCGCGGGTGCGTTCGGGCGCGGTCATGGTCAGGACCTCGCGGTCGAACCGGCCCTCGTCCCAGGCGCGCTTGGCGTTCTGCTGGCTGCGCAGGCCGAGGGCGTCGACCTCCTCGCGGGTGATGCCGCGCCGCTGCGCGATGCGCTCGGCGGCGTCGAACTGGTTGGGCATGTCGATGTCCCACGACTCCGGGCGGCGCGGGCCCGCGTGGGTGCCGACGTTGGCCCCGAGCGGCACGTGCGACATGCACTCGACACCGCAGGACATGCCCACGTCGATCGCGCCGGTGGAGATGAGGCCGGCGATCAGGTGCGTGGCCTGCTGGGCCGAGCCGCATTGGCAGTCGACGGTGGTGGCGCCGGTCTGCCAGGGCAGGCCCGCGTGCAGCCACGAGGTGCGGGTGACGTTGTTGCCCTGTTCGCCCACCTGCATGACGGCGCCGCCGATGACCTGTTCCACCAGGATCGGGTCGATACCGGCTCGCTCGATCACGCCGGACTGCGCGGCGCCGAGGATCTCGGCCGCGTGCAGGCCGGACAGCCAGCCGTTCCGCTTGCCGATCGGGGTGCGTGCTGCTTCGACGATTACCGGGTCGCCCATGGTGTGCCTTCCTGAGGATGGAAACTGAGAATCTCCACAAAACTAGAACAGGTTCTTGTCACTGTTCAACCAGTGTGGCACAGTCGAAAGTACCAAAACTGTAACCAGTTCTTATTGCGAGAGCTGCCGGAAGTAGAAGAGGTGGAGGCGTGACACAGATGATGGACAGTGCCGCGGCGTCCGAGTCGCAGGAGAAGTGCCCGTTCATGAAGCAGGAAGGCTGGGACTTCACCAATCCGGACCTGCTCGAGCAGGGCATCCCGATCAAGGAGTTCGCTGAGCTGCGCGAGACCGCGCCGGTCTGGTGGAACGCCCAGTTGCCCGGCAAGGGTGGCGGCTTCCACGACGGCGGCTACTGGGTCATCTCGCGGCACAAGGACATTCGGGAGATCTCGAAGAACGCCGCCGACTGGTCGACCGCAGAGAACGGCGCGATCATCCGCTTCGAGGACGACATGTCCCAGGAGCAGATCGACGTCACCAAGGCGATCCTGATCAACCAGGACCCGCCCGTGCATACCCAGAAGCGCAAGATCGTCTCGCGCGCCTTCACCCCCAAGGCCGTCGGCGCGCTGGAGGAGAAGCTGGACGCTTCGGCTCGCCGGATCGTCAAGGCGGCTGCCGAAACCGGCCAGGGCGATTTCGTCCACCAGGTCGCCGTCGACCTGCCGCTGGAGGCCATCGCCGACCTGCTCGGCGTGCCGGAGATGGACCGCGTCAAGCTCTTCGACTGGTCCAACTCGATGATGAACGCCGATGACCCGGAGTTCACCACCGACCCGTTGACCGCCTCGGCGGAGATCCTCGGCTACGGCTACAACATGGCCGAGGAGCGTCGTAAGTGCCCGGCCGACGACATCGTGACCACGCTGGTCAACGCAGATGTCGACGGACACTCGCTGGACGAGGCCGAGTTCGGCTTCTTCTTCATCCTGCTGACCGTCGCCGGCAACGAGACCACTCGTAACGCGATCACGCACGGCATGAACGCCTTCCTGGACAATCCCGACCAGTGGGAGCTGTTCAAGAAGGAGCGTCCGGCCACCGCGGTCGACGAGATCGTCCGCTGGGCCACCCCGGTCAACGTCTTCCAGCGCACCGCCAAGAACGACGTCGAGGTGGACGGTCAGCTGATCAAGAAGGGCGAGCGCGTCGGCCTGTTCTACGGCTCGGCGAACTTCGACGAAGAGGTCTTCGACGATCCGTACACCTTCAACATCCTGCGCGACCCGAACCCGCACCTGGGCTTCGGCGGCAACGGCACCCACTTCTGCGTGGGCGCCAACCTGGCCCGCATGGAGATCAGCCTGATGTTCAACGCGCTGGCCGACCTGGTCCCGGACATCACCAAGCTGGAGGCGCCGCGTCGTCTGCGGCACGGCTGGATCAACGGTATCAAGGAGCTCCAGGTCGACTATGGCACCAAGTGACGGCGCGGCAGCCCCGCTGCCGCCCTACTTGAACATCGACCGGGAGAACCATCCGGCGGTGCTCGCCGGAGGCCGTTCCCGCGACGCGGTGGCCGCGCGTGACAAGGATGCGTGGCTGGCGAACTTCGCGGCCGACGGGATCGTCGAAGATCCCGTCGGGCCGTCGATGTTCGACGAGGCCGGCGTCGGTCACCGCGGTGCCCAGCAGCTCTCCGAGTTCTGGGACAAGACCATCGGATCCACCGAGAAGATCGACTTCGTCTTCGACCGGGAGATCATCTGCGGTGACGAGGTGGCCTACATCGGCAAGATCGTCACGCACATCGGCGGTCACATCACCGAGGCCGAGGGTGTCTTCACCTACAAGGCCGATGCCGACGGCAAGCTGGTTGCTCTGCGCGCCTTCTGGGAAGTCCAGCAGGCGATGGAGTCGCTCCGCCCGGCGTAGGCGTTACGACCCGATCAACGCGACAGCTCCCGTCCACCTTCCGGTGGGCGGGAGCTGTCGCGTTGTGGTCGTTCTGCCTCGTCGGCTCCGGTATCCCCGGCCCCGTGCCGTCGATCCCGCGGCCCGTGTCGCGACCTTGTGGCCCGGTGTCGCGACCCGTGCTTCGTGTCGCCGTGGCTGCAGCACGTCGACACGAAGGGTGAGTCGCGACATGCGGTTCGTCAGTCCGTGGTGCGGGCGGCGGGCAGGTTGCCGTCGATCGACAGGCGTCCCTGCGCGGCGAAGCCGACGGCGATCAGGCCGGCGATGAGCGCCAGGTTCATCTCGTAGCCGCCGTCGGCGTTCCAGAAGCCCTGGTCGATGTGGGCGGTGAAGATGGCGCCGATCATGTCGATGATCAGCAGCACGGCCGCCACCGGAACGGCGAGGCCGACGATCAGTGCTGCGCCGCCGACGAGCTCCACGAGCCCGGCGAACCAGGCGGAGAACGTAGGTGCCGGGACGCCCATGGCCTCGAAGCCTGCGGCGACGTTGCCGATTCCGTTCTGGAAGAACTTCTGCCAGCCGTGGGCGACGAAGATGATGCCCAGAATGATCCGGGCGATCGTGATGGTGAAGGGCTGCGTGCGGGCGAGTACTGACATGGACATGCTCCTTGGTTGAGGAAAGGAGACTCCAGCATAAAGCGGACCGTGGTCCGATTGCTTGGCGGGGGTGGGAAGCGCCCCGATACACGAGCGAGGCGGCACCCGATGGATGCCGCCTCGCCGGTGTTCTCGTCCGGTTCTTCCCGCTGCCCGGGAAGACAGGGTCAGGGCTTGTCGGCCCCGACGACCCACATGGAGAAGTACTGCGAGCCGCCGCCGTAGGCGTGGCCGAACGCCTTGCGGGCGCCTTCGACCTGATGGTCGCCGGCCTTGCCCATCACCTGGATGGCGGCCTCGGCGCAGCGGATCATGCCGGAGGCGCCGATCGGGTTGGAGCTGAGCACGCCGCCGGAGGCGTTGACCGGCAGCTTGCCGCCGATCGCGGTCTCTCCGGCCTCGGTGAGCTTCCAGCCCTCGTTCTCCGGCATGAAGCCCAGGTTCTCCAGCCACATCGGCTCGAACCACGAGAACGGTACGTAGATCTCCGCCGCGTCGATCTCCTCGAGCGGATTGGTGATCCCGGCGTCGCGCCACAGTGCGGCGGCCGCATCCCGGCCGGCCTGCGGGCTGACCACGTTGCGGTGGCTGTAGGACAGCGGCTCGGTGCGCATCGCGGTGGCGTGCACCCATGCGACCGACCGGCCGTCGGCGATCGCGGCGTCGGCGGCGGCCTCGTCGCCGATCACCACCGCGCACGCGCCGTCCGACGACGGGCACGTTTCGTCGTAGCGGATCGGGTCCCACAGCATGTGCGAGGCTATCACCTTCTCGACGGTGATGTCGGGCTGCTGCAGGTGGGCCAGCGGGTTCTTGGCGCCGTTGAGCCGGTCCTTGGTGGCCACCATCGCGCCGATGTGACCGGGGGCGCCGGAGTTGTTGATGTAGGCGCGCACGTGCGGGGCGAAGAAGCCTCCCGCGCCCGCGCCGACGGGCATGGTGAACGGCACCGCGATCGACAGCGCCCACATCGCGTTGGATTCGGACTGCTTCTCCCACGACACCGCGAGCACCCGGCGGTGCACGCCGGAGGAGACCATCGAGGAGCCGACGATCGCGGTGGAGCCGCCCACCGAGCCCGCGGTGTGCACGCGGATCATCTGCTTGCCGACGGCGCCGATCGCCTCGGCCATCGCCAGTTCGGGCATCATGTTTCCCTCGAACAGGTCGGGTGCCTTGCCGATGACGATGGCGTCGATCTCATCCATCGTCACCTGCGCGTCGGCCAGCGCCCGGTCGATCGCCTCGCGGATCATGCCCGCCATGGTGACGTCGGTGCGCTTGGCCACGTACTTGGTCTGCCCGGTGCCCAGCACCGCAGAACGATTGCGTCCCATCAGTTCTCGCCTCCTGCGAGTGTTACGACCATGTTCTGCTGCAGCATCGGTCCGCTGGTGGCGTGTGCCAGTGCGGTCTGTGCCTCGCCGGTCAGAATGGCTTGCGCGGCATAACCGATCCGCTGCAGGCCGCTGGAGAAGAGGGCGTTGCCGGTGAGGGCGCCGCCCGAAGGATTGATCCGCACCGAGTCCGGGAGCCGCAGCGCGTTGCGCAGGATCAGTTCCTGGTGGGTGTAGGCGGCGTCGAGTTCGGCGACGTCCACCGCGCGGCTGCGGTCACCGAAGGCGTTGTCGCCGGCCAGCGCCGTCGACGGCGAGACGGTGAGATCGCGAGCGCCGAAGGTGGGGCTGTCGATCCGGTGGTCCCACCCGGTGATGAACGCCGGATTGGCGGTGAGCTCGCGCGCCTTCTCCTCGGTGGCGATGATGACCGCGGCGGACGCGTCGGCGTACGGCGCGATGTCGTGCGCGCGCAGCGGATCGGCGACGTAGTCGGCGGCCAGCAGTTCGTCGACGTCGGCGCCGGTGGTGCGGGCGGCGACCTGCGCCATGTCCCGCTCGGTCCACGTTCCGGCGTCCAGGCCGGCGCGCGCCTGCAGGCCGGCCAGCGAACGGGCGTCGGGCAGTAGGGGAGCGACCGTGTACGGGTCGGTCTGCAGCGCGAGGGTCTTGTCCGAGTTGCCTGCGGAGGCCTTGCCGAAGCCGTAGGCCAGGGCCACGTCGACCTCACCGGTCAGGATCTTGATCCACGCCTCGTAGAGCGCCCAGGCGCCGTCCATCTCCACGTGCGACTCGTTGATCGGCGGCACGGCGCCGATCGCGTCGATCGCGGAGATGAACGAAAAGGCGCGTCCGGCAAGGTAATCCGACGATCCGCTGCACCAGAAATCGATGTCCGAGCGGGTGATGCCGAGGTCGGAGTAGAGGCGGTTGAAGCAGGGCATCAGCATTTCGACGCCGTTGGTGGTGCCGGTGGTGGAAGGCACCTTGCGACTGTGCGCGAAGCCCACAATCGCGATTCTGGGCAGGTCTGACTGACTCATGGGTGGCGGCGTCCTCTACAGGTGGTTGCGGTACGACTCGAACGGCGCGTCAGGCTCGCCGGTCGGTGCGAAGTGGCTGACATTGCGCAGGGTGTGGTCCCACTCGTCCTGCGGGCGCCAGACGGCCTTAACCCGCATTCCCATGCGCACGTCCTCGGCCGGGGTGTCCAGGATCAGGTGCAGGAACGGGATGTCGGCGCCGTCGAGCAGCACGTAGGCCGCGACGTACGGCGGCTTGATCTGCTGGCCCAGGAACGGGACGTTGACGATGCAGAAGGTGGTGATGGTGCCGGTGTCGGCCACCTGGACCTGATCGACGGTGCGCGAGCCGTCGGCGGGGCTGGCCACGCGCGGCGGGAAGTACACCTCGCCGGTGGCGACGCGGCCGCCGAGGAGCTTGCCGTTCTTGAGGCCCTCCAGGTACCAGGACTCCTCCTGGGTGGCCGAGTGCATCACCGACAGGGCGATCGGCGTGGTGATCACGACGTTGCCGTCGGCGTCGGCGATAGGGTCGGCGTCGCTGTTGTCGGCGGCCTCGGCCGGGCCGTCGCCCGGGACGAAGCAGGCGATGTCGTCGATGCGGCCGGTGCGGACCGGGCGCCAGGTGGCGTGCACGCGCATGCCGGTGGACATCTGCTCCGGGCCGTCGACCGCGACCACGTGCAGCAGCGCGCCGTCGGCGTCGTCGAGCTTGATCAGAGCGAATGCGAACGGCTGCGAAAGCGCCTGCCCGGCAATCGGTTCCGGCTGCCACGACCAGCTGACGACGGTGCCGCTGTTGCCCACCTGGACCAGTTCGGAGGTCGGTTCGCCGGTGCTCGGATCGAACTCGGCCGGCGGGACCAGGGTCCGGCCGTCGGAGGTGCGGCCACCGAGGATTCGTCCCTCGCGCAGGGCGAGGGCGAACGGCGAGAGCACCGGCCCGAGGGAGCGGGTGTAGTCGAAGGAGATGGCGAGCTCGGATTCGAGGATCTTCGTTGTCGGAAGGGGGACCTCGACCTGCGGACTCGAGGGCACGGGGTGTGTCTCGGCACTGGTGGTCACTTTTCGAATTAGAACAGGTTCTAGTATGACGCGCAAGCACTTCAAACGGAGGATGACGATGAAACTGGGTCTGCAGCTTGGCTATTGGGGCGCCGGTCCGATGACGGAGGCGCCGGCGCTGGTCCGCGCGGCGGAGGAGGCTGGCTTCGACTCGGTGTTCACCGCCGAATCGTGGGGCTCGGACGCGTACACGCCGCTGGCCTGGTGGGGCGCGGCCACCTCGCGGGTGCGCCTGGGCACCGCCGTCGCGCAGCTGTCGGCGCGGCCGCCGACCTCGTTGGCGATGGCCGCGCTGACCCTCGATCACCTCTCCGGCGGCCGGCACATCATCGGGCTCGGAGTCTCCGGGCCGCAGGTGGTGGAGGGCTGGTACGGGCAGCCCTTCGGTAAGCCGCTGGCGCGCACCCGCGAGTACGTGCAGATCGTGCGCGACGTCCTGGCCCGCGAAGCCGCGGTGACCAGCGACGGCCCGCACTACCGGCTGCCGCTGCCCGCCGACACCGCGGGCGCCACCGGCCTGGGCAAGCCGCTCAAGCCGATCACCCATCCGCTGCGCGCGGACATCCCGATCTGGCTCGGCGCCGAGGGGCCGCGCAACGTGGCGCAGACCGCCGAGATCGCCGACGGCTGGCTGGCGATCTTCTTTTCCCCGCGGATGGCCGGGCAGTACAACGAGTGGCTCGACGAGGGCTTCGCCCGCCCGGGCGCACGCCGCACCCGGGAGGACTTCGAGGTGGCCGCGACCGTGCAGTGCGTGATCACCGACGACGTCGCGGCCGCTCTGGACCGCTACCGCCCGTCGACGGCGCTGTACGTCGGCGGCATGGGGGCGGAGGAGAAAAACTTCCACGCCGACCTGTACCGGCGGATGGGCTACGGCGCCGTGGTCGACGAGGTGACCCGCCTGTTCCTGTCCGGGCGCAAGGCCGAGGCCGTGGCCGCGGTGCCCGACGAGATGGTGCGCGAGACCATGCTGCTGGGCACCGCCGACCAGGTGCGCGCGCAGATCGGCGACTGGGAGGCCGCCGGCGTCACCACCCTGATGGTCACCGCCCGCGACATCCCCACCATCGAGGCCCTCGGCACCTTCGTCGACGGCGTTTAAACCCCGAAGTCGGTTCCCACCCCCGAAATGGGTTCGCGCCGTCGGTCTAGACCGACGGCGCGAACCGAAATCGATGGTGTGAACCCGAATCGCCGGGCTACTCGCCGGTGAAGACGGGCTTCTCCTTGTTGGCGAAGGCGCGGGGGCCGATCTTGGCGTCGGCCGACTGGAAGACCTTGGCGCCGAGCTCGGCGTCGATCTTGAAGGCCTCCTCCTCGTGCAGGCCCTCGCTGTCGCGGATGGTCTTGAGGATGGCCTGGACGGCGAGCGGGCCGTTGGCGGCGATCTGGTCGGCGATCTCCAGGGCCTTGTCCAACGCGGTGCCGTCGGGCACCAGGTGACCGATGAGGCCGTACTCCTTGGCCTCGGCGGCGGTGATGTGGCGGCCGGTCAGCAGGATGTCGCAGGCGACGGTGTACGGAATCTGGCGGACCAGACGCACGGCGCTGCCGCCCAACGGGAACAGGCCCCACTTGGCCTCGGAGACACCGAACTTGGCGCTCTCGGCGGCGACCCGGATATCGGTGCCCTGCAGGATCTCGGTGCCGCCGGCGATGGCCGGGCCCTCGACCGCGGCGATCAGCGGCTTGGTGAGGCGACGGCCCTTGAGGAGCGCGGGCAGCTTGGTCAGGTCCCAGCCGCCCTTGGCGAAGGAGTCGCCGGGCGCCGAGCGGTTCATGGCCTTCAGATCGGCGCCGGCGCAGAAGTAGCCGCCCGCGCCGGTGAGGATCGCGACGCGGATGTCCGGGTCGGCGTCGACCTGGTCCCACGCCTGCTCCATGATCCGCATCATCTCGCCGGAGAGGGCGTTGCGGGCCTGCGGCCGGTTCATCGTGACGATGAGAACGTGGCCGCGCTTCTCGACGAGGCACTCGGGGGCGGTGTCGGACATGGTGACCTCCTTGGTCAATCTCTTGCCGCCGCACAGTAACACGTTCTAGTTTGGGTGCATGGCCTACACCGTTGCGGATCTCTTCGAGCATGCCGTCGACCTGATGCCCGAGCGCATCGCCCTGGAATCGGGGGAGCGTTCCCGCACCTACGCGGAGCTGGAGGAGCGCAGCAACGCCCTCGCGCACGCCCTGCGCGAGCTGGGGGTGCAGCCGGGCGACGCAGTGGGTCTGTACAGCAGAAACACCATCGAAGCGGTGGAGGCGATGCTGGCGATCTTCAAGGCGCGCGCGGTGATGGCCAACGTCAACTACCGGTACGTCGAACACGAGTTGGAGCACCTGTTCACTGACTCGGGCATGAAGGTGCTGATCCACGAGCGGCAGTACACCGATCGGGTGCGGAACGTGTTATCGAAAACGCCCACGGACATCACCGCCTGCATCGTGATCGACGACGAGGGTTCGGTCGCCGCGGACCCCGCGGCGCACGCCTACGAGGACGTGCTCGCGCGCGGGCGTCGCGACCGCGATTTCGAGGAACGCTCCAACGACGACCTGTACATGCTCTACACCGGCGGCACCACCGGTAAGCCCAAGGGCGTGGTGTGGCGCCAGGAGGATGTCTGGCGCGTGCTGGGCGGAGGTATCGACTGGTACAGCGGCCGCCCCATCGAGGACGAGTGGGAGCAGGCCCGCGCCGGTGCCGAAAGCGGCCAACTGGTGCGCTTCGCCATTCCTCCGTTCATCCACGGCGGCAGCCAGTGGGCCATCTTCCAGTCCCTGTTCGCCGGCGGCAAGGCAGTGGTCTACCCCGACTTCGAGCCGCACGCCATCTGGCGGGCGGTGGCCGACCACGGGGTCAACGTCGTCTTCATCACCGGTGACGCCATGGCCCGCCCGATGATCGACGCCCTCGACGAACACGACTACGACACCTCCACCGTGGTCTCGGTGGCCTCCTCGGCGGCGCTGTTCTCGCCGGCGGTCAAGGACCGCTACCTCGATCGCTTCCCGAACGCGGTGATCGTCGACGCCATCGGCTCGTCGGAGACAGGCTTCGGCGGCATGGGCATTGCGGCCAAGGGCACCAGCCGCGTGGGCGCGCCGACGGTCAAGGCCGACCCGAACACCCACGTGCTCCGCGCCGACGGCACCGAAGTGACGCCCGGCAGCGGCGAGGTGGGGGTGCTGGCCCGCTCCGGTCACATCCCGCTGCGCTACCACGGCGACCCGGCGAAGTCGGCGCAGACCTTCGTGGTCTACGACGGCGTGCGGTACTCACTGCCCGGCGATCACGCCGTGGTCGAAGCCGACGGCACCATCACCATGCTGGGCCGCGGCTCGGTGTCGATCAACACCGGCGGCGAGAAGGTCTTCCCCGAGGAGGTCGAGGCGGCGATCAAGGGCCACCCCGGCGTGCTCGACGTGGTGGTGGTGGGCGTGCCCGACGAACGGTTCGGGCAGCGCGTGGCCGCGGTGATCGCCACTCGCGACGGTGTCCGCCCCGCCCTGGAGGAACTGAACGAGACCGTCCGCGCCGAGCTGGCGGGCTACAAGTGCCCGCGCAGCATCTGGTTCGTCGACGAGGTGAAGCGTTCTCCCGCAGGCAAACCCGACTACCGCTGGGCGGCGGAGACCGCTGCCGCCCGCGAACCCGACGACATTCTGAACACCACCACTGCAACGAAAGCGTGAAATGACCGCACCCAAGATCCGTACCGGACTCACCGAGAAGTTCGGCATCGATTACCCCATCTTCGGCTTCACGCCGAGCCAGGACGTCGCCGCAGCCATCAGCCGCGCCGGCGGCCTGGGCGTCCTCGGCTGCGTCCGCTTCAACGATCCGGGCGAGCTCGACGAGGTGCTCGAGTGGATGCACGAGAACACCGACGGCAAGCCCTTCGGCGTCGACGTGGTGATGCCAGCCAAGATCCCCACCGAGGGCTCCAAGGTGGATCTGGACTCGATGATCCCGCCGGAGCACCGCGCCTTCGTCGAGCGCACCCTCGACGATCTGGGCGTCCCGCCGCTGCCGGAGGGGGAGGACCGCATCAACACCGGCGTCCTCGGCTGGCTGCACTCGGTGGCCCGCTCGCACGTCGACGTCGCCATGGAGCACGCCCGCAAGTACGGGCAGATCAAGCTGATCGCCAACGCGCTCGGCTCGCCGCCGGACGACGTCATCGCCCTCTCGCATGAGAACGGCGTCGCGGTCGCGGCGCTGGCCGGCTCCACCCACCACGCGCTCAACCACGTGAGCGCCGGCGTGGACATCGTCATCGCCCAGGGTTACGAGGGCGGCGGGCACACCGGGGAGGTGACCTCGATGGTGCTGTGGCCGGAAGTGGTGGACGCGGTCGGTTCGGCGCCGGTGCTGGCCGCCGGCGGCGTCGGCAGCGGCCGCCAGATGGCGGCCGCGCTGGCGCTCGGCGCGCAGGGCGTGTGGATGGGCACCTACTGGCTCACCGCCGCCGAGTACAAGCTGGGCGCCGCAGGCGACGGCCCGTCGACCGTGCAGAAGGCGCTGCTGAAGGCCACCTCGCGCGACACCGTGCGCAGCCGGATCTACTCGGGCAAGCCCGCGCGCCTGCTCAAGACCAAGTGGACCCAGGCGTGGGAGGCCGAGGGCGCGCCCGACGCCCTGCCGATGCCGCTGCAGAACCTGCTCGTCGGCGAGGCGCACGCGCGCATCTCGGTGAGCGACGATCCCGAAGTGGTCGCCATGCCCGCCGGGCAGATCGTGGGCCGCTGCAACGACATCGTGCCGGTGGCGGACATGATCGCCGACATGGTCGCCGAGTACACCGAGTCGGTGGCCCGGATGAACGAGTCGCTGGCCTGACTCCCGGCGTCGATCGCTTGGCGATTGACAATTCCGTTCCCGCGCACCTTCAGAAGGCGCGCGGGAACGGAATCGACAATCGCGAGTCGACGCGGTCGGGTGAGACTACAGGCGCCAGTCGGGGGCGCCGAGCGCGTCGGTGAGGCCGACGCGGGTGGTCTTGAAGGTGGCCGTCTGGCCCAGCCCGTCCACCAGCCACACCTGCGACGGGTGCTGCTTGGGGCCCAGATCCTCTTGGGCGGCAAGGAAGTCCAGGAAGTCGGCCCGCTCCAGGCCGGGGGCCACCAGCAGTGCACCCACCTCGTCGCCGATCTCCACGGCGACGCCGAAGACCAGGGCCTGGGTGATCGCCGGATGACGCAGCAGGACCCGCTCGATGGGCGCGGTCCCCAGGTTCTCCCCGTCCACCCGCAGCCAGTCGCCGAGGCGGCCGGCGAAATGCACAAAGCCGCCCTCGTCCACCCAGCCCAGGTCGCCGGTGCGGTACATGCCGCCGCGTAGGCGATCCGCGGTGGCCGCCTCGTCGCGGTAGTAGCCGTCGAAGAGGCCCGGGCCCGCAGCGTTGACGATCTCGCCCACCTCGCCGGTGGGCATCGGCTCGCCGGTCGACGGATCGACCACGGCCACCGGGTCGCGGAGGGGACCCAGCGCGTCGTCGGGGGTCTCCGGGGTTCGCGTGATGGAGACGCCGCCCTCGGTGGAGCCGAAACCGTCGATCACCCGCGCTCCGAAACGACGCGCGAACTCGGCGCGATCGGCGGCGGTGGCCTCGTTGCCGTACATGATGCGCAGTGAGGTCTGCGCGTCGTCCGGCTGCTCCGGGGTGGCCAGAATGTAGTGCAGCGGCTTGCCGACGTAGTTGGCATAGGTGACGCCGTAACGCCGCAGATCCGCGCCGAAACCGCTGGCGGAGAAGCGCTTTCGCAGCACGATCGACGCCCCGCCGGCCGCCGCGACCGACCACCCGGCGATCAGCGCGTTGGAGTGGAACATCGGCATCGCCAGGTGCACCACGTCGCGGGCACCGATGCCGAAGCGGTGCGCGAGCATCTTTCCGGGGGCGGCGAACTTACGCTGACTGCACCGCACGGCCTTCGGCTCGCCGGTGGTGCCGGAGGTGAAGATCAGCATCACCAGATCGTCCGGATCGACCGGCGGGAGGTCCGGCGGACCCGGGGGCGTCGCGGGGGCCGCCGCGTCCAGCGCGGCCCGCCACTCGGGGCCGTCGACGTCGATCACCGGCACCCCGAGATCGTCGCCGAGCAACTCGCGGGTGGAGGCGTCGGTGAGCACCACCTGGCAGTCCGAGCGGACGATGTCCGCGGCCAGGGCGGCCCCGCGGCGGGTCGGGTTGAGCCCGACCAGCACGCAGCCGCCGAACGCCGCGGCACCGAACAGGTAGCTGAACTCCGGCACGTTCGGCAGCAGCACGCCCACGTGCGGCGGTCGATCCGGTGCCAGCAGCCGCCCCAGCGCGACCACCCGCAGCGCACTGGCCGCGAGATGGTCGCGCCACGAGACGAACCGGTCGCCGGCGTGAAGACCGCGGTCGGTCACCTCGGCCAGCGGCGCCAGCAGTTCCGGCAGGGTGCGGCGGTCGGTGACCGCGGGCTCGGTCACCCGAGGGCGCCGGCCGCGATCAGCTCGCCCAGCTCGTCCAGGACCACCGGTGCCGACCCGTAGGTGAACTCGTTGGCCTTGGCGCGCAGGAAGTAGCGGTGCGCCGGATGCGAGGTGTCCAGGCCGACGCCGCCGTGCACGTGCACCGCGGTGTGCGCCACCCGGTGGCCGGCATCGTCGGCCCAGAACTTGGCGGTGGCGACGGCGCCGGAGATCTCGGCGTCGGTGCACTCGGCCTGCCCGGACATCAGCCAGGCCGCCTGCGCGGTGCTCAACGCGAGCCCCTGCGCGTCGATGTAGCCGTCGGCCAGTCGCTGGGCGACGGCCTGGAACGAGCCGATCGGCCGACCGAACTGTTCGCGTTCGCGCGCATACTCGGCGGTGGCCTCCAACGCGGCGGAGACCGCGCCGGTCTGATCGGCGGCCACCCCCAGGCGCAGCAGATCGGCCACGTGGGTCACCGTGGCGGCGCCGCCGGACAGCACGTCGTCGTCGGACACCACGACGCCGTCGAACTCCACCGTGAAGGTCGGCAGCAGGCCGGTGCTAGGGGTGGCGACGAGGTTGACGCCGGTCGCGTCGGTGCGCACCATGGCCACCACGGGGCCGTCGGGTCCCATGGCGTTGACCAGCAGGGCGTTCGCGGCCGCGGCGTAGGGCACGTTGACCTTGACGCCGGAGAGGATTCCGCCGGTCAAGGAGGTGGTCGGGCCGAGCGCCGCACCGCCCAGATCCTCCTCGAAGGCGGCACTGAAGATCACCTCGCCGGTGCAGGCCGGCCGCACCAGTTCGTCGATCAGGGCGGCCGAGCCGTAGCGGCTCGTCGCCGGAACGGCGGCGACCGCGTGCGGGCCGTACGGGACGCGGCTCAGGTGCCGACCGAGGGCGGTGGCCACCGCGACGGTCTCCTCGGCGCCGAGGGCGTCGTCGCCGCTCACCTCGGGGGCGGCGGCCAGGCCGAGCAGGCCCGCGGAGCCCAGTTCACGCCACAGCTGCTCGTCGAGCGGTGCCGCGGCGGCCTCCAACTCGGCGACACGGTCCGCGGTGCTGACGGCGGCCGCGATGTCGGCGGCCAGGGGGCCGACATCGCCGGCGGCTTCGGAAGGATTGAAGTCCATGATGTCTCTCTTCGCCTGGTGGTGGTCAGCGTCGGGCCGGCGGCAGTTTGAGCGCCAGCATGCCGATGATGTCGCGCTGGACCTCGTTGGTGCCGCCGCCGAAGGTCAGGATCAGCGAGGTGCGCTGGAAGCGTTCGAGACGGCCGGCGAGATGGACGCCGGGGCTGCCCGCGCGCAGGGTGGCGGACGGACCGACCACCTCCATCAGCAGTCGGTAGGCCTCGGTGGCGAACTCGGTGCCGAAGACCTTGGTGGCCGAGGCATCGGCGGGCGACGGGGAGCCACCCTGCGCGGCGATCGAGGCGATCTTCCAGTTGATCAGCTTGAGGTACTCCACCTTGGCGTGGACGCGGGCCAGGTTGGTGCGCACCCAGGGGGTGTCGATCAGTGCCTGCCCGTTGGCGGCCGTGGTCTTGCGGGCGAAGTCGATGGTCTCGCGCAGCGCCGTCTGGATTGGGGCGGCACTGCACAGCGCGACCCGCTCGTGATTGAGCTGATTGGTCACCAGCGGCCAGCCGCCGCCCTCCTCGCTGACGCGCGCGGAGACCGGGACGCGCACGTCCTGGTAGTAGGTGGCCGAGGTGTCGACGCCGGACATGGTGTGCACCGGGGTGTACGAGAAGCCTTCGGCGTCGGTCGGCACGATCAGCATCGACAGACCCTTGTGCTTGGAGGCCTCCGGGTCGGTGCGACAGGCCAGCCAGACGTAGTCGGCGTACGGAATCAGGCTGGTCCACATCTTCTGACCGTTGATCACGTACTCGTCGCCTTCGCGCACCGCCGAGGTACGCAGTGCGGCCAGGTCGGTGCCCGCGCCGGGCTCGGAGTAGCCGATCGAGAAGTGCAGGTCGCCGGCCGCGATCTTCGGAAGGAAGAACTCCTTCTGCTCGTCGGTGCCGTACGCCATGATGGTCGGCGCAACCGAGTTGATCGTCAGGAACGGCACCGGCGCGCCGGCGATGGCGGCCTCGTCGGTGAAGATCAGCTGGTCCATCATGGACCGGTTGGCGCCGCCGTATTCGGTGGGCCACCCGAGGGCCAGCCATCCGTCGGTGCCCATCTGTTTCACCACGTCACGGTAGGCATCGCCCTCACCGAGCTCACCCTCACCGCCGGTCAGTGCGGCGCGGCGCTCCGGGGTCATCAGACCGGTGAAATATGCGCGCAACTCGCGACGCAGATCCTCTTGCTCGGACGTGTAAGCGATACGCATTCAGCATCTCCTGCTTGGCTAGTTCTGAAACACGTTCTAACGTGTAATCACGGGATCCGTCAACCGGGTTGGCGGGCGAGGAGAGGAAACCAATGCGAGTCAAGTGCGATTTCGACCTGTGCGAGTCCAATGCGGTCTGCGTCGGCATGGCGCCCGACGTCTTCGAGCTCGACGACAATGACTACCTGGTGATTTTGCAGGAGGAGGTGCCCGCCGAGCGCGAAGAGGAGATGCGTCAGGTGGTCGCGAGCTGCCCGCGGTCGGCGCTGTCGCTGGACTGATCGACGACGCTCTCCTTACCGTTCGGTAGGGGCAGAGGTGAGAAATGTGTTAGAACATGTTCTACTTCTGAGGGAGCGTTGAAAGGATCCACATGACTGAGTCGTTGTCGGGACGGGTTGCCGTCGTCACCGGTGCTGGTGCCGGACTGGGCCGAGCCGAAGCCATCGGCCTCGCGGCCGACGGAGCCACCGTGATCGTCAACGATCTGGCCTCCGCGCTGGAGGCCAGCGACGTGGTCGATGTGATCGCCGCAGCCGGCGGGACCGCGGTCCCGGTGGCCGGCGACATCGCCGAAGCGTCGACCGCCGACGAGATCCTGAAAGTCGCCACCGAGCAGCTCGGCGGCCTGCACATCGTCGTCAACAACGCCGGGATCACCCGCGACGCGATGCTGTTCAACATGACCGACGAGCAGTGGGACGCGGTGATCCGCGTTCACCTGCGCGGCCACTTCCTGCTGAACCGGAACGCCGCCGCCTACTGGCGGAACCTGTCGAAGGAGACCGGCGCGCCGGTTTACGGCCGTCTGATCAACACCTCGTCCGAAGCCGGGCTGCTCGGCCCCGCGGGCCAGGCCAACTACGGCGCAGCCAAGGCCGGCATCACCGCGCTGACCCTGACCGCTTCGCGCGCGCTGGAACGCTTCGGCGTCACCGCCAACGCGATCTGCCCGCGCGCCCGCACCGCGATGACCGCACAGGTCTTCGGCGACGCGCCGGAAGGTCGGGTCGACCCGCTTTCGCCCGAGCATGTGGTGACGCTGGTGCGCTACCTGGCCAGCCCGGAAGCCGCCGATGTCAGCGGGCAGGTATTCGTCGTTTATGGTCCCAAGGTGATGTTGATGGCGGCACCCACGGTGCGCGAGGTATTCACCGCCGACGGCGACCAGTGGGAGCCGGCAGCCCTCGGCGGCGAGCTCGCATCGTTCTTTGAAAGCGCTGACAAGCAGACTTTCTCCGCGCAAGATCTCATGTAATTCACACCAATCGACCGGACCGGCCAGCATCAACGTGCGTGGTAGGTTGACCTGCACGCATGCCAAGGAGGGGACTTGCTGAATCGACTTGCCGTCCCAATGGGCGGCGTGGGCGACTTCGTCGCCCTCTCCGTCGAATCAGCCCGCGAGCTCTTTCGTCGCCCCTTCCAGGCGCGCGAAACCATCGAGCAGGCGTGGGCTATCGCACGCGTTTCGCTGGTGCCGACCCTGTTGGTCGCGATCCCGTTCACGGTGCTGGTCAGCTTCACGCTGAACATCCTGCTTCGCGAGATCGGTGCCCAGGACCTGTCCGGCGCCGGCGCCGCGCTCGGCACCATCACGCAGATCGGACCGATCGTAACGGTGCTGATCGTGGCGGGCGCGGGCGCCACGGCGATCTGCGCCGACCTCGGTGCCCGCACCATTCGCGAAGAGATCGACGCCATGCGCGTGCTGGGTATCAACCCGATCCACCGCCTGGTGGTGCCCCGCGTGATCGCCTCGACCGGTGTCGCCCTGCTGCTCAACAGCCTGGTCTGCACCATCGGTATCGCGGGCGGCTTCGTCTTCTCGGTCTACCTGCAAGATGTGAACCCGGGTGCGTTCATCGCGAACCTGACCCTGCTGACCGGGCTCGGCGAGCTCATCATCTCGATGGTCAAGGCCGCACTCTTCGGTCTGTTCGCAGGCCTCGTGGCCTGCTACCGCGGGTTGAACGTCAAGGGTGGCGCGAAGGGCGTCGGCGACGCGGTGAACGAGACAGTCGTCTACTCCTTCATGGCGCTGTTCGTGGTCAATGTCGTGGTGACCGCGGTCGGTCTGAAAGTGACGATGGGCTGAACCATGGTGTTACCGGGTACTACAAGGTTTCTGACTGCGCGCGTCGCGCTCAAGCGCGCCGGCGACGACTGGAACAAGATCGGCGATCAAGCCCTCTTCTACTGGGATTCGATCGCGTCGATCCCGCGAGCGCTGCGTCTGTATAAGAAGGAGACCCTCCGCCTGATCGCGGAGATCTCGATGGGTACGGGTGCGCTCGCCATGATCGGCGGCACCGTGGTGGTCGTCGGCTTCCTGACGCTGTTCACCGGTGGCACCATCGCCGTGCAGGGCTTCAACTCGCTCGCCGACATCGGCGTCGAGGCGCTCACCGGCTTCTTCTCCGCGTTCATCAACGTCCGCATCGCGGTCCCCGTGATCGCCGGAATCGCCTTAGCGGCGACCATCGGCGCCGGTGCGACGGCACAGTTGGGCGCAATGCGCGTCAGCGAGGAGATCGACGCCCTCGAGGTCATGGCGATCTCCTCCATTCCCTACCTGGTGAGCACCCGGATCGTCGCGGGCATGCTCGCGATCATTCCGCTGTACTCGCTGGCGGCCCTCGCGTCGTTCCTCGCGAGCCGGTTCGCCACCGTGGTCCTCTACGGGCAGTCTTCGGGCGTCTACGACCACTACTTCTCCACCTTCCTCATCCCGTCGGACATCCTCTGGTCGTTCGTGCAGGCCATCTGCATGGCCATCGCCGTGATGTTGATCCACACCTACTACGGGTTCAACGCCTCCGGCGGCCCGGTCGGCGTGGGCGTCGCGGTCGGTAACGCGGTGCGCGCCTCGCTGGTCGTGGTCGTGGTCATCACCCTGCTCACCTCGCTGGCGATCTACGGCGCCGACGGCAACTTCAACCTGGCAGGCTGATCGCATTGAACAGTCGTTCTCACGGAGTCCGGAAGCTCGCCGCCGTCGTCATGGTCGGCCTGCTCATCGGCATCATCGTCGCCGCCTCGGGGCAGTTCCTCGGGTGGTTCGCCGACACCCAGAAGGTCACGCTGTACGCACCGCGCGCCGGTCTCGTCATGAGTCCGGCGGCCAAGGTGAAGCTGCGGGGCGTCGAGGTGGGTCGCGTCGCGACGGTCACCAACGACGGCGACCGCGCCGTCCTCGAACTGGACATGGCCACCAGCGACCTCAAGTACGTGCCGGCCAATGTGCGCGCCGACATCTCGTCGAACACCATCTTCGGCGCCAAGAACGTGAACCTGGTGATTCCCGACGAGGGTGCCGAAGGGCAGCTGCGCGGCGGCGACACCATCACCGCCGACCACGTGGTGGTCGAGCTGAACACCGTGTACCAGCAGCTGGTCAACGTGCTCGCCGAACTGGAGCCGGACAAGGTCAACGTGACCATGGGCGCCGTCGCCGGCGCGCTGTCGGGCAACGGTGAACGACTGGGTACGGCCCTGCAGGAGCTGAACCACGTCCTGGGCGAGACCAACAAGCACCTGCCGCAGCTGAATCGTCTGCTCACGCAGGCCGCGACCGCGACCAACGTGTACGCCGACGCCATGCCCGACCTGATGCGGACCATCGACAACGCGACCGTGATCGGCGATCTCCTGGTGGAGAACACCGCCAACTTGGACGCGCTGCTGATCAACGTGACCGGCATGGCCGACACCGCCAACGACGTGCTTGGTCGGTCCAAGAAGGACCTGATGGCCACGCTCACCGACCTGAACCCGGTGACCCAGCTGCTCGGCCGACAGGCCCCCGGACTGCGCTGCTTCATCACCGCGTCGTCGGGCGCCGCCGACCTGGCCACCCCGCTGCTCGGCGGGCGCAACGGCATGCTGCTGCTCGACGCCGGTCTGATCCCGGGCCAGAATCCGTACCGCTGGCCGGAGGATCTGCCCGAGGTGCGCGGCGACGGACCGCCCACGTGCGAGGCCGGTCTGAGCGACGTGACCTCGAAGGAAAAGGTCGACTTCTACGTGATCGACAACGCCCCGCAGCCCTACCAGCCGCGGACCACCGCGAAGGTGCAGCCGTTCCGACTCTTCAATCTGCTGTTCGGGGGGCCGCAGCGTGGCTAAATCGACTTCGGGGACTCCGGACTTCGTCGACAAGCGGGCCCGGGCCTTCCGGGCCACCGTGGTCAAGCTGTTCAGCTTCGTCGTGGTGATGGTGCTGGTGATGGCCGGTCTGGTGATCGTCTTCAGCCGCTACCAGTCCGGCAGCTCGGACAACTACACCGCGATCTTCACCAGCGCCTCCGCCATGAAGCCGGGCAGTGACGTGCAGATCGCCGGCGTCGACGTCGGCATGGTCGACAAGATCTCGCTCAACCGCGACAACGTCGCCGAGGTCAAGTTCACCGTGAACGACGACTACCGGCTGCCCAAGTCGGTGCGCGCCCTGGTCCGCTACCAGAACCTCACCGGCGATCGATACCTGGAACTGCAGCCCGGCAACGGGGCGCCCGGCGAGTACCTGTCGGCCGGCGCACAGATCCCGATCGAGCAGACCGAACCCGCGCTCGACCTGGACAACCTGCTCGGCGGCTTCAAGCCGCTGTTCCGCACCATGAGCGGCGAACAGGTCAACGAACTGTCGACGGCGCTGATCTCGGTCTTCCAGGGACAGGGCCCGGCGCTGCAGCAGCTGCTGTCGGCGACCGACTCGTTCACCAACACCCTCGCCGAGCGCGATGCGCTCATCGGGTCGGTGATCGACAACCTGAACACGACGCTCGGCCTGTTGCAGGCCGACTACACCGGTCTGGACCAGAGCGTCGACCGCCTCCAGCAGCTCATCTCCGGCCTGTCCGGCGACCGCGACGTGATCGGCCAGTTCATCACGCGCGCCGCGGACGCCACCACCGGCATGGCCGACCTGCTGCAGACCACGCGACCGGACATCAAGGGCGCCCTCGCCGGACTCGGGGAGACCTCCAACGAAGCGTTGAAGGCGGAACCGTACATCCGCGAGATGCTGGGCGAACTGCCCGGCAACTTCAAGACGCTGTCCAATCTCGGTAGCTACGGGGCCTGGCTGCAGATCTACTTCTGCCGCATCCGCCTGCTCCTGCCTGGACCGGGGAACAGTCAGTACTTCTTCACCGCCATCGATGCGATGGGTGACAAGACCAAGGCAGGCGGGAGGTGCGCGACGTGACCGATCAACCTGTGAACAACGACGGGACGAACGACGAAGTGCCCGGCGATATGGGTGCACCGGCACCGAAGCGGCTCCGCCGCGAGGGCCCGCGCTCGCGCGTCTCGATGGGCATCATCGGCGTCGCGCTCACCGCGGCGCTGGTGATCAGCGCCCTGCAGATGGATCGGCTGCCGTTCCTCAGCCAGGTGACCACCTACGACGCGGTGTTCGAGGACGCGGGCGGCCTGAACTCCGGCGACATCGTGACCGTGGCCGGCGTCAAGGTCGGTTCGATCACCGACATCGCCCTGAAGCAGACCTCGGAAGGCATGCGCGCGAAGGTCTCCTTCCTGCTCAACGACACCGTGGTGATCGGCGACCGGACGCGCGGGTCCATCAAGACCGAGACCGTCCTGGGTCGACGCAACCTGACGCTCACTCCACTGGGAGACAAGCGGCTGGAGCCGGGGAGCACCATCCCCATCGACCAGACCGTGGCGCCGTACTCGCTGACCGATGCGCTGGAGGACTCCGTCTCCACGCTGAACGACACCGACACCGATCAGCTCAACGAAGCGCTGCAGACCATGACGGCGGCGTTCTCCGAGACGCCCGCTGAGATGCAGGGCGCCCTCGAGGGCGTCGGCAAGCTGTCGGCGGCCATCGCCGACCGCGACAACTCGCTCAACGAACTCCTCGATCGGGCCGGCTCGGTCAGCGGCATCGTCGGCAAGCGCAGCGAACAGCTGCAGACGATGCTGCTCGACGCCAACGCACTGCTCGGTGAACTGCAGATGCGGCGCGACGCGATCCGCCAGGTGATCAGCGGTGCCGAGGCACTGGCTGCCGAGTTGACCGGTTTCGTGCAGGACAACGAGGCGCAGCTGACCCCGGTGCTGAACAAGTTCGGCCGGGTTCTGGACATCCTCAACGACAATGCCGATAACTTCTCGGACGCGATCGACAACCTGGGTCCCTACGCCAACATCCTCGGCGAGGCCGTGAGCTCGGGTCCGTACTTCTCGTCGCTCGTGGGTCTGCCGACCTGGGGCGATTACATGGGCAGCTTCCTGCGTGTGCTGGAAGGCAAGTACCCGGAGGCCTTCGAGTACTTCACCAAGTACTCCGGCTTCCCGGGCTGGCCCGGCAACTGGGGTCAGGCACCCGACCGCGGATCGCCCGACCTGCCCAGGCGTCCGACGCCGTCGAACGCACCGCCGCAGCCCAACGGCCCGCCCAAGACGACCACTTCGAAGTCTTCCGGCCCCCGGACGACCGCACAGACAGGAGGTCGCTGACATGGCAGTCACCGCAGGATTGCAGCGACTCTCCACTGTCCAGCGCGTCATCGCCGGCATCGCCGCCGTGGTGGTCGTGGCTCTCATCGCCGGTCTCGTGTGGTTCGGCGTGCAGAAGGCCACCACGCGCACCATCACCGCCTACTTCCCGTCGGTCACCGGTGTCTACACCGGCGACGCGGTGAAGGTGGTGGGCGTGCGCGTCGGCTCGATCACAAGTATCGAGCCGCAGAACCGCCAGGTCCGCGTCGAGATGCGCGTGGACAACGACGTGCCGCTGCCCAAGGACGTGCGCGCCGTGGTCGTCGCCCAGTCGCTGGTCTCCGGCCGCTTCGTCCAGCTCACCCCGGGCTACGTCTCGGGGCCGGACATGGGCACCGGCGACTTCGACATTCCGATGGAACACACCGCCGTCCCGATGGAATGGGACGACGTCAAGGCCCAGCTCGACGAGCTCAGCCAGGCACTCGGTCCGCAGCAGGACGGCAAGGACGGCCCGGTGGACCCGGGTACCGCCGCCAAGCTGATCGACGTGGCCGCCGACAACCTCGACGGCAACGGGCAGGCCATGGCCACCGCCCTCCAGGAGATGTCCACGGTGGCCGGCACGATCACGGAGAACCGGGACGACCTGTTCGGCACGGTGAAGAACCTGCAGAAGCTGACCGAGCTGCTGTCGCAGAACCAGGACCAGCTGGTCCAGTTCAACGGCCGGATGGCGTCGGTGAGCAGCGTCCTCGCGGAAAGCGAGCAGGAACTCGGCGACGCCATGGACAACCTCGACGAGGCCATGGGCGAACTGAAGACCTTCCTCGACAACAACACCGCGGCCATGACGTCGGTGATGGACAAGATGGTGCCGTTCACGGCCACCCTCAAGCGCAACGACGAAGGCCTGCGCGGCCTGCTGCATTCGGCACCGAATCAGCTCGCCAACTTCTTCAACATCTACAACCCGCTGACCGGATCGCTCGACGGCGTCTTCGGCCTCGGTATGGGCAACAACCTGATCACCCTGATCTGCGGTTCGATGGCCTCCACCGAGCGCCCGATGGACACCGACGCGGACATCGAGAAGTGCGTGGATCTGCTGGCGCCGATCATCGGCGACCTCGCGGTGAACTTCCCGCCCTTCATGGCCAACCCGCTGATCGGCCGCACCGCGACGCAGGACCAGATCACCTACCAGAATCAGAGTGTGAAGCAGCGCGCCCAGGCCGGCGTCCGCGGCCGCGACATCGATAACGCGAAGCCGTTCCCCGCCGACCCGATGCTGAAGCTGCTCATGCCGTTCGGGGGCAACTGATGAAGACCGGACAGAAACTGGTGGCGGCCGTGGCGGCGCTCGCGTTGATCGCGCCGCTGTCGGCCTGCGGTAGCGGGAGCCTGGTGTCGAGTGCGTCGGCGATCGGTGCGGAAGGCACCGGCGACGGCGCGTACGAGATCACCGCGCGCATTCCGTCGGCCGCGGGCCTGGTCCAGAACGCACCCGTGCAGATGGCGGACGCGACGATCGGCAGCGTCGGCGACATTCAGGTCGCCGACTGGCAGGCCAAGATCACCATTCGCCTCAACCGCGACGTGAAGATCCCCGAGGGTTCCTTCGCGATGATCGGCATGACCAGTGTGCTCGGTTCCTCGCACCTGGAGATCCTGCAGCCGGAGGAGACCGACGGCAAGTACCTGAAGCCGGGTCAGTCTCTGGACGCGCCCAACTGCCCGGTGCAGAACAACATCGCGGCGCCGGCCGGGAAGGCCGTGCCGGACATCAACTCCGCGCAGGAAGTGCAGGCGTGCCGCTATCCGACCACCGAGCAGGTCCTCAGCTCGCTGTCGGTGGTGCTCAACGGCGGCGGTCTGTCGCAGGCCGGTGAGATCGTCAGCGAACTCAGCGCGGCCTTCGCCGGCGGCGGCGACGACCTCGACCGGCTGATTCCGCGGATGACCACGCTGGTGACCGACCTGGACAAGCAGGCCGACAACATCATCAAGGCCACCGAAGGTCTCGATCGGCTGAGCGCGCAGATCAATGCGCAGGAGCAGACGGTGCAGCGCGCACTGGCGTCCGGCCCGCAGATCCTGCAGCTGCTGGTGGATCAGCGGAAGAACCTGGTGACCTCGCTGGAGTCGGTGGGCAACCTGTCCAAGACCGCCAACGAGATCCTCGAGGCCAACAGCGACGACCTGAAGGTCATCACGCCGAACATGCGCGAGCTGCTCGATCAGCTCGCCAGCACGGGTCCGGCACTGACCAACTCGCTGCGCATCCTGCTCACCTTCCCGTTCCTGCAGGAGAGCATCGAGGACGTGGTGAAGGGCGATTACGTCAACTCCGACCTGGTGTTGGACCTGACCTTCGATCGTCTGGACAAGACCATGATGGTCTCGATGGGCCTGACCGGCCCGGAGGGCCTGCTGGGCTCCTCGGCGGGCAGCGCCCGACAGTCGGCCAATCCGCTGACGGCGCCGTTCGGCATGGACCAGAAGAAGCCGAGCAAGAAGACGCCCAGCAAGACCCCGAGCTCGAAGACCCCGAGCTCGAAGAGCCCGACTACCAGTAAGAGCGGAGGCAACTGATGAAGATCACCGGCTTCGTCCGAGCTCAGCTGTACATCTTCGCGGTGGTCACCGTGGTGTCGATCGTCGCGATGGCGGTCTTCTACATCCGTATCCCGCAGATGTTCGGCGTCGGCAGTTACCGCGTGAACCTGCAGATGCCGTCCTCCGGCGGGCTGTACCAGAACGCGAACGTGAGTTTCCGCGGCGTCGACGTCGGCAAGGTGACCGGTATGTGGCTCACCTCCGACGGTGTGCGCGCCGAGCTGACCATCAATTCGGGCACCGACATTCCGGCCGATTCCGAGGCCGTGGTTCGCAGTATGTCGGCGGTGGGCGAGCAGTTCGTCGACTTCCGTCCGCCCCAGAACACCGACGGGGAGTACCTGCACAACGGTTCGACCGTCGAGGTCGAAGACATGCCGGTGGAGATCTCTTCCATGCTCGATCAGGCCGACGCGCTCCTGAACACGGTCAACGACACGAAGCTGCGCGCGGTGATGGACGAGGCCTTCCTGGCCTTCAACGGCACCGGTGAGTCGCTGCAGCGGCTGCTGGACTCGATGATCCTGCTCGCCGACTCGGCGGACGAGAACATCGACGAGTTCACGTCGCTCATCGACGAAGCCGGACCGATCCTGGCGACGCAGAATCGCACCGCCGACGAGATCCGGGCCTGGACCAGCAACTTGACCACGGTCACCGACCAGATCCGGGCGCACAAGGCCAACGTGACCGGCATCCTGCAGAAGGGACCGGGAACGGCCACCGCGGCGGGCAAGCTGTTCGGCGACATGAGCCAGTCGTTCCCGACGGCCGTGTCGAACTTGAGCGTGGACGCGCGCACGATGGCCGTCTATCTGCCGAATCTGCAGCAGACGGTGGTGCTCTACCCCCGCGTGCTGGCGGCGCTCATCACGGCCATCAACAACGGCTCGAGCGCCTACGGTCCGAACGTGAACTTCACGCTCGGCTTCCAGGATCCGCCCACCTGCACCGTCGGCTTCGTGCCGCGTGACCAGTGGCGCTTCCCGAGCGAACAGACTCCGCAGGATCTGCCGCCGGGCCTGCTGTGCCGACTCCCGCAGGACGCGCAGTCCACCGTCCGCGGTGCTCGTAACTTCCCGTGCGTGGAGTACCCGGGACGTCGTGCGCCGACGCCGGCCGAGTGCCGCACCGGCTTCAAGCAGTCGCCGGAGGACAACGTGGCCTTCCCGAATGGTCTGCCGGGTACCGGATTGCCGAGGCAACCCGCAGGTCACGTGGTTCCGGGCAGCCCGACCGCCCATGACCCGACGCCCGCGACCTATGCGACCACGTACGATCCTGTGACAGGGGAATTCATCGGTCCGGACGGCAAGATCTACAACGCCGGACTGGGCGAGCAGGCAGGTTCTAAGAAGACCGAATGGTACGAGCTGATCACGAAGACGGTGCAGTCCTGAATCCGGACGACGAGCCCGGCACGGACGACACCGCAGAGGTAGAGACCGCACAGGTAGACGACGCGGCGGGCGAGCAGCCGACCACCGCGCGTCCACGCACGCCGGTGGTGCGCAAGAGCAGCCCGCTGGGGCGCAAGCCCAAGGCGTCGGCCGCGAAGCGGACGGACCCGGCGACCGACGAGTCGGACGACGACGGGCGCGACGCCGACGCCGCGACCGACGACACCGTGCCGGTCGAGGAGGCCGCAGGCACGACCGGCGGCTACCGCGACAAGCGCATGGCCACCCAGCGTCGTCGAACCGCCCGCGAAGCGGCTGCGGCGGCCAAGAAGAAGCCGGCCAAGAAGGCCCCGGCCCGCACGGCGGGCGGGCGATCGGGCGCGAAGCTCGCCGCGCTGATGTCCGGCGTGGTGGTGCTGATCGTCGGCCTGGTGCTGTCGATATTCTTCGCCATCGGCTACCAGCGCATCGACCGCGACCGCGAATTGCGCGCCGAATACGCGACGTTCGCGCGGCAGGTGGTGGTGCAGATGACCACGCTGGACTCCGAGAACGCCGACAACATGTACAAGCTGGCGATGGAGAAGACCAGCGGGCGTGCCCAGCAGGTGTTCCGGGACAACATGAAGCAGGTCACGGATCTGATCCGTCAGGGTGACGCGGTCACCACCACCACGGTGCTCACCGACGCGGTCAGCAAGGCGACCGAGGACGAGGGCACGGTCCTGATGGTGGTCGGCTGGGAATCGCGGACCAAGGACGGCAAGCAGGAGCCGCTCTTTCAGACCTTCCGGTACAAGGTGGGGCTGACGCGCATCAACGGCGACGTGAAGGTAACCGATCTGGAGTTCGTCTGGTGAGTGTTCGCAGAGTGGCAACGGCCGTGTTCGCGGCGCTGGTGGTGGCCTCGGTGGCCGCAGCGGTGGTCTTCGGCGTCATGTTCGCGCGGGCCAACGCGCAGGAGAAAGCCCGCGACAGCGCCCTGCAGGCGGCGCAGCTGTACGTGCAGAAGATGTTCGCCTGGGATGAGAAGACCATCTCCGACAACATCAACTTCATGATGGCGCACATGACCGGTAAGGCGAAGGAAGAGTACGAGCGCAACGTGATCGGTGAACGGATCGCCGAACTGGTCAAGGAGCAGAAGTCGGTCGCCAAGGTCACCGACCAGGGGTCCGGCGTGGTGACCAACACCGCGGACACGGCGACGGTGCTGCTGTTCATCAACCAGTCGGCCTCGAGCGCGACGTCGGCGGAGATCCAGTCCAATCCGAGCCGGATCCTGTACACCATGGAGCGCCGCAACGGGACCTGGCTGATCAACGACAGCCAGCTGATCGACGATCAGACGCTCAAGGACGTGGTGGCCGAACGCGACGGTACGCCGCCGCCCAGCGAGGGGCTGATTCCGGTGCCCGCGCCGTCGACCTCCAGCGAGCAGGCGCCCACGAGCACCCCCGCTCCGCTCCCGACGGGCTAGCGCGCGGCGACGGGGAAACCGACCCGTAAGACGAGACAGGGGTCGAAGGCACAGTGTGCCTTCGACCCCTGTCGGCGTCGGTGGGTCCGGGTCAGGACGAGTAGCCCATCGGCATCAGGATGGACTTGTGCTCCAGGTACGACTCCAGGCCCTCGCGACCGTTCTCGCGACCGATGCCCGAGGCCTTGTAGCCACCGAACGGCGACGACGGGTCGATGGCGTACCAGTTGATGCCCATGGTGCCGGTGCGCACCTGCTTGGCGATCTCGATCGCGGCCGGCACGTCGGCGCTCCAGACCGAGCCGGCCAGGCCGTAATCGGAGTCGTTGGCGATGTCGATGGCCTCGTCGACGTTGTCGTAGGCGATGACGCTGATGACCGGGCCGAAGATCTCCTCGCGCGCGATCGCCATGTCGTTGGTGACACCGGTGAAGATGGTCGGGCCCACCCAGTTCTCGGTGCCGATGGCCGGACCGGCCACCTCGAGGACGGCGGTGGCGCCGTCGGCCTTGCCCTGGGCGATGTAGTCGGTGACCTTCTGGTGCTGGCGGTCGTTGATCAGGGGACCGATCTTGGTCTCCGGATCCTCGGGCAGGCCCGGGGTGAAGGTGGCGGCGACGTCGACCATGGCGGCGACGATCTCGTCGTGGCGCGACCGCGGGACCAGCACGCGGGTCTGGGCGACGCAGGCCTGGCCGGAGTTCAGGATTCCGGAGAACACCAGCATCGGGGCGGCGGCGGCGATGTCGACGTCCTCGAGGACGATCGCCGCCGACTTGCCGCCCAGCTCCAGCGAGCAGCGCTTGAGGTTCTCGCCGCAGCGCGCGGCGATCGCGCGACCGGCCGCGGTGGAGCCGGTGAAGGTGATCTTGTCGACCTCGGGGTGCTCGACCAGGGCCTGGCCGGTGGCGATACCGCCGGGAACCACGGAGATGACGCCCTCGGGCACGCCGGCCTCGGTGAAGAGTTCGGCCAGCAGGTTGGCGTTGATCGGGGTCTCCGGCGCGGGCTTGAGCACCACGGAGCAGCCCGCGGCCAGGGCCGGGCCGAACTTGTTGCACAGCAGGAACAGCGGCACGTTCCAGGCGATGATGGCGCCGACGACGCCGACGCCCTCGCGCACCACGAGCGTTTCGCCGAACAAGCCGGTGCGCTTCTCTTCCCACTCGTACGCCTCGGCGGCGTCGGCGTACCCGGCGAGCACACCGGTGCCGGCCAGCTGCTGCAGGGTGGCGACATCGCCCGGGGTGGCGCCCATCTCGGCCGAGATCAGACCGCAGATCTGCGCGGAACGCTCGTTGATGAGGTCGGCGGCACG
Source organism: Gordonia phosphorivorans (assembly GCF_042432625.1). Classification (NCBI taxonomy): domain Bacteria; kingdom Bacillati; phylum Actinomycetota; class Actinomycetes; order Mycobacteriales; family Gordoniaceae; genus Gordonia; species Gordonia phosphorivorans. The sequence goes on along the minus strand of NZ_JBHLWV010000016.1, from coordinate 219,218 downwards.
TCGGATCACTGCGGCACGCTCGGCAGGCGGGGTGTTGCGCCAGACGCCGCTGTCGAAGGCGGCGCGCGCCGCGCGCACCGCGGTGTCCACATCGGTGGCGTCGGCACTGGGGACGCTGCCGATCAGTTCACCGGTGGCGGGGGAGAAGACTTCGAGGCGCTCGATGGAATGCGGCGCCACCCAGCGACCGCCGATATACAGCTGATCGGTCTTGATGGGAGTGATGACGGACATGCGTGCTCCTGGTATCGGGGATGTCTTTCCCGATACTAGAACACGTTCTAGTGCCTGGTCAGTACTTGACCGTCCCGAATCAGGACTGGGGGCTCACATCCAGCACGACCTCGAACTCCAGCAGGTCCGCACCGGTGGCGACGGGCTTGCGGTCACCGGAGTGCGCGGCCCGCGCATCGCCGTTGGCCCACGCCTGGAAGCTCTCCTCGTCGGCCCACTGGGTCACCACGAAATAGCGGTCGTCGCCCTTGACCGGGCGGAGCAACTGGAAGCCGAGGAAACCGGGTGCCTGTTCGACGACGCCGGCGCGACCGGCGAAGCGCTTCTCCAGCTCGGCGCCGTGTTCGGCGGGGACGTTGATCGCGTTGATCTTCACAATGGCCATGCCTGCAGCGTACGCGCGCGCAAGTGTCCGGCCTCGGCGCGGCGGGGCCGATACAGTGTGATCCCGTGGAATCGACTCCGAAAGCGCGCGTGCTCGGCGGCCTGCTCGATCATGGCGGCGATGAGGGCGGCTGCGCCGAGCGTGGATTCGGGACCATCGTGCTGCTGCACGGGCTGATGGGCCGGGGGCGCACCTGGCAGCGCCAGATCCCGTGGCTGCGCCGCTACGGGCGGGTGTACACCTACGACGCCGCCTTTCACCGCGGCGCGGACCTGGTGGGTGCGCCGACGGCCGTCGACCTCTCCACCGAACGCTTCGTCGCCGACATCGCCGAGGCTCTCACCTGGATCGATCGCGGCCCGGTGGCGCTGATCGGTCATTCGATGGGCGGACTGCACGCCTGGTGCACGGCGGCGGCCTATCCGGAGCTGGTCGGTGCACTCGTCGTGGAGGACATGGCCCCGGACTTCCGCGGGCAGACCACCGGCACCTGGGCGCCGTGGTTCGAGAGCTGGCCCGAGCGGTTCGGCGATCTGGACGAGGCGGTGGCGCATTTCGGTCCGGTGGCCGGCCGGTACTTCTACGAGGCGTTCGACGACGGGCGCCTGCACGGGTCCATCCCGGTGTGGGCCGCCATCGCCGAGGAATGGGGCGGCCGCGACTTCTGGACCCAGTGGGAATCGGTCAGTGCACCGTCGCTGCTGATCGAGGCCGAATACTCGGTCACCCCGGCGGGTCAGATGCGGCAGATGGCCCAGCGGAATCCGCACGCCGCCTACCTGTCGGTGCCGGGTGCGGGGCACCTGATCCACGACGACGCCCCGGAAGTGTTCCGGGGCGCCGTCGAGGCATTTCTGTCGCGGGTCCGACCCGTCTGAGGGCGGTCGGCCGCGGCCGGGATCAGTGCGGAAGCACCACCGGCTGGTCCGCACTATCGATCTGCACGTCCTCGGCCACCACCTGGGTGATCTTGCGGCGCGGCAGGAAGAAGGCCGGGATGAAGCAGCACGCCACCAGGACGGAAGCCACCAGGAAGGTGGTGCTGAAGCCGTTGGCCGCGTCGACCTTGGCGGCCTCGACCACCGGGGCCGGAATGTCGACGCCGGGCAGGCCGATCGACATCAGGATGCCGCGGGTGTCGGCCAGCAGCAGGCCGGTGAAGATCACCGTGATCACAGCGGTGCCGATCGAGGCGGCGGTCTGCTGCAGGGCGTTGAGCATGGTCGACCCGTCGCTCACGTCATCGCCACGCAGCGAAGCCAGGGCGGCGGACATGATCGGCATCATGGTCATGCCCATACCCAGGCCCTGAATGAACAGGGCGCCGCACAGGTACACGTAGGAGGGCTCCGGCCCCACCGCGATGAACATGGAAACGCCGATGAGGATGAGCACGAGGCCGCCGAGGACGAACTTGCCCGGGCCCATCTTGTCGGTCAACTTGCCCGCGATCGGCATGGTCAGCATGGCGCCGAGACCCTGCGGTGCCAGCAGCAGGCCGGCCATCATCGGGCTCTTCTCGCCGACCATCTGGAAGTACTGCGGGTACAGCAGGCCCGAGCCGAAGAAGGCGACGGCGAAGAAGGCCATGGTGATCACCGAGACGGTGAGCGTGCGGTTGCGGAACAGGCGCAGGTCCAGCAGCGGGTACTTGGCGCGCAGGGCCCAGAACACGAAGGCCAGGATCAGCAGGCCGCCGACGATCATCGAGACATAGACGCGCGGGGCGTTGAACGTGCCCTCCTCGGCCGACGAGGAGACGCCGAACAGGAACAGTGCCAGACCCGGCGAGAGCAGCAGCAGGCCGATGATGTCGAGCTTGCGGCCCGGGGCCTTGTCGTTGGTGGGCAGCACCATCCACGCGTAGACCAGGGCGATCAGGCCCAGCGGGATGTTGATCAGGAAGATCCAGTGCCAGGAGGCGACGTCGATCAGCCAGCCGCCCAGGATCGGGCCGGCGATCGGGCCCAGCAGCATCGGGATACCGAGGATGGCCATCACCGAACCGACCCGGTCGGGTCCGGCCGCGCGGGTCATGATCATCATGCCGATCGGCATGAGCAGACCGCCGCCGAGACCCTGAATCATGCGGAAGGCCACCAGCATGCCGATGTTGGTCGACAGCGCGCACAGCAGCGAGCCGAGCAGGAACAGCACCAGCGAGGCGATGTAGACGTTGCGCGTGCCGAACCGGGAGGCGGCCCAGCCCGCGGTGGGAATCACCGCGGCCAGCGCCAACGTGTAGCCGGTCATCGTCCAGGCGACGGTGGCCGGATTGTCCACGTTGAAGTCTTGCATGAACGGCAGCTGCGCCACCGCCACGACGGTGACGTCCAGAATGGACATGATGGCGCCGAGAACCACGACACCGGCCACGATGAAGACATCGCGACCCAACTTGTCGGGCGCGACGGCCGGGGAGGCCTGGGACATGGGGATTCCTTAACGTCGAAGGGGGTGAAGCGGGGGAAAGCGGGTCAGGCGTGGTGGACCAGCGGCGGCGGCAGGTAGGCGGCGGCCGCGGCCACGGCCTGGTGCAGCCGGTCGCGGACATCGTCGGGGATCGCCTGCAGCGGTGCCCGCACGGAATGGCTGTGCACTCGGAACTGCTCGGTCAGCAGGTCGTGACCGGAGCCGGTGAGGGACAGGCGCTTCACGCGGCGGTCCTGGGCGTCCTCGCGGCGGTCCACGAAGCCGAGGGCCACCAGGCGATCGGCGGCGCGGCCGGCCGCCGGGAGCGACAGGCCCACCTCGTCGGCCACCTCGTGGACCGGGCAGGCCTTGCCGCGGGCCAGGACGAACAGCATGCGCAGCTGGGACACGGTGAGTTCGGTGGCGGCGACGGCCTCGACGGCGGTCAGTTGCGCAGCGCTCAGCAGTCGGTCGATGAAGTCCGCCACGGCGGTGGCGGTCGCTTCGACGGCGGAGGTGGCGGGTGCAGACACCCGGATATGGTTACGCAGGCGCAACTATTGCTGCAACACAACCAATGGTGAGCTTGCTCACTGCACGGCTAGGCTTGTGCACCATGACGCAGAACACGCACGGCATCAAGGACATTCCGGTCACCGCCCTGGACGGCTCGGCGCTCGCGCTGGCCAACTTCCCGGGCCCGTTGCTGATCGTCAACGTCGCCTCCAAGTGCGGCCTCACCCCGCAGTACGCCAAGCTCGAGGAACTGGCGCGCACCTACGGCGACCGCGGTCTCACCGTGGTCGGCATGCCGTGCAATCAGTTCATGGGGCAGGAGCCCGGCACCGCCGACGAGATCGCCACCTTCTGCTCGGTGACCTACGGGGTCACCTTCCCGCTGCTGGCCAAGGCCGATGTGAACGGTGACGACCGGCACCCGCTGTACGCCGAACTCACCCGCGCGGCCGACGCCGACGGCGAGGCCGGCGACATCCAGTGGAACTTCGAGAAGTTCCTCGTCGGTGCCGACGGGCAGGTCCTGGGCCGCTTCCGTCCGCGCACCGAACCCGATGCGCCCGAGGTGATCGCGGCGGTCGAAGCGGCGCTTTAGTCGTCGGCCGGTCCATGCCGGTACAGTGAACGTCGTCGTACGAGCTGTGAGGAGCGGTGCCCAGATGGCGCGTGTAGTGGTCGATGTGATGCCCAAGGCCGAGATCCTGGACCCGCAGGGACAGGCGATCGTCGGTGCCCTCGGGCGCCTCGGATTCTCCGGCGTCGCCGACGTCCGGCAGGGGAAGCGTTTCGAGCTGGAGGTCGACGACTCGGTCGACGACGCCACGCTGGAACGCATCGCCGAAGAAGTGCTCACCAACACGGTGATCGAGAACTTCGCCGTCACCCGTATCGCGGAGTGACGACGATGAGCGCACGTATCGGAGTCATCACCTTTCCGGGCACGCTCGACGACGTCGACGCGGCCCGTGCCGTGCGAGTGGCGGGCGCCGAAGCGGTCAGCCTGTGGCACGGCGACGCCGACCTGAAGGGCGTCGACGCCGTGGTGGTGCCCGGCGGCTTCTCCTACGGCGACTACCTGCGCTGCGGGGCCATCGCCAGCTTCGCGCCGGTCATGGAATCGGTCGTCGAGGCCGCCCGCGGCGGCATGCCGGTCCTGGGCATCTGCAACGGCTTCCAGATCCTGTGCGAGGCCGGTCTGCTGCCCGGCGCGCTGACCCGGAACGAGGGCCTGCACTTCATCTGCCGCGACCAGTGGCTGCGCGTGGAGAACAACTCGTCGGCGTGGACCACCCGTTACGACGCCGGTGCGGAGATCCTGATCCCGCTCAAGTCGGGCGAGGGTCGCTACCAGGCCGACGAGCGCACGCTCGCCGAGCTGCAGGGTGAGGGCCGCATCGTCTTCACCTACGCGGGCGACAATCCCAACGGCAGCCAGCTCGACATCGCCGGCATCGCGAGCGAGAACGGGCGCGTGGTGGGCCTCATGCCGCACCCCGAGCACGCCATCGAGGCCCTGACCGGCCCGAGCGACGACGGCCTCGGCCTGTTCTACTCGGCCATCGACTCGGTGCTCGCGAGCGTCTGAGTCCGCAGAAGATGATCGCCACCTCCGCGAGCGCCGAGGGGCTCGGCGCCTTCATCGACGCGTCGCCGTCGCCCTTCCATGTGGTCGCGCGCGTCGCGGCCGAGCTCGACGCCGCCGGTTACGAGCAGCTGCTCGAGACCGAGCCGTGGGATGCCACCGCGGCCGGTCGTCGCTACGTGATCCGTGGCGGCTCGATCATCGCCTGGAACGGCGGCGCCCTCGCGCCGCTGCGCATCGTCGGCGGTCACACCGACAGCCCCAACCTGCGGGTCAAGCAGCATCCCGACCGGGAGAGCGCGGGCCTGGCGACGGTGGCCCTGGAGCCGTACGGCGGCGCGTGGCTGAACTCCTGGCTGGACCGCGATCTCGGGCTGTCCGGGCGGCTGGCCTACGAGCGCGACGGCCGGGTGGCGCACGCGCTGGTGGCCATCGATGAGCCGGTCCTGCGGGTGCCGCAGCTGGCCATTCACCTGTCCGAGGACCGCAAGGGCGTGCACCTGGATCCGCAGCGACACGTCGACGCGATCCGCGGTGTCGGGTCCGCGCAGCCGCTGATCGAGTGGGTCGGCGAGCGCGCCGGACTGGCCCCGGGCAGCGTCCTCGGCTGGGAACTGATGACCCACGACGTGGCGCCGTCCCGGCTCATCGGCGACGATCGGGACCTCCTGAGCGCGCCGCGCCTGGACAACCAGGGCACCTGTTACGCCGGACTGCGGGCGCTGCTCGACGCCGCTCCGGGCGGCGAGGTGCCCACCGAGAGCACCGCGATGCTCGCCCTCTTCGACCACGAGGAGGTGGGGTCGGGGTCTGAACGGGGTGCGGCGTCGGACTTCCTGGTGACCGTCTGCGAGCGGCTGATCGGCGGCCTGGGCGGCACCCGTGACGACGTCCTGCGGTTGATGGCCGCGAGCTTCCACGTCTCCGGCGACATGGCGCACGCCACCCACCCGAACTACCCCGACCGCCACGAGCCCGGCCACCGCATCGATCTCGGCGGCGGCCCGGTCCTGAAGGTGAACCAGAACCTGCGGTACGCCTCCGATGCCACCGGCGAGGCCGAGTTCGCGCTGGCCTGTCGGGCCGCGGGAGTCCCGCTGCAGCGGTACGTGCACCGTGCCGATCTTCCGTGCGGCTCCACCATCGGGCCGCTCACCGCGGCCCGCACCGGCCTGAAGACCGTCGACGTCGGGGCCCCGCAGCTGGCGATGCACAGCGCCCGCGAGCTGATGGCCGCCGCCGACGTGCCGATGTACTCGGCGGCCCTGCAGGCCTTCCTCACCCGGCACTCGTAGGCCGTTCGCGCTGTCGGACCCGGTTCGCGCTGTCGGACTATTCCGGCCGCGCCGCCGGGATTCGACAGCGGGAACCGCGCGGGCGGCGCGGCGGGGGAACCGGACCCGGCGGCCGGTGCGTCTAAGGGTCATGGACGTACCCGTGGACCGGTATGGCATCCTGCGTCGCACCGCCGTGCTGCGGCACGGCTACACCGACGATCACCTCGCCGCCGAGACCGCGGCCGCCCGGCTGGTGCACCTCGGCTACGGCGCATACCTGCCGTCGACGGCCCTGCCGCCCGGTCCGAGCCGCGGCGACGTCCGCTATCGCTTTCGCTGCCTGGCGTTCGGCACCGCCGGGCTGGGCGACGAACCGCCGGTGCTGTCGCATCAGTCGGCGGCGGCCCTGCACCGGCTGCCGCTCCTGCGGGCCGATCTGGATTCGGTGCACCTGCTCAGCGGACGAGCCGGGGGCGGACACAAACGCGGCCGACGGCACATTCACGCGGGTCTCGCGGGCGAGTCGACGGTGATCGACGGGGTCCGGGTCACCTCGCTCGCGCGGACCGCGGTCGACGTCGCCGCCGCGGGGAACTTCGCCCAGGCCCTGGTGGTGCTCGACGGCGCGCTGCGCGCGGGCGCGACTCCGCGGGAGCTCGCCGACGAACTCGAGGCGCGTCGGCGCGCGGGCATCGCCGTCGCCCGTCGTGCCCTCGCCTGCGCCGACGGGGCGTCGGAATCGGTGGGGGAGTCGTGGAGCCGGGCTCAGTTCATCCTCGCCGAACTGCCCGCGCCGCGCCTGCAGGTGGAGCACCGGTGCCGCACGCAATGCCCACGGGTGGACTTCGACTGGGCGGGTCGCCTGGTCGGCGAGTTCGACGGGTTCGTCAAGTACGGGCGCGAGTTCCTGCGGCCCGGTGAGGCGCCCGCCGACGTCGTGTTCCGGGAGAAGGTCCGCGAGGACGAGCTCCGGGAGAGCGGGCTGATGGTGGTGCGGTGGACGTGGCGCGACCTGGAACGCGACCGCGTGGTGCCGATGATCGGGCGCTGGCTCCGGCGGTGAACTCAGTTCCCGCGGTCGAACTCCGGCCGCGCGGCCGGAATAGTCCGACAGCGCGAGCCGGAGTGGGCAGCGCGAACCGGAGTCGACCGCGTGGGTCGGGGGTCAGGCGGGGCGGAGGACGCTGAGCGAGGTGCCTTGGGTGAGCACCACGTAGCCGCCGACGGCGGAGGCGGTGCCGTTGATGGCGAGGTCCCATGCGAGGGTGCCTGCCGCCGCGTCGTACGCGCTCAGCGTGCTGCGGTTGGCCATCAGCAGCGTCGTGGCCGACGAGCCCACGCAGCGCAGCACGTCGAGGTTGTGGTCGGGGTCGGTGATCGACGGGGCCGGCATGGACCCGAGGGCGGCGCCGTCGCGCAGGTCGTAGAAGCGGCGTGAGCGGTCCTTGAGCGCGAACGCGACGAGGTCGCCGCACGGTCGGGTGTTGCTCTTGGACAGTTCCGGGTCGGCGATCTGCCACAGGCCCGCGCCGGTGGCCGGGTCGATCACCTCGTAGTGGCCGGAGTCGTCCATCATCGCGGACACGCCGGTGCCGGCCAGCACCGGCAGCACCGAGTCCCCGCCGACGACGGTCATGCTGCGTGCGGTGCGCACCGGGGTGGACGCCACGTCGCGCTCGGTGCGCGGATAGACCTGCACCTGCCGCCCGTCGGGGCCGCCGCTCACGGTCAGCACGCCCTGCTCGTAGACGAGCACCTCGCACTGCTCGCAGGCGAGCTGATCGGCGCCGGTGGCCGGATCGAGCACGAAGCCGCGGCCGTCGGCGGTGGTCACCACCAGGAGTCCGCCGCTCACGGTGGCCTTCGCGGCGGCGGCGAAGGTGCGTTCCCACCGCGTGGTCCCGGACGGGCTGCGCAGGGTGACCTGCCGCCCGAACTGGTTGATGCGCAGGAAATCGGCGCCGACGGCGGTCACCTGCACGGTGTCCTCGAGCGGGCCGGCCGGTCGGGGCGTCCCGTCGTCGTCGATCAGATAGAAGCCGTCGGGTCGGTCGCCGAGCTTCACCGCGCAGCCGACGCGGCGGTCGCTGCTGAGCGCGCAGTCGCCGAGCCCGGCGCGCATCGGCGCGGACCAGCGTTGCTCGCCGGTGCGGCCGTCGACGAGGCTGAAGGCGCGACCCAAACCGGACGGGTACGACAGCAACCAGTCGTCGCCGCGCTGGTCGGCCACCGCGATCGGGCCGGACCCGGTGTAGTCCGGCAGCGTCTGGTCGTCGACGCTCCAGGCGACCTCGGGCGCGGCGGAGTAGTCGCGCAGGAGGCCGTCGTCGCCGCGGTACGACGTCTCGGCGGGGCCCCACAGGACCACGCCGGCGATCACCACCAGCAGGAGAGAACCGAGCACGCCGAGCGCGGCGATCCCGGGGCGACGGCGGCGGGAGGAATAGTCCGAACGCGGCATGAGTTCAGTCTTGCACGGCCCATCCGGGCCCACCTTGAGTGTCGTTCGCTCAGGGCGTACGCGGTCGGGAACATCGCCCGGGCATGCGACGTTGACATCCACAGACCCACCGAAGCGAGTCGCTACGGTCGTCGCCGGTGATCTCGCCGTCGCGGTCGGGGTGACGACCACTACAGTGGAGGCAGATGGCTCGCTGCCGGGGCCAGCAACACAAGGAGAACAATGTTCGAACGGTTCACCGACCGCGCGCGCCGGGTCGTCGTCCTGGCGCAAGAAGAAGCGCGGATGCTCAATCACAACTACATCGGCACCGAACACATCCTTCTGGGCTTGATCCACGAGGGTGAGGGTGTCGCGGCCAAGGCTCTCGAGTCGCTGGGCATCTCGCTGGAGGCCGTCCGCAGCCAGGTGGAGGAGATCATCGGACAGGGCCAGCAGGCGCCGTCCGGGCACATCCCCTTCACCCCGCGGGCCAAGAAGGTCCTCGAGCTGAGCCTGCGCGAGGCGCTGCAGCTGGGCCACAACTACATCGGCACCGAGCACATCCTGCTCGGCCTCATTCGCGAGGGCGAGGGCGTCGCCGCCCAGGTCCTGGTGAAGCTGGGCGCCGACCTCAACAGCGTTCGCCAGCAGGTGATTCAGCTACTGTCCGGCTACCAGGGCAAGGAGCCCGAGGCCGCGGGTACCGGCGGGCGTTCGTCCGACGCGGGCACACCGTCGACCTCACTGGTGCTGGACCAGTTCGGTCGCAACCTGACCGCGGCGGCCGGCGAGGGCAAGCTCGACCCGGTGATCGGGCGCGAGAAGGAGATCGAGCGGGTCATGCAGGTGCTGTCCCGCCGCACCAAGAACAACCCGGTGCTGATCGGCGAGCCGGGCGTCGGTAAGACGGCCGTCGTCGAGGGCCTGGCACAGGCGATCGTCGCGGGCGACGTGCCCGAGACGCTCAAGGACAAGCAGCTCTACAGCCTGGACCTGGGTTCGCTCGTGGCCGGTAGCCGTTACCGCGGCGACTTCGAGGAGCGCCTGAAGAAGGTGCTCAAGGAGATCAACACCCGCGGCGACATCATCCTGTTCATCGACGAGCTGCACCAGCTCGTCGGTGCCGGCGCCGCCGAAGGCGCGATCGACGCCGCGTCGATCCTGAAGCCGAAGCTGGCGCGCGGTGAGCTGCAGACCATCGGCGCCACCACGCTCGACGAGTACCGCAAGTACATCGAGAAGGATGCCGCGCTGGAGCGTCGCTTCCAGCCGGTGCAGGTGGGCGAGCCGTCGGTGGAGCACACCATCGAGATCCTCAAGGGTCTGCGCGATCGCTACGAGCAGCACCACAAGGTCTCGATCACCGACTCGGCGCTGGCCGCGGCGGCGACCCTGGCCGACCGGTACATCAACGACCGCTTCCTGCCGGACAAGGCGATCGACCTGATCGACGAGGCGGGCGCGCGCATGCGCATCCGCCGGATGACCGCTCCGCCAGACCTGCGCGAGTTCGACGATCGCATCGCCGACGCGCGCAAGGAGAAGGAGTCGGCGATCGACGCGCAGGACTTCGAGAAGGCCGCCAGCCTCCGGGACAAGGAGAAGCAGCTGATCTCCGAGCGCGCCGAGCGGGAGAAGCAGTGGCGTGCGGGCGACCTGGACGTCGTGGCCGAGGTCGACGACGAAGAGATCGCCGAGGTGCTGGGCAACTGGACCGGTATCCCGGTCTTCAAGCTCACCGAGGAGGAGACCACGCGTCTGCTGCGCATGGAGGACGAGCTGCACAAGCGGATCATCGGCCAGGAGGACGCCGTCAAGGCGGTCTCGCGGGCGATCCGTCGTACGCGTGCCGGTCTGAAGGACCCCAAGCGTCCGTCGGGCTCGTTCATCTTCGCCGGCCCGTCCGGCGTCGGTAAGACCGAGCTGTCCAAGGCGCTGGCGAACTTCCTGTTCGGCGAGGACGACGCGCTCATCCAGATCGACATGGGCGAGTTCCACGACCGCTTCACCGCGACGCGGCTGTTCGGTGCCCCTCCCGGGTACGTCGGCTACGACGAGGGCGGCCAGCTCACCGAGAAGGTGCGGCGCAAGCCGTTCTCGGTGGTCCTGTTCGACGAGATCGAGAAGGCCCACTCGGACATCTACAACACCCTGTTGCAGGTGCTCGAAGACGGTCGCCTGACCGACGGTCAGGGTCGCACGGTGGACTTCAAGAACACGGTGCTGATCTTCACCTCGAACCTCGGAACCCGCGACATCTCCAAGGCCGTGGGCATGGGCTTCAGCAAGGACGACGGCAGCGGCTCGAACTACGAGCGGATGAAGCAGAAGGTCAACGACGAGCTGAAGAAGCACTTCCGCCCGGAGTTCCTGAACCGTATCGACGACGTCATCGTCTTCCACCAGCTGTCGAGGGACGAGATCATCTCGATGGTCGACCTGATGATCGCCCGCGTGGAGCAGCAGCTCAAGGCCAAGGACATGGACCTGGAGCTGACCGAGAAGGCCAAGAGCCTGCTCGCCAAGCGGGGCTTCGATCCGGTGCTGGGTGCGCGGCCGCTGCGTCGCACCATTCAGCGCGAGATCGAGGACCAGCTCTCGGAGAAGATCCTCTTCAACGAGATCGGCGCCGGCCAGATCATTCTGATCGACGTCGAGGGCTGGGACGGCGAGGGCGAGGGCGACGGCGCCAAGTTCGTCTTCTCCGGCACGCCGCGTCCGCGCGAGGTGCCCGACGTGCCCGCCGAGCTGACCGAAGCCGCGGAGGGTGACGCGGGCTGATCCGCACGCACCCGATGACACGACCCGAAGGGCCCGACAGTTCCGCTGTCGGGCCCTTCGGCATCGGTACCCGGCGTGGCGGCGCCCCGATCGCCGTTCGCTGCGGCCGGTCACATTCGCATCGCCCCCGGTCGACGCGAATGCGACCCACCGCAGCGGCCGTCGCCCAGCGACGCGAACAGGGGGATGTGGGTGGCCGGCGGCCCTGTGTGACGGCGCTGCTGCTCATCGTCGGCAGCTTCTTGACCTGGGCTTCGGCAGAGGAGACGACGCTGGAGGAATTCGACCCCGGTGTGCCGCCGATGTCGGTCACGACCTACGCGGCGGTCAGCGGGATGGGCTCGGTGTCCCTGGACCTGGCGGTGACCGGAGCGCCGGAGGGCTTCGGCGACGTCTCGTCGTACCTGGAGCACTCCGCGTCCGACGCCGAGGACGACACCCGGATGTCGGGCCTGTGGACGGTGGCCTGCGGCGTCGTCCTCGCACTCGGCGCCGTGTTGCTGCTGACCGGTCGGTTCGGCCGCGTCGGGGCGGTCCTGGCCGCGCTCGGCGGGCTCGCCGCGCTCATCGCCGCGTCGGTGTTCCTCGCCGATCCGTTGGGCGCGGTGACGGTCGGGACGATCGGCGACAGCGCGTCCGACGACTTCACCGCCGGCGTCGGACTGTGGACGGTGCTGGCCGGTGCCCTCCTGCCGGTGGCGGCCGGCGCGACGAGTGTGGTCCGGACCCGTCGCGGGTAACCACCGAGGATTGCAGTCCTGTTATTCTTGAGACTATTGGTGCCCATGTGACGGGAGTTTTCTGTGCGCTCTGCGATTCGGGTGATGGCCGCGGCGGCCGCGGTGCTGCTCGTCGGGCCGGGCGTGGCCGCTGCCGAGCCGTCGGTCCTCGCGCCGTCGCCCTCGGCGCCCGGGGTGGTCGCGCCGAACGCCGCCGAGCGGCCCTCCCGGATCGTCGCGACCGAGCGGCACACGCCGCAGCAGGAGACCGTCACGGTCTACTCGGCGGCGATGGACCGCAATATTCCGCTCACCGTGCTGCGGCCGCGGAACACCGCCGAGCCCGCTCCGGTGCTCTACCTGCTCAACGGAGCCGGCGGCGGTGAGGACAGCGCCACTTGGCAGGAGAAGACCGACTACGCCCAGTTCTTCGCCGACAAGCATGTGAACGTGGTGACGCCGGTGGGCGGCGCCTTCTCGTACTACACCGACTGGCAGCGGGACGACCCGGTGCTCGGGCGCAACAAGTGGCAGACCTTCCTGACCCGGGAGCTGCCGCCGCTGCTGGATCGCGAATGGGGCACCACCGGGGCCAACGCGCTCGCGGGCATCTCGATGGCCGGGACGTCGGTGCTGAATCTGGCGATCTCGGCGCCGAAGCTGTACCGATCGGTGGCGGCCTACAGCGGTTGCGCGCGGACCAGTGATCCGCTGGGGCAGGCGTACATCCGCACCGTCGTCGAAGATCGCGGCGGCGCCGACGTGACCAACATGTGGGGGCCGCTGGACGGGCCCGGATGGCGGGCCAACGACCCGTACTTCCAGGCCGACAAGCTGCGCGGGACCAAGGTCTATCTCACTGCCGGCACCGGCCTGCCCGGGCAGTACGACAATCTCGGGGCACGGCTGATCCAGGGGGATCCGCTGGTGTTGGCCGATCAGCTCCTGCTTGGCGGGGCGATCGAGGCCACCGTGTTCACCTGCACGCAGCAGATGCGCGAGGCGCTCACCCGCGAGGGCGTCGACACGACGATGCTGCAGCGGCCCGCGGGCACGCATTCCTGGCAGTACTGGGAGGCGGACCTGCACCAGACGTGGCCGTCGATCGCGGCGGACCTGCGTCGCCGCTGACGACTCAGCGTTCGAGCAGCAGTCGGACGGTCTGCGCCATCCGGTTGGTCACGTCGGTGGCCGAGGCGCGGCGGGTGAGCCACTGCACCAGGTTCGACATCCACACGTCGGAGATCACGCGGGCCACGGCCAGCTCGTACTCGGTCGGCTCGCCGGACTCGCGGTCCGGATCCATCATGGCGCCGGCCAGCAGACGGTCGATGATGCCGGCGACGCGGTCCACCTCGCCTGCGGCCGAGGCGTCGGCGAACATGAATGCCCGCGTCATCGCCTCGGTCAGCAGCGGGTCGCGCTGCATCGCGTAGGTGATCATGTCCAGCACGTTGCTGAGTCGCTCGGTGGGTGTGTCGCCGGGCAGGGCGGTCCGGTCGACACGGCCCTCGACGCGTTCGAGTTCGCGGGAGAGGGCGGTGACCAGCAGATGCACCTTGGACGGGAAGTACCGGTACAGGGTGCCGACGGCCACCTCGGCCTTATCGGCGACGGCGCGCATCTGGACGGCGTCGTAGCCGCCCTTGGAGGCCAGGGCGAGCGTGGAGTCGAGAATGCGGCGGCGTCGTTCCCGCTGAGCCGCAGATCCGACCTCCGCGCCCGAGGTCGGCGCGACGACCGGGGGTGCCGGGGTCGTCGCGTCGGCGTCGCTGGAAACGGAAGCAGCCATGCACGCAATCCTTCGCTCGCTGGTATGGGGTGGCGGTTGGCACCACTCTAGATCTTGGTGTACACCCTATCTAAGTAGAACAGGTTCTAATTGTTGGTCACAAGCGCAAATGCGAAGGAAATGCCGTGACAATCGCCACCTCCATTGAACAGCAGGCCGTCATCGAGGCCATCTCCGCCTGGGCTCAGGCGCGGGAAGTGCGCGAGTCGGTGCGCGCCGACGTCGACGAGCCGGCGGCCTCGTGGCGTCTGCTCTGGGAGCAGATCGCCGATCTCGGTGTCTTCGTCGCCGGAGTGTCGGAGGACCACGGTGGTGCGGGCGGCACCTTCGCCGACACCGCCGCCATGCTCACCGCATGCGGCGTGGAACTGGTGCCCGGGCCGTTGGCCGCCTCGGCGGCGGCCGCGGCGGCACTCGCCGAGCAGGGCCTCGAGCCGGCAGAGTCGCTGATGGCCGGGGAGCGGCCTGCCGTGATCCCGGCCTCCGCCGTGGCATCCGGCGCGCCGTTGGCCGTGGTGGACGGCGTCGTGGACCTCGGTGTGGTGCCCGGCTTCGTCCCGGACGCGGTGATCGTGGCGCCCCTGGACCTGACCGGCGGCTGGGCCGTGATCGATCCGACGGCCGGTGCCGTGACGGTGCGCAGCGCCGAGGTCGCCGCGACCGTGGACGGCACCGCGGCGCCGGTGCGCGTGATCCTCGACGGGGTCCGGGCCGACTCGGTGGTCGCTATCGCCGACGGCGACCGGTTGCACGCCCTGCTGATCGGTGCGCTCGCGGCCTATCAGGCGGGCGTGGCGCGCCGCACCCTCGACCTCGCGGTGGACTACGCCAAGGTCCGCACCCAGTTCGGGGCGCCGATCGGTTCCTTCCAGGCCATCAAGCACCTGTGCGCCGACATGCTCTGCCGGGCCGAGCAGCTCGCCGCCGCCGCCTGGGATCTGGCCACCGCGCTGGACGACCGCGACGCGGAGCAGGCGCGGTTGAGCGCACTGGCGACCGCCGCCCTGACCGCGGATCTGTCGGTGGCCAACGCCAAGGACGCCATTCAGATCCTGGGCGGGATCGGCTTCACCTTCGAACACGACGCCCACCTCTACCTGCGGTCGGCGCTGGCCGTGCGCGCGCAGCTGGACGGCGGCACTCCCGCGAAGCGGGCCCTGGCCGAGCTGGGCCGGGCGGGTGCGCGGCGCGAGTTCGCCATCGACTTGGCCGACGTGGAGTCCCGTCGACCGGAGATCGCGGCGCTGGCGGCCGAGGTGGCCGCGGCGGGGCCTGCGGCCTGGCGGTCCGAGCTGGCGCGCACCGGTCTGCTGATGCCGCACTGGGAGGCGCCGTACGGCCTGGCTGCCGATCCGGCGCTGCAGTTGCTCATCGACGCCGAACTCGATCGCGTCGGCGTGCGTCGGCCCGACCTGGTGATCGCCGGGTGGGCGCTGCCGACCATCCTGGAGCACGGCACCGACGACCAGCGCGAACGCTTCATCGCCGCCACGCTGGCCGGCGACATCACCTGGTGCCAGCTGTTCAGTGAGCCCGAGGCCGGCAGCGACCTGGCGGCCCTGCGGACCAAGGCGGTCCGCGTGGACGGCGGCTGGCGGCTGACCGGGCAGAAGATCTGGACCTCGCAGGCGCACGACGCCCAGTGGGCGGTGTGCCTGGCGCGGACCGACACGCAGGCGCCCAAGCACAAGGGGATCACGTACTTCCTGGTGGACATGGCCGCCGCCGGCCTCGACGTGCGGCCGCTGCGGGAGATGACCGGCCGCGCGCTGTTCAACGAAGTCTTCCTCGACGACGTGTTCGTGCCCGACTCCGACGTGGTGGGCGAGGTGAACAACGGCTGGCGCCTGGCGCGCACCACGCTGTCCAATGAGCGGGTCGCGATGGGTGGCGCCGGGCTGGGCAAGGAAGTGGACGCGCTGCTGCGTCAGCTCGACGCCGACCAGACCGTGCTCACCGAGGGCTCGGCCGAGACGCTCGGCGGATTGATCGCCGACGCGCACATCGGCCGCGTCCTCGACGCGCGGGCGCTGAGTCAGCGGCTGTCGGGCACCGATCCGGGCGCGACTTCGAGCGTGCGCAAACTGATCGGTGTGGTGCACCGACAGTCGGTGCCGGAGTTCGCCCTCGACCTGCTCGGCCCGGCTGCGCTGGTGGCGGGAGAGGCCAGCGAGCTGTTCCTGCTCAACCGGTGCCTGTCGATCGCCGGCGGCACCACGCAGATCTTGAAGACGGCGGCCGCGGAACGAATTCTGGGTTTGCCACGGGGATGATCCCCAACCAAGTAGAACCTGTTCTAATATGGAACGTGTTCTTGTTTTGTGCGCGGATGGTGTGAATGGAGGAGCGGGTGGATTTCACCCTGGAAGCGACGGCCGCGGCGGTAGCCGAGGCGACGCAAGAAGTCGTGGGTCGGTTGGCCCCGGACTGGACCGACAAGTTCGACGGTGACGGTTTCGACCGGAACGCGTGGGAGGCGATCACCGGGGCCGGGCTCACGGTGCTCGCCCTGCCGGAGGCTCTCGGCGGTGACGACCTGCCGTTGGATGCGCTGACCCCGCTCGCGACGAGTGCCGGTCGGGCCGCCGTGGTCACCCCGCTCGTCGGGACCCTGGCCGCCTCGGTGGTGCTGGGCCGACACCCGGAGGCCGCCCAGCGGGTGGCCGCCGAGTCCGGTTGGTTCGCGGTGGCGATCGCCGAACGCGGGCGGGCGCTGGGTGCGCCGTCGCGCACCACGCTGCGCGCCGACGACGGTGCTTCGGTGCTCACCGGGGTCAAGACCGGTGTCGCCTTCGCCGAGGGCGCCGCGGCTCTGCTCGTGGTGACCGACGCCGGTGTCGCCGTCGTCGATCCGCGGGCCGAGGGCGTCACGCTGACCAAGACCCCGAGTTCGTCGGGTGCGGCCGAGTACACCGTCGCCTTCGACGCGGTGACGGTCGCAGCCGCCGACGTCCTCGACGACGCAGACCTGCTGGCCGCGGCCTATCGTGCGCTGCTGTCCGCCTACGCTGACGGTCTGCTGGCCGGGGCGATGGCGATGACCGCCGAGCACGTGACGGTCCGCGAGCAATTCGGCAAGCCGATCGCAGCCTTCCAAGCTGTGGGTCAGCAGCTGGCCGACATCTACGTGGTCTCGCGCACGCTCAACCTGATCGCCATCTCGGCGGCCTGGCGTCTGTCCAATGATCTGGACGCCGAGGCCGACCTGGCCACCGCCGACTACTGGTTGGCGTCGGAGCTGCCCAGCGCGCTGCGCACCATGACGCACCTGCACGGCGGGATCGGCGTCGACATCACCTATCCGCTGCACCGCTACTTCTCGCTCGCCAAGGACATGGCGCGGGTGGTCGGCGGTTCCGACGGCGCGCTCGATGTGCTCGCCGACGTCACCGTCGAGGAGGCGGCGTGTTCTTAGATATGACCGACGAGCAGCGGGCGCTGCGCGACGAACTGCGGGACTACTTCTCCCGGCTGATCAGTGCCGAGGACGAGGTCACCATGCGCACCGAGCGCCACGGTGCGGCGTACCGCGGTGTGGTCAAGCAGCTCGGTGACGACGATCGACTCGGCGTCGGCTGGCCGGCCGAATACGGCGGCAAGGGCTTCGGCGAGTTCGAGCAGCAGCTCTTCACCAACGAGGCCGTCCGCGCCGACGTGCCGCTGCCGTCGGTGACGCTGCAGACCGTGGGGCCCACCCTGCAGCGCTACGGCACGCAGGAGCAGAAGGACAAGTTCCTTCCGGGCATCTTGTCCGGCGACGTGCACTTCGCGATCGGCTACACCGAGCCCGACGCCGGCACCGACCTGGCCTCGCTCACCACGCGCGCGGTGCGCGAGGGCGACGAGTACGTGGTGAACGGTCAGAAGATCTTCACCACCGGTGGCCATGACGCCGACTACATCTGGCTCGCGGTGCGCACCGATCCGGAGGCGCCCAAGCACAAGGGCATCTCGATCCTGATCGTCGACACCACCGATCCGGGCTTCTCGTGGACCCCGATCATCACCGCCGACGGCGCCCACCACGTGAACGCCACCTACTACAACGACGTCCGGGTTCCGGCGTCGATGCTGGTGGGCGAGGAGGGTGGCGGCTGGAAGCTGATCACCACCCAGCTCAACCACGAGCGCGTGATGCTCGGACCGGCAGGTCGGATCGGCGGCCTCGCGGACCGGACGCGCGCCTGGGCGTCGAACGCCATGTACGACGGCGGTCGGGTCATCGACCAGCAGCCGGTGCGGCGGGTTCTCGCGCAGATCGGTGCGTACGAGCGGTTGAACGAGCTGCTCAACTGGCAGGTGGCGTCCTCGGGGGAGATCTCGATGGCCGACGCCTCGGCCACCAAGGTGTTCGCGACCGAACGACTCCAGGTGATCTACCGCCTGATCGACGACGTGGTCACCACCTACGGCGACTTCACCGATCCGGCCACCGCGGAGTTCGTGGAATGGCTCGACATGCAGGCCAAGCGCAACGTCGTCATCACCTTCGGTGGCGGCGTGAACGAAGTGATGCGCGACCTGATCGCGACGGCGGGCCTGGGCCTGCCGCGGAACAAGAGGTGACCGGGATGGACCACGACCAGATCCGCGCGGCCGCGGCCGACCTCATGGCGGCCGGTGCCAGCGCGCCGATCGGCGGCCGCGACCCCATCAACCAGCCGATGATCCACAACTGGGTCGAGGCGATGGGGGATGCGAATCCGATCTACGTCGACGCCGACGCCGCACGCGCCGCCGGGCACCCCGGGATCGTCGCGCCGCCGGCGATGGCGCAGGTGTGGACCATGCGTGGTCTGCACGGCGTCCGGGCGGCCGACGACCCGCTGGGGCGGGCGACGGAACTGTTCGACGAGGCGGGCTACACCTCGGTGGTGGCCACCAACTGCGACACGGTCTATCACCGGTACACCCGGCCCGGCGAGGAAGTCACGCTGTCGGCGGAGCTGATCGACGTGACCGGCCCCAAGCAGACGGCACTGGGCGAGGGCTGGTTCTTCACCACTCGCAACACCTGGTCCGTCGGCGACGAGGTGGTCGCCGAGATGGAGTTCCGCATCCTCAAGTTCCGTCCGGCCTCGGCCGCGCAGCCTGCGAGCGAGGCCCCGGAGGGTCTCGAACCGGCCAAGCTGCTGCGGCCGTCGGTGTCGCGCGACACGGCGTTCTTCTGGGAGGGGGTGGCCGCGCACGAACTGCGGATCCAGACCCTCTCCGACGGGTCCCTGCATCACCCGCCGATCCCGGCGACCTGGAAGCCCCGCGGCGACGACGGTCAGTACCCCGGCACCGACTACGTGGTGGCCGCAGGCACCGGCACGGTCTTCAGCTTCGTGGTGCACCACGCGCCCAAGGTGCCCGGTCGTGCGTTGCCCTTCGTGGTGGCGCTCGTCGAACTCGACGAGGGCGTGCGCATGCTCGGCGAGCTGCGCGGCGTGGACCCCGCCGAGGTGAAGATCGGCATGCCGGTGCAGGTGGAGTTCCTCGACTTCGCCGCCACCGACGACGCCCCGGCCTGGACCCTGTACGCATGGAGTGCCCGATGACCGACACCACCGACACCGCCGCGCAGCCCACCGTGGGCACCGCGCTGCCGCCGCTGACCGTCGACGCGACGCCCACCTTCGTCGTCGCGACGGCGCTGGCGACCCGCGATTTCCAGGACGTGCACCACGACCGGGATCTGGCGCATGCGAAGGGGTCCAAGGACATCTTCGTCAACATCCTCACCGACACCGGTCTGGTGGAGCGGTTCGTCACCGACTGGGCCGGACCCCGCGCCCGGATCGGCTCCATCAAGCTCAAGCTCGGTGTGCCCTGGTACGCGTACGACACGCTGACCTTCACCGGTGAGGTGACCGCCGTCGACGGCGACGTCGTCACCGTCGCGGTGACCGGCACCAACTCCCTCGGCAAGCACGTGATGTCGACGGTCACCTTCTCCCTGGAGGCGAATCGATGAGCGACCGCACTCTCTCCGGCAAGGCCGCCATCGCGGGCATCGGCGCCACCGACTTCTCCAAGGACTCCGGTCGCAGCGAGCTGCGGCTGGCCGCCGAGGCGGTCAACGCCGCGCTCGCCGACGCGGGCCTGACTCCCGCCGACGTCGACGGCCTGGTGACCTTCACGATGGACACCAACGCCGAGATCGCGGTGGCCCGCGCCGTCGGGATTCCGGAACTGAAGTACTTCTCCCGCATCCACTACGGCGGTGGAGCCGCGTGCTCCACGGTGCAGCAGGCCGCGATGGCCGTCGCCACCGGCGTGTGCGAGGTGGCGGTGGCCTACCGGGCGTTCAACGAGCGGTCCGGTCTGCGCTTCGGCCAGGTGAACTCGGCCGTGGCCAACCAGGAGAACTCGTCGGGCACCGACAACGCGTTCTCGTACCCGCACGGCCTGTCCACCCCGGCCGCCTTCGTGGCGATGGTGGCGCAGCGGTACATGCACGAGTACGGCGCCACCAGCGAAGACTTCGGTCGGATCGCGGTGGTCGATCGCAAGCATGCGGCCGTCAACCCGAACGCCTTCTTCTACGGCAAGCCGATCACGCTCGAGGATCATCAGGCCAGCCGCTACATCGCCGAGCCGCTGCACCTGCTCGACTGCTGCCAGGAGTCCGACGGCGGCGTGGCCGTGGTGGTGGTCTCCCCGGAGCGGGCCAAGGATCTGGCCCAGCGGCCGGTCACCATCGCCGGTGCCGCGTCGGGCAGCGGCCGCGACCAGTTCATCATGACCAGCTACTACCGGGACGAGCTCGCCGGCCTGGAGGAGATGGGTCTGGTGGGACGGCAGCTGTGGGCACAGGCCGGCATGCGTCCGGGCGACGTCGACCTGGCCATCCTGTACGACCACTTCACCCCGTACACCCTGATGCAGCTCGAGGAACTCGGGTTCTGCGGACGCGGTGAGGCCAAGGACTTCGTCCGGGAGCCGGGCGCCCTCGAAGTGGGCGGCAGGCTGCCGCTGAACACGCACGGCGGCCAGCTCGGCGAGGCCTACATCCACGGCATGAACGGCATCACCGAAGCCGTTCGGCAGTTGCGCGGCGACTCCGTGAACCAGGTCGACGGCGCGGCCGCCGCACTGGTCACCGCCGGAACCGGCGTGCCCACGTCCGGCCTCATCCTCACCGTCGACTAGTCGACGCCACCGTCCACCGTCGACTAGTCCCGGCGCTCGTCGAGCCGCCCCACATCCACCACACCGGCCAGCAGGCCACCCCAGCCTCGCAAGGAGAAGCGCAATGAAGTTCAACCTCGCCACTGTCTTCGAGACCGTCGCCGACGCGGTGCCCGACCGCGACGTGCTGACCTTCGAAGGTCAAGGCATCACCTACGCCGCCATGGACGCGCAGACCAACCAGGTCGCTCACCTGCTGGCCGCGCACGGCGTCGGCCGCGACGACAAGGTGGCGCTGTACCTGAAGAACAGCGTCGAGCATGTGGCGGCGCTGCTCGGCATGCTCAAGATCGGCGCCGTGCCGGTCAACGTCAACTACCGCTACACCGAGCCGGAGCTGGAGTACATCTTCGACAACTCCGATTCGGCGGCGATCATCGTCGAGCTGCCCGAGCACCAGGAGCTGCTGGCCAAGATCGTCGGCAAGCTGCCGGAGCTGCGGGTGATCTTCGTGATCGGCGAGGTCAGCGAGGAACTGCGCGCCGCAGCCGGCGACAGCATCCCGGTGATCGACTTCGCGGACTGGGAGCAGCAGTCGACCGAGCGCGACTTCCCCGAGCGCAACGGCGAAGAGCTGTACCTGATCTACACCGGCGGCACCACGGGCTACCCGAAGGGCGTCATGTGGCACCACGACGACTTCTTCCGGAAGCCGATCTCCGGCGGCAACCCCTACGGACCGGCCCGCGAGAGCTACGAGGAGCTGGGCCGCGAGGTGGCGAACTTCCCGTCGCTGGCCTTCCTCATCGCCGCCCCGCTGATGCACGGCGCCGCGTCGTACTCGCTGTTCACCTTCCTGTCGCTGGGCGGCCGCCTGATCCTGGAGCGCGACTTCGACCCGGTGAAGATCGTCGGCAACATCGAGCGCGATCAGACCCAGATGATCCTCATCGTCGGCGACGCCATGGGCATGCCGCTGGTGGAGGAGATGGAGCGTCGCGAGGGCGAGATCGACCTGTCGTCGCTGTTCATGATCGCCTCCGGCGGCGCCATCTGGAGCCAGAGCGTGCGGGACCGGTTCACCAAGATCAAGCCGGAACTGGTGCTGCGGGACAACTTCGGCGCGTCCGAATCGGGCAACGACGGCGAGATCTCGCTGGATGAGAACGGCAACCTGAAGATGCCGCCGACCGACAAGATGATGGTGGTCGACGAGTCCTTCGAGCGCATCACCACCCCGAACGAGGTCGGCTACATCGCCCGCGTCGGGAACATCCCGCAGGGCTACTACAAGGACCCGGAGAAGACCGCCAAGACCTTCCCGACCATGGCCGACGGCACCCGCATCTCGGTGCTCGGCGACATGGGCTACGTCCACGAGGACGGCAGCACCGTGTTCCTCGGCCGCGGCAGCCAGTGCATCAACACCGGTGGCGAGAAGGTCTACGCCGAAGAGGTCGAGGCCGCACTGCACGGGCACCCGGCCGTCGCCGACGCGCTCGTCGTGCCGGCACCGGACCCCAAGTACGGCCAGCGCGTGGCCGCGGTGGTCCAGATCGCCGAGGGCGCCGAGGAGCCGAGCCTGGAGGACATTCAGGAGTTCTGCCGGCAGAGCCTGGCCCGTTACAAGGTGCCGCGCAGCCTGGTCATCGTCGACGAGGTGCGCCGCACCCCGGCCGGTAAGGCCGACTACCGTTGGGCCAAGGCGGCCGCGGAGGCCGTCGAGGTCTGAGCCCTCGAGGCGGTAGCGCAGGTGTGACGCTCAGCGGCCCTTGATCGTTTCGTAACGGTCGAGGGCCGCGCGTCGTTCGACGGCGTGGTCGACGATGGGCTCCGGATAGCCGGGGACGCTCCGACCGGGCAGATGCACCTGGCCGCCGCTGACCCCGCGCAGTTCGGGCACCCAGCGGCGGACGTAGTCGCCGTCCGGATCGAAGCGGCGGCCCTGGGTGACCGGGTTGAAGACGCGGAAGTACGGTGCCGCGTCGGTGCCCGAGCCTGCCGTCCACTGCCAGCCGTGCTGGTTGGAGGCCAGGTCGCCGTCGACCAGGTGCGTCATGAAATGACGGGCCCCGCGCCACCACGGCAGGTGCAGGTCCTTGGTGAGGAACGAGGCCGTGATCATCCGGACCCTGTTGTGCATCCAGCCCTCGGCGAGGAGCTGACGCATGCCGGCGTCGACGATCGGATAGCCGGTGCGGCCGGTGCACCAGGCGTGGAAGTCGCGGTCGGCGTCGGGCCCGGAGTCGTGCGCGAGGGCGTCGAAACGCGCGTCGTAGTTGCGGCGGGCGGTGTCCGGGCGGTGGTGCAGGACGTCGGCGTAGAAGTCGCGCCAGGCCAGTTCGCTGCGGAAGGTGGCGGCGTCGTCGCCGGAGTCGTCGCGCAGGTCGTGCAGCAGGGTCCGCGGATGGAGACAGCCGAACTTCAGGTAGGCCGACAGTCGGCTCGTCGCATCCTGATCGGGCCGATCGCGCGCGGTGGCGTATCCCTCGGCGTCGGAGTCGGCGAAACCGGCGCGGAACGCGGTCCAGCGGGCCCGGGCGGCGGCCTCCCCGGGCGCGGGCAGGTCGGCGTGGATCTCGGGTGCGGGCAGCGGCGCGCTCGGCGACGGGGGCGACAACCAGTTCAGGGTGCTCGCGTCGGTGGCGGCCGGGGCGCGCCACCCGTGCTCGTACCAGGCGCGACGATAGGCGGTGAACACCCGATAGCCGCCGCCGGAGGAGCTGTGCAGGCGGCCGGGCGCGACAGCGTACGGCGAGCCGGTGGCGATCAGCTCCACACCGGCGTCGGACAGGGCCGCCCCGACGGCCCGGTCGCGGGCGCTGCCGTACGGGCCGTGGTCGGCGCTGAGGTGGACGCTGTCGGCGCCGATCCGCGCGGCCACCTCGGGCACCACGGTGGTCGGGTCGCCGGTCACCACGAGCAGTCGGCCGCCGAGGTCCTCGTCCAGGGCGCGCAGGCAGCCGCTGATGAAGGCGAGGCGGGCCGCACCGGACGGTCGCAGCAGCCTCGGATCGAGGACGAAAAGCGCGAGCGCATCGTCGCCGCGTTCGGCCGCGGACAGCAGCGTCGGAAGGTCGCGGAGCCGTAGATCGCGCCGAAACCAGATCACCGAGGGTGCAGTCATGCACGCCATTGTGCACCCGGTCGGGCGGGCCGAGCGCCCCGGTTCGGGCCGGTACGGCAGGATCGTCGGTTATGACAGGGGCGAGGGCCATTCCGCGTGGGCTGGCGCGGGCGCTTCCGGGGGTGCAGACCCTGCGGGCGTATCGACGCGGCTGGCTGCGCGGCGACGTGGCGGCGGGCATCGCGGTCGGGGCGCTGCTGATCCCGGCCGGCCTGGGTTACGCGGAGGTGGCGGGGCTACCGCCGGTCACCGGCCTGTACGCCACGATGATCCCCATCCTGGTGTATGCGGTTCTCGGGCCGTCGCGCATCCTGGTGCTCGGTCCCGATTCGGCGTTGGCGCCGATCATCGCCGCGGCCGTCATCCCGCTGGCGATCGACGCGGAGCGCCGCGTCGACCTGGCCGGGGTGTTGGCCATCGAGGTGGGCATCGTGCTGGTGTTGGCCGCCGTGCTGCGCCTCGGCTTCGTCACCAGTCTGCTGGCCAAACCGATCCGGATCGGCTATCTGAACGGCATCGCGCTGGTGGTGGTGCTCGGACAGATCCCGGCGCTGCTGGGCTACTCCGGTCAGGGCGACTCGATCGTCGAGGTGCTGACCATGGATCTGCGCGGTGTGATCGACGGCCGCGCGGAGGCGAAGGCCGCCGGGATCGGGCTGGTGTGCCTGGTGGTGATCTTCGCGCTCAAGTGGTGGAAGCGGACCATCCCCGGGGTCTTGGTGGCGGTCGCCGGCGCGATGGTCTTCCTCTGGGCGATGGGGTGGCAGTCCGCGGTCCCGGTGGTCGGGGCGATGCCCGACGGGCTGCCCGCTCCGGCGGTGCCGTCGGCGGCCTGGGACGACTGGGTGTCGCTGATGCTGCCCGCGGTCGGTATCGCCCTGATCGCCTTCGCCGACACCAGCGTGCTCTCGCGCACCTTCGCCGCCCGGGCCGGTTACTCGGTCGACGGCAACCACGAGATGGGTGCGGTGGGCATGTCGAACGTGGCCGCCGGCTTCTTCGGCGGGTTCCCGATCTCGGCGTCGAGCTCGCGGACCGCGGTGGCCGAACAGTCCGGGGCGCGCAGCCAGCTGACCGCGCTGATCGGGGCGGCCCTGCTGGTGCTGGCACTGGTGCTGGTGCCCGGGGTCACCGCATACCTGCCGTCGGCGGCGCTGGCGGCCGTGGTGATCACCGCGGCGCTCGCGTTGGTCGACGTCCGGTCGGTGATCGAACTGTTCCGGATCGATCGGGTCGAGGGTGCGATCAGCGTCGTGGCGTTCGGCGGTGTGGCGATTCTGGGTGTGATGGAAGGCATCCTGGTGGCCATCGGCCTGGCCTTCGTGGCCTTCATCTACGCGGTGTCCCGGCCGTACCGCGCCGAACTGGGTCGGGTACCGGGACTGCGCGGCTTCCACGACAGGTCACGGCACCCCGCCGCCGAGAGCATCCCGCACATTCTGCTGCTGCGGTTCGACGCGCCGCTGTTCTTCGCCAACGGCGCGCGCTTCGACGACTGGGTGCGCGAGGAGTTCCGGTCGGCCCGGTCGGCCGGACGGGAGATCACCGCGGTGGTGCTGGCCTGCGAGCCGATCACCCACATCGACTCCACGGCGATCGACGAGCTGGTGGAGCTCGACGACTACCTGTCCAACCACGGCGTCGATCTGGTCTTCGCCGAGATGAAGGACCCGATCCGCGAGCAGTTGGAGCGCTATCGCCTGAAGGTCGACGGCAAGGCGCGGTTCGGTCCCAGCCACTTCGCGCCCACCCTGTCCGCGATGGTCGACCGGTACGACGACGGCTCGAACTGACCCCCGGCGCTGTCGGCTTGCCCCGTTGATTTCGGTTCGCCCCGTTGATCTAGATCGACGGTGTTCTCGGAAAGTGCCGGTGTGAACCGAAAGTGCCCCGTGAGCGGGCCCGGTTTGTCATGTTTCTGAGGGTACGCTTATATTCTGTTGGTTAGGCAAACCTTGCCTGCCGTCCGGTGGTCTTGCGCGGATGGTGAGAGCACTCGGAAGGCACCACATATGCGCACGTCACTGCTGGGTTCGATGGTGGCCGTCCCGGCGACGCTCCTGCTGGGAGTGGCCGCTCCGGGGATCGCGGGCGCGGAGCCGACGACGCCCGGATCGGCGCGTCAGTCGGCGCCCCCGACGACCTCCCTCATCTCCCCGGCACCCGCGAAGACGGCACCCGGGAAGGCTGCACCCGGGAATACTGCCCCGGGTAAGGCAGCCCCGAGCAAGACGGCCCCGACCACCAGCGCGCCGACCGCTTCGAAGTCGCGGACGCCCGATCGCGCGGCGGCCGACGGGCCGATCGTCGCCTACCGCGACGGAGTGCCCGTCACGCTGCCCAAGAACCTGACCGCCGCGGGCCAGGCCTCCTTCCTCGACGGTCTGCGCGCGCAGCTCACCCAGCAGGGGATGGCGCTGTACCAGCAGCTCATGCAGCTGTTGCCGATGGGCGGTGGCAACGGCCCCGTGCGCGGGACGCCGACGCTCACCGTCACGCCGTCGTCGTCGATCGCGCCCGGCTCCACGGTGACCGTCGCCGGTTCCGGTTACCGGGCAGGCGAGGACCTGTACGTGGTGCAGACGGTGGCCAAGCCGAGTTCCGGGTACCCGTCGACGTACGCCGACGGCGGTGCCAAGCTCACGGTGCGCGGTGACGGCACCTTCACCGCCACCCTGAAGATCCAGCGGGCGTTCAACGGCGTCGACTGCCTCAAGACCAAGTGCTTCGTCGCCAGCATCACCGCGTTCCCCAAGCTCACCGACCGCACCCAGGACGCCTGGGTGCCGATCACGCTCAACGGCGCGGCGGCCGGTACCGCGGCGCCGTCGGGCGCAGGAGGTGCGGGCGCAGGAGCGTCTGGCGCGGGAGGGGCCGGCGCGGGTGGAGCCGGGAATACCGGTGGTGCGCCGACGGCTCCCGCCTCCGGCGGCCCGTCGGTCTCGCTGAGCAAGAGCACCGGACTCAACGCGGCCGGCGACACCGTCACCGTGACCGGCCGTGGCTTCTCCACGTCCGGGCCCGGCGTCTACGTGGGTATCGCGCAGACCGACCAGCACTCGTCCACCGACGCCTCGGCCTTCGGTCCGGGCACGGTGTTCGTGTCCACCGCCAACGGCAAGATGGCCGCCGACGGGTCGTTCGCGGTGGCGCTGCCCGTCTCGGCGCGTTTCGGCAAGGCCGACTGCACCGCCAACGCCTGCGCCGTCTACACCCTGGCCGCGCACGGTTCGTCGGATCGCAGTCAGGACACGTCGACCCGCGTCACCTTCGGCGGCGGTGCCGCCGGCGCAGCGGGGGCGCCCGCGGCATCGCCCGAGGGCGAGGCACCCGGCGCGGCCGGGACGCCGACGGTGAGCCTGTCCACCACCAGCCTGGCGCGCAGCGGTGCCACTCCGATCACGGTGTCCGGCAGGGGGTTCTCCACCGCGGGGCCGGGCGTGTACCTCGGTGTCGCTGAGACCGCGCGATACTCCACCACCGAGGCGTCGGCCTTCGGGGCGGTCACCTATGTGCGGCCCGATCAGATCGGCGACGACGGTTCGTTCACCGTGGCCCTCGACGTCGAGCCGGTCTTCGCGGCGGGCAACTGTCTGGAGAATCCGTGCGCGATCTACACCATGGCGGCGCACGGATCGGACGACCGCAGTCAGGACACCGTGACGCCGTTGACCATCAAGGGTGCTGCGGCGGGCGCCACCACGAAGGTCGCGCAGCCGGGCGCTGAGGCCGCGGCGGCCGACGCCGACAGCGTCCAGGCCGCGGCGGCGGTCTCGTCGGCCGACGACTCGACCGGCCGGTGGGTCTGGGGTGCGGGGACGGCCGCCCTGGTGGTCGCCGCGGCGATCGGCGGCCTGCTGCTCGGACGGCGCACCTCGCGCTGACCCGGCCTACTTCATCTCGCGGAGCCCGGATGATCGTCGTCCCCGCGGAGGGCTGTGTCGAGGGCCTGGAGGATCCGGTCGTGTACTGCTTGGGCGGCACGCTGGTGCCGACTCAATGCGATCCAGTGCTGGTCCAGGGTCGACGTCCGTTCCTCGCGGAGAACGGTGTGCATGCGGGACAAGAGGGCCTGATAGCCGCGCCGCAGCCATTGGTCGGCCAGCGATCGGGCCAGGCTTGGCAGGTCGGTCTCGGTGGGCAGTGGCCACGGATGGGCGGGGTTGGGGGAGGCGATCTCCATGAGGAGATGAGGGAACCTGGCGTCGTGCTCGGTCAGATCGAACGCGGTGACCAGCTCGGCTGCCGACACCCAGGTGCCATCCGCCACCGCGTCCGCGAGGCAACGGAAGACGGTGCCATGGTGGGGCAGAAAGAACAGCGGGGCGTCGGCCGCCAGTCTGTCGGGGCCGATGAGAGCGCGCACGACGGTGGTGGCGATTGCCTGCGGGGCCCAGACCAGTGCGGTGAGGAACTCGCGTTCCAGCGTGATCGTCGCGCCGATCTCGTCGATATCGACCGGAACCCCGAATTCGCCGACGTCGTCGTGGGCGGTCACTGTTTCGAGGTCGGGCTGTGGAGGTGGGCGGTCGTCTGGTGTGGACATGCGGGCCCGGCCGGGTTCGGTCACGTCTGGCCGTGTCGAGCGGCCCAGTCGATCAGCGGGGTCACGGCGCGCCAGTCGGCGCGGACCCGGTCGACGAGGGCGGGGGTGTGGATCGCCTCGTCGAAGCCGTAGCTGCGCATCGCGGTCAGCGACTTGTGGCGCAGCAACTCGATGCGGGGGTGGTCCTTGGCCCAGCCGCGGGGTGCGGTCTTGAGGCGGTCGCCGGCGATCTCCCATCCGGCCCGACGCAGGCGGGCGAGGATCTTCTCGAGTTCGGTGCCGTAGCGGTCGTGGTCGATCGCCGCGCGAATGGCCGCAAGTCGGTCGGCGCTGGCCTCGTAGAACCCGCCGCCCACCCGGAACCCTGGCGCGGCGAGTTCGGCGTAGTAGCCGGTGGCCGGGGCCTTCGCGACGAACGCACCCTGATGGGTCTTGTACGGCGTCTTGTCCTTGGAGAATCGGACGTCCCGATGCGGCCGGAAGATCTTCGCGGCGCCGAACTCTTCGGCCAGTTCATCGGTCAGTGCCGTCATCGGTGCCCGCACGGCCGACTGATATGTCGCCTTGTTGGCCTCCCAGTAGACCTTGGAGTTGTCGATCTCGAGATCGTCGTAGAAGTCGAAGGCCGACTCGGGGAACCCGTCGAAGCTCATGTGTCGAGGCTACTTCCAGCCTCCGCCGATCGCGGTCCGCATGGCGCAGGGCGGGGCTCTTGATCGACTCGGTCCGAGTATTTCCCCAGGTCGGAGCCGCAAAAATCTATCGAAAATATGTGCGACGAACTATTGCGCGAGCGATATGTGAGGCGTATTTTGGAGTTAGGCGAGGCACATGCCATAGCCGCCAACCGAATCGAGTGGCTGCCCGGCCGAGGGTCGGACAGCTCGACCGGTTCGCCGCTGTATCCGATCTCCGCCCGGAGGTGTCCTCATGGACGCAACAGGCTCGACCCGTTTCGTCGAATTCATAGTCGACGACCCCACCGACAAAGACGCCCCTGTCGACGGACCAGCGCGGTTCGTGACGCGAATGTGGCCGCTCCGGTCCGATCCCACTCATCCCCAGTGTCGAGGCCGACCGGTGCAGTGTCGAGACCGACCCGTGCACGCGAATGGGGCTCACTCCGGTGGTGTCGCCCGACGCTGTCGCCCGGTGCTGTGTGAGGCGCCTGCGCGACGTCTGCTCTGGTGAGCGTGAATTCCAGCGGTCGCAGACGTGCTGTCTGCCCGCAACTCTGGCCGTTGGGCGCTAGAGGAAGAACTTTCTTTCAGTGACGTGTCGGGAGCGGTTCCCGGTGCGGTGTGTTGTTTGAGAATTTCATAGTGTGCCTGCCGCCCGGGCGGGCCTGGGCGGTCACGGGGACCGCCCAGGGCCCGCGGTGGTCAGGCGTCCGACGGCTCGACGATCGCCTCGGGGGCGATCACTTCGCGCGGGGCGAACCAGCCGAGGAAGGCGGCGCCGACGATCAGGATGGAGCCCAGGACCAGGCAGGCCTGCTGCATCGGCGGGATGAACGCCTGCTCGGAGCCCAGGCGGATCATCTCGGCCAGTTCGGCCGCGCCCGGCGGGAGCTGTTTGCTCACCTCGACGGCACCGGCCAGGGACCGGGTGATGGCCTCGGCGGCCTCGTCGGCGACGGCAGGGTCGCCGAAGGTCGCGAGCTGGTCGCGGGCGGCGGCCGCGGTGGGTCCGATGCGGTTGGCGTATCCGGCCGCCATGAGGCTGCCGGCCAGGCCGATGCCGATGGCCGCGCCGAGTTCGCGGGCGGTGTCGTTCACCGCCGAGCCGATGCCCTGATTCTCCAGCGGAGTGTTGGACATGATGGCGGTGGTCGACGGTGCGGTCGCCAGACCGATACCCACGGCGCAGACCGCGAGCATGATGGCCAGCTTCCAGTACTGGTCGGGATCGAAGATGCCGATGGACAGGATGCCCAGACCGGCGCACGCGATGCCCGCGGCCAGGACGATTCGCAGGGAGTGGAAGCGCACGGCCACCCAGTTGCCCAGCAGGGCGAAGACACCGACGCCCACCACCATCGGCACCAGTGCGAAGGCCGACTTGAGCGGCGAATAGCCGAAGACCAGCTGCAGCAACAGCAGGATCAAATAGAAGACGCCGAACGAGGCGAAGAACTGCAGGGCCACCGAGAGCGACCCGGAGGCGAAGGCGCGATTGCGGAACAGCCGGACGTCGAGCAGCGGGGAGGTGCGCCGCAGTTCGATCAGCACGAAGATCGCGCCGAGGAGGACGCCGCCGATGAGGGTCACCAGGATCAGCGGGTCGGTCCAGCCGCGCACCGGCGCCTCGAGCAGGCCGAAGACCACACCGGCCACGGCGAGCATCGAGGCGAGCGAGCCGATGATGTCGAAGGCACCGGGGTCGGAGTCCTTGGAGCTGCCGATGGTGAAGGTGAGGGCGAGGGTCGCCAGGGCGGAGACGGCGAAGGTGACGAAGACCGAGTGCCAGCTGAAGAACTCCAGCAGCACGCCGGTGACGAAGAAGCCCAGGATGGCACCCACGCCGGCCACGGCCGCCCAAACACTCACGCCGATGGCGCGCTGCTCGCGCGGGACACCCGCGGTGATGAGGGAGAGGGTGGTGGGCATGATCAACGCCGCACCGATACCGGCGACGAAGCGGGTGGCGATCAGCTCGGTCGGGGTGTTCACCCAGACCGCCGCGAGGGAGGCGGCGCCGAAGATCACCAGGCCGACCATGAGGACGCCTCGGCGGCCGAACCGGTCGCCGATGGCGCCGGCCGGCAGGAGGAGAGCCGCGAGGATCAGCGTGTAGCCGTCGATGATCCAGGTCATCTGAGCGCTGGACGCATTGACGTCCAGGGCGATCTCGGGCAGAGCGGTGTTCAGCGCCGCCATCGCGGCCACGACGAGGCTCACCGCCATGCAGGCGACCAGGATCAGCCAGACGGTGCGGAAGCTCCACCCGACACGCACGTTCCTCATCACACGTAACCTCCGTAACTTGTGTCACAGTGGTTACACGGGCACGCTCCGCCTACCACTGAAAGTGATTCGTCATGGCTTCTCACCAGGTCGCACCTTCTCGAGTCTCCGTCACCGAACTGTCGCGCACCGGAGTGCACATCTGGCGGGTACTGACCCTGCTGGCGGTGCTGGCAGGCGTGCTGGCACTGATTCTGATCATCGTCACCTCAGCCGCCTGACGCCTGCCGTTCGCCGTCAGTTCGCCGACGCGGCGTACGGCTCGATCGCGTCGCCGACGGGAACCAGGGCCTGCGCCACATAGCCCTTGGCCTTGCCGCGCAGGCTCTTGTAGGCCTTGGCCAACGGTGCTGGCGCGCTCTCGGCCTGACGGTCGGTCACCGCCAGCAGCGCCTCGGTCGCCGCATCCTCGTTGGCGGCCAGGTGGGCGCCGAAGGGGGTGCCCGCCGGACGCGAATCCCACAGCGGCGCAAGCGCATCCAGGAAGTCCGGAAGCATCGCTCCGGTGGCCTTGACCACCACGCCGGGCTTGAACTTGTTCGCCGCGGCGTAGGCGGCCTTGACCGCGGTGCCGGACAGGCCCGACTGCGCCTTCACTTGCTGATCGATCACCTCCGCCAGATCGTTGGCGAGTGCGTCGCGCTGGTTGAGAACGGGAGCAAGTGAAGACGACATGCGGCAGCCTCTTTCCGAAGACGGAACGAATTAGACGGTTCGTGCCAGCACCACGTTGCCCAGGGCGGGCGCGTCGTCGCGGTCGGCGACGACCGCGGTCACCAGCAGTCGGGCCCCATCCTCCCAGGCGCGGATCTTCAGGGTCTCACCGGGGAACACGATCCCCGCGAAGCTGGCCCCGTAGCTCGCCACGGCGGTGGCGTCGCCGCCGAGCACCTCGTCGACCAGCGTCCGGCACACGGTGCCGAAGGTGCACAGGCCGTGCAGGATCGGCCGCGGGAAGCCTGCGGCCTCGGCGAACGCCGGATCGCTGTGCAGCGGATTGCGGTCGCCGCACAGGCGGTAGAGCAGGGCCTGCTGCGGCAGGGTCGGTGCGAGGAGCTCGTGATCGGGCGCGCGATCGGGCAGCGCGATGCGGGTCGACGTGCCGCGCTCGCCGCCGAAACCGCCCTCGCCCTTGGCGAAGATCGAGCTGCGGGCGGTCCACAGGGGATTGCCGGACTCGTCGACGGTCTCGGACTCCTGCACGATGACGGCGGCCGAACCCTTGTCCTGCACCTCGGCGATGCGGGTGCGGGTGGTGGCGGTGCCGGTGGCCGGCAGCGGCCGGTGCACGGTGACTTCCTGACTGCCGTGGACCACCTTCGCCAGGTCGATGTCCACGCCCGGGAACGAGACCTTGGGGGCCTCGGTGGCCAGGAACGTGGCCGCGACCGTGGCGAACGACGGCAAGACCTTGGGGTCGACGTCGTCGACGTACTGCAGACCGTTCACGTCCATCGGATCGTGGGCGGCGCCCACGGCGAGGTTGTACAGCGCCACCTCGCGCGGGGTCCACGAGAAGGTGGTGGCACCGAGGTCGGCGCCGACGGCGATTGCAGGATCGATGGGCATGGGTCAGACTCCTGCGGGCTGATCGGTGGTCGACTTGGCCTTGGCGGCGGCGTCGAGGGCGGCGAGGTAACCGAAGACCATGGCGGGGCCGATGGTGGCGCCGGGGCCGGCGTAGGTGTGACCCATCACCGGGGCGCTGGTGTTGCCCGAGGCGTACAGGCCCTCGATCACGCTGCCGTCGGCGCGCAGCGCGCGGCCGGTGGCGTCGGTGGTGATGCCGCCCTTGGTGCCAAGGTCACCGGGGACCATCTTGATGGCGTAGAACGGCGCCTTGTCGACCACACCCAGGTTCGGGTTCGGCTTGTTGGTGGGGTCGCCGTAGTAGTTGTCGTAGCCACTCTTGCCGCGCTGGAAGTCGGTGTCGACACCGGTGCGGGCGAAGCCGTTGAATCGCTCGGTGGTGGCCGTCAGCGCCTCTACGGGCAGACCCGTCTTCTCGGCCAGTTCTGCGATGGTGTTCGCCTTGACCACCACGCCGGACTTGAGCCAGCTCTTGGGCAGCGGCTGGCGGGCCGGAATGCCGGCGAACAGGTAACGGTTGCGGCAGCGCTGATCCATGATCATCCACGCCGGGATGTTGGCGCCGGGTCCCTCGCCCTGGCCGAACTCGCCGCCGTACATCTGGTGTGCGGCCTCGACGTAGGGGAGCGACTCGTTCATGAAGCGCTCACCGCGCTCGTTGACCATGAAGGTGCCGGGGACGTTGCGCTCGGACAGCGCGAACCACGGGCCCTTGGGCAGCGGGATGGTCGGTCCCCACCAGGCGTCGTCCATCAAGGCGACGTCGGCGCCGGCCTTCTGGCCCGCGAGGATGCCGTCGCCGGTGTTCGACGGCGCGCCGGTGGTCCACTCGGTGCCGATCGGGGCGCGCTGGTACTCGGCGCGCATCTCGGCGTTGTGCTCGAAGCCGCCGCTGCCCAGGATGACGCCGTATCGGGCGCGGATCTCGATGGGCTCACCGTCGCGGGTGGCCTTGACGCCCACCACCTTGCCGTCCTCGAGCAGCAGCTCGGTCATCGGCGTGCTCAGACGCAGGTCGACGCCGGCCTGGCGGCAGCCGAGCAGCAGCTCGGCGGCCAGGGCCGCGCCCATGGCGATCATCTTCTTGTTGCGCGACTTGGCCCAGGTGAACCGGCCGGCGACCTTGGCCATCTTGGCGATGCCGCGCCAGTGCCGCATGCCGACGTTCATCCACTTGTAGTCACTCTGCAGGACCACCATGTTCAGCGGCGCCTTGGTGTACTGCGGGTGCAGGGTGGCCAGGTCGTCGCCGAGGCGGCGAGCGTCGAACGGCTTGGGCTCCACCGACCGGCCGCCCACGCGACCGCCGGGAGCCTCCGGGTAGTAATCCGAGTAGCCCTTGACCCACTCCAGCTCCAGCGGGGACTTGGACATCAGGTAGTCCAGCGCCTCGGGGCCGCGGTCGATGTAGGTGTCGATGTTCTCCGCCGGTGCGTGCGCGCCGATGATCGAGTGCACGTAGGTGCGCGCGTCCTCGACGGTGTCGGTCACGCCGTCGCGGCGCAGCACCGAGTTGTTCGGGATCCACACGCCGCCACCCGAGCGTGACGTGGAGCCGCCCCAGTAGGGCGACTTCTCGATGAGGACGGTCTGTAGGCCCTTGGTGGCCGCGGTGAGTGCGGCCGCCAGACCGGCGCCACCGGCACCGACCACTACGACGTCGACGGTCTCGCTGGGAATAGCTGCTTGCGCCATCGGTTTCCCTCCTGGGAGCGGCGGAGTCGCCGCCACTGAAGAACTAGAACACGTTTCAGTGATGAGGATAAACGAGAACGAGTTTCAGTGGTAGCCGGGTGGGGCCCCGAGGCCCGACCCGGCGGCCGTCTCCCCGGTGGCGATCCCTCCGGTCACGCTCCGGCCGTCACATTCCTTCCGGTGCGTGGCCCAGGCAGAGGAGCGCGCCGAACGGATCGGTGATGGTGGCGAGCGTGCCCCAGGGGGTGGTCTCCGGCTCTGCCACGCAGGTGCCGCCGAGTTCGACGGCGCGGGCGACGGCCGCGGCGACATCGTCGACGGTGATGTAGACGCGCCAGTGCGAGGGGGTTTCGGCGGGCAGCATGCCGGTGGCATCCATCAGGGCCGCGTACGCGGTGTCGCCGCTGAAGAGTTGGGTGTAGTTGC
This sequence comes from Gordonia phosphorivorans, assembly GCF_042432625.1. Lineage (NCBI taxonomy): Bacteria > Bacillati > Actinomycetota > Actinomycetes > Mycobacteriales > Gordoniaceae > Gordonia > Gordonia phosphorivorans. Next base: position 183,611 of record NZ_JBHLWV010000016.1, on the reverse strand, counting down.
CGGGCGCGCCGGGCACCACCTCCGGGCGCATGCCGAAGACCAGCTCGTAGAACGCGGTCGCCGCGGGCTGGCCCAGGGTCAGGCACTCGAACCAGTACGGGGCGCCGTGGACGCCCCACTCGTGGAAACCGGTGTGGGCGGCCGACTGCCAGTAGCCGAACATGGCGCCGGCGGGGTCGACGGCGTAGGCCATGGTGCCCAGGTCGCCGACGGGCATCGGCGGGAACACCTCGATGCCGCCGTGCTCGACCAGCGCGGCCTGTGTGGCGAGCGCATCGTCGGTGCGCAGGTAGATCGACCAGACGTCCGACGGCCCGCCCGCCTCGGCCATGTGCGGGTGCATGCCGGCCACGCGGCGGCCGCCGAGGGTGAAGTTCTGGTAGCCGGCGAAGTCGGGATTGGGGGCCTCGGCCTCCCAACCGAAGAGCGCGCCGTAGAACTCGGCCGCGCGGGCGGGGTCGGAGCTGACGAGGTCGAACCAGACGGGGGCGCCCAGCGGGGCGGAGTATTCGGTCATCCCTCGATTCTGCTCCGTCGCGGCGTCGAACGGAACCGTTCGACCCTCCGCGCGGTGGAGGCGAAACGGCGACGACGCGCCCGGAAGGGGCGCGTCGTCGTGGTCATCGCAGAGTGCCGGCGGTCACCAGTAGCCGTCCGGGTCGGTCATCGGGGACTCGCGGGGCACCAGACCCTCGGAGACCCCGTGATCGATCGACGCCGACAGGCGCGGGCAGGTGGGCAGCAGCGCCGCATTGCCGCCTTCGGCGCGGATCGTGGAGATCTCGTGGCAGCTCTCGAGCGCGTCCGGATTCCACTGCACGCTGGTGTGATGGGGGCTGGTCTTCTTGACCAACACGTTCGCGTGGCAGGTTCGGCACTCAATCGGGGACATGCCGCCGCGCAGGTAATGCTGCTTGTCCCGCGCGGTGGCTGCCGCGATGGCGGCTAGGCGCTCCGGATCTGTGGTGTAGTCCGGAGCTTTCGCCCAGCCTGTTCCGCTGACCGTCGACATCAGACCGACGTGTTCTCGGGCTGCTGTGCGGCCGCTGCTTCCTCGGCCGCCTTCTGCTCGGCCTGCAGTCGCAGATTCTCCTGCACCTCGACGTTCCAGTTCTCCAGCGCCTTGGCGGTGTCGATCTCGTACTCGAAGCGGTCGGTCATCTCGTCGGTGATGTCGTCGACGTCGACGTAGAACTGCTCGTACCAGCGACGGAGCTGGTAGACCGGGCCGTCCTCTTCCACCAGCAGCGGGTTGTCGATGCGGGTCTTGTGCTTCCAGATCTCGACGTCCTGCAGGAAGCCCACCTCGATGCCGCCGGAGATCTTCTTGGCCATCTTGTCGGCCTGCTCGGGGGTGAGGCCCTCGGGGATCTTGGCCATGACGCCGAACATGAGGACGAAGGAGTTCTCGTCGATCGGGTAGTGGCAGTTGGTGAGGATGGTCTCCACCGCGTAGCCGCCGTAGTACTGCACCATCGGGTTCAGCATGTACGAGGGGCCGTAGTACGCGGCGATCGATTCCAGCCGGGTGTCACCGTAGGCCGACGAGATCGCGATGTCGGGGCGGCCGTGGCTGTTCATGTACTGCGCCGCGGTCTCGCCCTCGAAGACGTTCTTGAAGTAGTCCGGCAGGGCGTAGTGCACGTAGAAGAAGTGCGCCATGTCGACCACGTTGTCGATGATCTCGCGGCAATTGGAGCCCTCGATGACCAGCTTGTTCCAGGTCCACTCGGTCCACTGATCGGTGCCGAACTCCTCGAGCTCGGGGATGATCACCTGCTCCGGCGGCGGGTTGCCCTCCGGATCGTTGTAGATGAAGACCTGGCCGTTGCGCTGCATCGTGGGCCAGGTGCGGGTCTTGGCCAGCTTCGGGTTGCGCTTGGCGTACGGCACGCCGGCGCAGCGGCCCTTGCCGTTCCACTGCCACCCGTGGAACGGGCAGGCGATGTTGTCGCCGCGGACCTTGCCCTGGCCGAGGTCGGCGCCCATGTGGCGGCAGAAGGCGTCGAGTGCCTTCACCTCGCCCTTGGTGTCCGCCCAGACCACCAGCTTGGTGCCGAAGATCTCCAGGGAGTGGGGCTTGCCGTCGGTGTACTCGTCCACCAGGCCGATGCAGTGCCAACCGCGGGCAAAGCGGGTGGGCGGTGTGCCGGTGTCAATTTCTCGTACTGCGGTATCGTTCGTCGTCATCGCAGGTCGCCTTCCTTTAACAGCTCTTGCTGACGTCAATAGTAGAACACGTTTCAAAAACAGAATGAGAACGTGTTCTAATATTGAAGTCGAAGACTTAAGTAGCAACGAGATTGGAGATGCCATGGCAGCCCAGCGAAGCGAAGCCGGACAGCAGGTACTGGAGAACATCAACGCACTGCTGCCGGAGCTTGCACAGCGTGCTCAGGCGACGGAAGACGCCCGTCGCGTCCCCGACGAGGTGGCCGACATGCTGGCCGAAGCCGGGTTCTTCAAGCTGATGCAGCCCGAGCAGTGGGGCGGGTACCAGGTGGACCCGGTGACCTTCTACGAGGCCGTGCGTCGTCTGGCGACGGCCTGCGGTTCCACCGGGTGGGTGGCCGGCATCATCGGCATCCACAACTGGCACCTGGCGCTGTTCGATCAGCAGGCGCAGGAAGACGTCTGGGGTAAGGACCCCAACACCCGTATCTCCTCGTCGTACGCCCCGATGGGCGCCGGCGAGGTCGTCGAAGGCGGCTACAAGGTCAACGGTTCGTGGGCCTGGTCCTCGGGCTGCGACATCGCCGACTGGGTGGTCGTGGGCGGTCCGGTGTTCAAGGACGGCAAGCCGGTCGACTTCGTCAGCTTCCTGATCCCGCGCGAGGACTACGTGATCCGCGACGTCTGGAACGTCGTCGGACTGCGCGGCACCGGTTCCAACACCATCGACGTCAAGGACGTCTTCGTCCCGCGTCACCGCATGCTCAGCTTCCGCACCATGAGCATGGGCGAGGCGCCGGGCCTGGAGCGCAACACCGCGCCGGTCTACAAGATGCCGTGGGGCACCATCCACCCGAGCACCATCTCGACCCCGATCGTCGGTATGGCCTACGGCGCGTACGAGGCGCACGTCGAGCACCAGGGCAAGCGCGTGCGCGCGGCCTACGCCGGCGAGCAGTCCAAGGACGACCCGTTCGCCAAGGTGCGCATCGCCGAGGCCGCCAGCGACATCGACGCCGCCTGGCGTCAGCTCTCGGGCAACCTGCAGGCCGAGTACGACCTGATCGTCGCCGGCGAAGAGGTCCCGATGGACGTGCGTCTGGCCGCGCGCCGCGACCAGGTCCGGGCCACCGGCCGCGCCATCTCGGCGATCGACCGTCTCTTCGAGAACTCGGGCGCCCACGCGCTGGAGAACGGCACCCCGATCCAGCGCTTCTGGCGCGACGCCCATGCCGGCCGCGTGCATGCCGCCAACGATCCCGAGCGGGCCTACGTGGCCTTCGGCAACGGTGAGTTCGGCCTGCCCATCGGCGACACGATGGTCTAAGGAGACCGATGAGTCACAACGATCAGGGTCCCATCCGTTCGCTCGGATACATGCGGATCGACGCCACCGACATGGATGCGTGGCGTGAGTACGGTTTGAAGGTCCTCGGCATGGTGGAGGGCAAGGGGAACGTCCCCGGCGCCCTGTACCTGCGGATGGACGATTTCCCGGCGCGCCTGGTGATCGTCCCCTCCGACCGCGACCACCTGGCCTCCTCCGGCTGGGAGTGCGCGAACGCCGCCGGCCTGCAAGAGGTTCGCGACCGGCTCACCGCCGCGGGCGTCGAGTACCGCGAGGGCACGCCGGAGGAGAAGGCAGACCGGGCCGTCGACGGTCTGATCATCTTCGCCGATCCGGACGGCAACGTGCTGGAGGCCTTCCACGGTGTCGCGCTGCAGCACCGCCGAGTGGTCAGCCCGTACGGACACACGTTCGTCACCGGCGAGCAGGGTCTGGGGCACGTGGTGCTCAGCAGCAACGATGACGCTGCCGCGCTCACCTTCTATCGGGATGTGCTGGGCTTCCGGCTGCGCGACTCCATGCGGCTGCCGCCGCAGGTGGTCGGCCGCTCGGAAGGCGACGAGCCGGCCTGGCTGCGGTTCTTCGGGTGCAACCCGCGGCACCACTCGCTGGCCTTCTCGCCGTTCTCCAACGGCACCGGCATCGTGCACCTCATGGTCGAGGTGGCCGAGACCGACGACGTCGGCCTCTGCCACGACCGTGCGCTGCGGCGCAAGGTACCGATGTCGGCCACGCTGGGTCGCCACGTCAACGACCTCATGCTGAGCTTCTACATGAAGACCCCCGGCGGGTTCGACGTGGAGTTCGGTTGCGAGGGGCGGCAGGTGGACGACGGCGACTGGGTCGCCCGCGAGTCGACGGCCGTGAGCCTGTGGGGTCACGACTTCAGCGTCGGATTCAAGGGCTGAGTCGCCATGGCGCCGCTTTCGCCGTACGGCACGCAGGAGTTCGACAGCAGGCAGTTCCGCACCGCGATGGGGCAGTTCTGCACGGGCGTCACCATCATCACCTCGATGGGCGACAACGAACAGCCGGTGGGCTTCGCCTGCCAGTCGTTCACCGCGCTCTCGCTGGATCCGCCGCTGGTGATCTTCTGCCCGCAGAAGACCTCGCGGACCTGGCCCGTCATGGAGGCCCGCGGATCGTTCTGCGTGAACGTGCTGGCCAACCGGCAGCAGGAGGTGAGCGCCAAGTTCGGCGCTCCCGGCGACAACAAGTTCGCCGGGGTGCAGTGGGACCCGTCGCCCCTGGGGCTGCCGGTGATCCGGCACAGCCTCACCTGGGTGGAGTGCACCGTGGAGAACGTGCTCGACGGCGGCGATCACTACATCGTCGTCGGACGGGCGCAGACCCTCGGTGAGGTCCTGCAGGACAAGCCGCTGCTGTTCTACCGCGGCGGTTACCTGTCCACCGAACACCCGCGGGTCACTCCGGCCGCGAATCAGCTCGACGACCTGATCACGTGGTCCGGCGGCGACGAATGGCTGTAGACGATGTGACTGCTCCGCTGCGCGATGCCATCGCCGCAGCGGAGCGTCAGATCGCCTCGGCGGAGTTCATCGACTCCGACGCCGATCTGGCCGAAGGCTACGACTATCTGGCCGGCAGCATCGCGGCCGTGCTGCAGCAGGCCCGCACGCACGACAAGGTGCACCCGGTACTGCACACCTCCACGGGCCCGTACACCAAGATGGGCCTGGACAATCCGGACACGCTCTACTACCACGCGGATGTGGTGCCCGAGGGCACCTATCGGATCCGCGGCATGCGCGGCAGCACCGTCGACCTGAGCTTTCAGGTGCTGCGCGGCGACTACACGCCGAGTGAAGTACCCGGCGGCGACGACGCCTTCGACGACCGGCGGCTGAGCATCGCCGCCGACGGCTCCTACGAGCTCACCTTCGGTCCGCCGATCGCCGATGCGCCGCCGAACTACTTCGTGCTGGGCGACGGTGCCTCGATGCTCGCCATCCGCGAGGTCTACGGCGACTGGAACGCCGAGCGCAAGGGCACGGTGAGCGTCGAACGGCTCGACACCCGGGGCGAGCCGGCACGGCCGCTCGACAGCGCACGCGCGGCGCGCCAGTACGCGACCGCGGCCAAGCTGCTGACCTCCCGGATCCACACCTGGTTCAACTTCCCCAAGTGGTTCTATCTGGACGAGCCGGTCAACACCCTGACCGTACCGCGACCCACGCCGGGCGGACTGAGCACCCAGTTCTCGTCGGTGGGTCACTACGACCTGGCACCCGAAGAGGCGATGGTCATCACGGTGCCGGTCTCGGACTCCCCGTATCAGGGGTTCCAGCTCGGCAGCCTCTGGTACATCTCGCTCGACTACGTGCACCACCAGACCAGCCTGAATTCCGTTCAGGCGCAGCATGATCCGGACGGAATGATCCGCATGGTGATCGCCCACGACAACCCGCGGGTGACCAACTGGGTGGAGACCACCGGGCGCCGTCGGGGCATTCTGCAGTTCCGGTGGCAGCGCAGCGACGCGCCGATCGGCGCGGACCTCGGCCCCACCTGCGAAGTGGTGGACCTGGCGCAGGTGCCGGACCTGCTGCCGTACTACGACCGGAACCGGATCGACGCCGACGGCTGGGCGCAGCGAATCACCGCTCGCCGCCGCGGCTTTGCGGAGAGAATGCTCGGATGACGACCCAGACGCCGATCGACCGTACGGGCCTGCTGGCCGACAAAGTAGTGGTGGTGTCGGGCGTCGGTCCCGGCCTCGGTCGTTCGATCTGTCTGCGGGCCGCCGCCGCGGGTGCGACGGTGGTCCTGGCCGCACGCACCCGCGAGCGCCTGGAGTCCGTCGCCGCCGAGGTGACCGCCCTGGGCGGGCGAGCGCTGGTGGCCCCCACCGACATCACCGACGACGCGGCGGTCACCGCGCTGGCGCAGATCGTGCTCGACGAGTTCGGTCGCGTCGACGCCCTCGTGAACAACGCCTTCTCGGTGCCGTCGATGAAAGCCTTGGGTCGCACCGACTTCGACCAGATCTCCGACAGCCTCGATCTGACGGTCCTCGGCACGCTCCGGGTGATCAAGGCCTTCACGCCCGCGCTCGCTGGGGCCGAGGGGGCGATCGTCAACCTGAGTTCGATGGTGATCCGGCACAGCGAGCCGCGGTACGGCAGCTACAAGATCGCCAAGTCGGCGCTGCTGGCCATGTCCCAGACACTGTCGACCGAGTTGGGCGGGCAGGGCATCCGGATCAACAGCGTGGCGCCCGGCTACATCTGGGACGACCAGCTCAAGTGGTACTTCGGCGAGGTCGCCGAGAAGTACGGCATCACCGTCGATCAGGTCTACGAGCAGACCGCCGCGCGCAGCGACCTCAAGCGGCTGCCCGAACCCGACGAGATCGCCGACGTGATCGTCTTCCTGGCCTCGGACCTGGCGCGGTCGGTGACCGGCCAGACCCTCGATGTGAACTGCGGGGAATACCATGCCTGAGCCGCGCACCCTGGTCGGCACCGTCGAGGATCTGCACGCCTCTGCGGTGCGCACCGTGGGCCTGGACGACTTCGGCGACGACGGATACCTCGAAGGCCTCACCGTGCTGCTGGAGTCGTACTCCCGCGACGCGGGGCTCACCGAACGCGGCAGCAAGATGTTCCGCTACTTCCTCAAGGGTGCGCTGATCGCGCGGTTGCTGAGCGAGGCCGGCTGGAAGGCCAACCCGGGTTACGCGCAGGTGCCGATCGAGCGGCCCATCTTCGTGACCGGCCTGCCGCGCACCGGCACCACCGCGTTGCACCGGTTGCTGGCCGCCGACCCCGCGCACCAGGGCCTGCAGATGTGGCTCACCGAGTTCCCGCAGCCGCGTCCGCCGCGGGAGCAGTGGGCGGACAACCCGGTCTACCGGCAGATCGACGCCGGGCTCTCCCAGCATCGGGTGGAGAACCCGGAGTTCATGGGGTTGCACTACATGAGCGCCGGGGACGTGGAGGAGTGCTGGCAGCTGCTGCGCCAGTCGGTGCAGTCGATCTCCTACGAATCGCTGGCCGCGCTGCCGACCTACTCGGCCTGGTTGGCCGGCCAGGACTGGACGCCGGCCTACTGGCGGCACAAGGCCAACCTGCAGCTGATCGGCCTCAACGATCCGGACAAGCGCTGGGTGCTCAAGAACCCGAGTCACCTGTTCGCCCTCGACGCTCTGATGGCGGTGTACCCGGACGCGCTGGTGGTGCAGACCCACCGGGAGCCGGAGACCATCATCGCGTCCATGTGCAGCCTCGCCGAGCATGCGACGCAGGGCTATTCGACGGTGTTCACCGGTGCGGCCATCGGGCAGGCGCAGTTGGATCTGTGGTCGCGCGGGCTCCGCGAGTTCCGGGCCGCACGCGCTGCGTACGATCCGGCCCAGTTCGTCGACGTGCAGTTCGACGATCTGCGCGCGGACCCGCAGGGCGTCGTCGATCGCATTTACGCGGCGGCGGGCACCGCGCCGAGTGCGCAGGCGCGGGCGGCGATGGCGGCGCTGGACGAGGAGTCCAAGTCCGGTGACCGACGGCCCCAGCACCGCTATCACCTCGACGACTACGGCCTCACCGCCGAGCAGGTCCGCGCCGCTTTCGCTTAGATTTGGTGGGCGACGAGCAAAAGTTCGGTTGACCGAAACTCTGGTGTCGGGCTAGCCTTGCCTCGTGTTGGAGACGTCGAAGAAGTCACGTCCGCCGCGGCTGATGCTGCTCGGTCCGGCGTTCGTCGCCGCGATCGCCTACGTCGATCCGGGCAACGTCGCGGCCAACCTCACCGCCGGGGCCAAGTACGGCTACCTGCTGGTGTGGGTGCTGGTGATGGCCAATGTGATCGCGGTGATGATCCAGTACCAGTCGGCCAAGCTCGGCGTGGTGACCGGCCGGACGCTGCCGCAGACGGTGGCGACCGCGCTGCCGGGTCGGCGCTCGCGCCTGGCCTACTGGGGCCAGGCCGAGGTGGTGGCCGCCGCCACCGACCTCGCCGAAGTGGTGGGCGGAGCGATCGCGCTCAAGCTCCTGTTCGGCCTGCCGCTGTGGATCGGCGGCCTCATCGTCGGCGTGGTGTCCATGCTGATCCTGACGCTTGCCAATCGGCAGCGGCAACGGCATTTCGAGACCGTGGTGATCGGACTGCTGGCCGTCATCGTGGTGGGCTTCCTCAGCGGTCTGGCGGTGAATCCGCCGGAGGTGGGCGGCCTGCTCAACGGCATGATCCCGCGGCTCGACGGCGGGGAGACCGTGCTGCTGGCCGCCTCCATGCTGGGCGCGACGGTCATGCCGCACGCCATTTGCCTGCACTCGGGCCTGGTGATCGATCGGCACGGACGCAGTGACGATCCGAACCGTATCGCGACGCTGCTGCGCAGCACCCGGATCGACGTCGTGGTGGCGCTCATCATCGCCGGCACCGTCAACATCGCGCTGCTGGTGCTGGCCGCGACCAGCCTGATGGGCGTGGAGGGCACCGACACCATCGAAGGCGCGCACGCGGCGGTCGGTGCCGCCCTGGGGCCGGTGGTGGCGGCACTGTTCGCGATCGGTCTGCTCGCCTCGGGCATCGCGTCCACGTCGGTCGGCTCCTACGCGGGCGGCATGATCATGGAGGGCCTGCTGCACGTGCGGATCCCCATGGTGGTGCGGCGCTCGGCGACCCTGATTCCGGCGGTGGTGATCCTCGCGGTGGGGGTGGACCCGACGTGGGCGCTGATCGTCTCGCAGGCGGTCCTCAGCTTCGGCATCCCGTTCGCGCTGATCCCCTTGCGCCGCTTCACCGGCGACCGGCGCCGCATGGGCGCCTACGCCGACGGCCGCGCCCTCCGCGTGGGGTCGGCCGTGGCGGTCGCGCTGGTGGTCGCCCTCAACGCGGCCCTGCTGGTGCTGATGTTCGCCGGCGAGGCCTGAGCCCTCTTGCGTCTCAGGCTTCCTCCGCCGTCAGGTCGGCGAAGGCTTCGGCGAGGCAGGCGGTGAGTTCGGCGGGGTCGTCGACGGCGGCCGGGTCGGCGTTGACACCGATGAAGGCCGATCCGCCGTAGGTGAGCAGCGCGACGTTGATCGCCGCGCCCGACTTCGGCGCGAACGGCACCAGGGTGGTGACCTGGGCGCCGCACATGTACACCGGCACCGGGGATCCGGGGACGTTGGTGGCGGCGACGTCGACACCCTTCATCAGCCCGCCGGCCAGGCGCTCGGTGAGCGGCGCGGGCAGGAGGGCCAGCGCCTTGTAGACCATCTCCGACAGGCCGAGGGCGGGGTCGGTGCGGGCGAGATGGAGCAGGCCCTGCAGGCGGTACAGCCGATCGGTGGGCGTGCTGTCGTCGGTCGGGACGAGGAATCGGGCCGGCACCCAATGATTGCCGGTGGGCGCATCGCCGGGCCGGCGCTGGTCGATCGGCATGTTCACCCGGATGGACTCCAGGTCGTGGCCGTGCCGCCGGTGATAGGCGCCCACGGCGTCGGCGACGGCGGCCATGAACACCACGTTCAGCGTCACGTCGGCGCGGTGGGCGGCGGCCTTCAGGGCGGCCAACGGCACCTGCACGATGGTGAAGTGGCTGGTGAGCGAACGCCCGGTCATCCACTCCGACCGCGGCGGCCCCTGCGGAGCCAGCATGGCGGCTGCGGAGACGGCGGTGCGGCCTGCCGACAGCGCGGTGGACACCGGCCGGGTGGCCACCGCGCGCATGGCGCGCAGTGCGAGCCTGGTGCTGCCGACGACCACCTCCTCGACGGCGCCGAACTCGAAGCGGGTGGCGTGGATGACGCGCTCGAGCAGATCTGCGGGTGCGGCATCGGCCGGCGCGTCGGGCATGGGGCCCAGATCGTCCGGCTGCGCGGACAGGTCGAACAGCGCCGCGCTCATCGCGAGGCCGCCCATGCCGTCGGCGACCGAGTGGTGGATCTTGAAGATCACCGCGGCCTGACCGTCGACCAGGCCGGTGAGGATGGCGATCTCCCAGAGCGGGCGCGCGTGGTCGAAGTCCGATTCGCTGACGCGGGCGGCGTAGTCGAGGGCCGCTTGCATGTCGGCTTCGTCGTCGAGCAGGCGCCGCCAGCGGACGTGGTAGCTGGGATCGAAGTTCGGATCGGTCTCCCAGCGCGGCGGCGCCGGCGAGAACTGATTGCCCACCGCGCGCTGGCGCAGCCGGGGGAAGACACGGGTCAGGCGCTCGACGCGCGCGGCGACCTGGGCGCGATCGGGCGGGCCGTCGAGCACGACGAACGCCACGATGCCCGAACGGAGGAGCGGATCGCCCTCGACGTCGTACATGACCGCATCGAAAGCGCCCATCCGTTCGTCCTTGGCGGCGGGAGCTTTGGAAGTCATGCACTGATTCTGGCGCGGACACCGCAGCGGTGTCGGCAGATCGGCGCCGACACCGCCGAAACTCCTTTGAACGGATGGGCGTCCTCGGCCCTCAGAGGGTGATGAGACCGGCGGCGCGGTGCGGGGCGCCGAACAACTGCGCGTCGGCCTGCGCACGCTTGAAGAACAGGCCGATGTCGTGTTCGGAGGTGATACCGATGCCGCCGTGCAACTGGATGGCGTCACCGGTGACGGCGATGTAGCCCTCCGAGCAGTACACGTGGGCCGCGGCGGCCAGCTCGGCCGCATCGTCGGCGCCGGTGGCGACGGCCTCGACCGCCGCCGCGGAGACCGACCGCATGGTCTCCACCCGCATGTACATGTCGGCCATGGTGTGCTTGAGCGCCTGGAAGCCGGCCAGCGCGCGGCCGAACTGCTTGCGCGAGGTGGTGTGCTCCACGGTCAGTTCCAGGGCGCGCGCGGCACCGCCTACCTGCTCGGCCGACAGCATGGCCCAGGCCAGGGTGCGGAACCGGTCGACGAGGTCGTCCGGCGCCGGCAGGATCTCCGACGGCGTCTGGTCGAATTGCACGCGGGCGAGCGGGCGCGTCGGGTCCAGGACCGGGAGCGGGGTCACGGTGACTCCCGGCGCGGAGGCGGAGACCTCGTGCAGGGTCACCGAACCCGGGCCGGCCAGCACCAGGAAGGTGTCGGCGGTCTCGCCGTCGATCACGTATTCGGCTGTGCCACTGAGCAGTCCGGCCTCGGCGTGCACCCCGGGGGTGTCCCAGCCCGCGGCACCGGCCCAGCACACCGCGGCGGTGATCTCGCCGGCGGCCAGTCCGGGCAGCAGGCGCGCGCTCGCGGCCTCGTCGCCGGAGATCAGCACCGCACCGGTGGCCAGCACGGCGGAGGAGAACATCGGCACCGGTGCCAGGGTCTCGCCGAGGACGGTCAGGACCGCCGCGCTCTCGCGCACGGTCGCGTCGGCGCCGTCGTACTCCTCGCCGATGGCGAGCGCGGCCACACCGATCTGGGTGGCCAGCGTCTGCCACAGCTCGGCGTCGTAGCGTCCGGGCGCGGTGATCGCGGTGCGGACCGCGGCACTGCCGCCGCCGCGGCGGCAGACGTCGCGGACGGCGTCGATGAGGGCGTTCAGCTCGTCCATCAGCGGACCTGCTCGGTGCGCAGGGAGTCCAGGACGCGCTGCCGATGCCAGGCCGGGGTGCCCCACGCCGAACGGAGGGCACGCGCCTTGGTCAGGTACAGCGAGAAGTCGTGCTCGGCGGTGTAGCCGATGGCGCCGAGCACCTGCAGTGCGCGGCGGGCGGCGACGTCGGCGGCCTCGCCGGTGGCGACCTTGGCCGCGGAGACGTCGCGGGAGACGTCGGCGGTGTCGTCGCCGAATCCGTCCAGGCCCACGGCGGCACCCCACACCAGCGGTCGGGCCATCTCCACCGCGATGGCCACGTCGGCCAGGTGGTGCTTGACGGCCTGGAACGAGCCGATCGCGCGGCCGAACTGGTTGCGGGACTTGGCGTACTCGGCGGCGATGTCGAGCATGCCGGCGGCCAGACCGAGCGAGAGCGCGGCCGTGGCCAGCGCGCCCAGGTCGATCGCGGCGCGCGGGTCGATGGACTCGGCCAGCCGCTGGCCCGCGGTCACCGCGGACACGGTTCGGGTCGGGTCGACGGTGGCCTGCGCGGCCTCGGCCTCGCCGCGGAACAGTCCGTCCGCGGTGACCAGGTACAGGTCCGCCGACTCGGGATCGGCGGCCCGCGGAGCCACCGGGGCGCAGGCGACCGAGGCCAGTCGGTCGCCGGAGAGGAGTGCTTCGAGTTCGTCGGTCGCGCCCGCCGCACCCAGCAGGGCCGGGGCCACGGCGAGGGTCTCGGCGGCGGGGCCGGGCAGGGCGACGCGGCCCAACTGCTCCAGCGCCACCACCATCTCCACGGCGCCCGCGCCGCTGCCGCCGAGCGCATCGTCGACCAGCAGGCCGGTGATGCCGCTCTCGGCGAGCTGGCGGTACACGGTCAGACCGGGCTCGCGGTCACCCTCGGACCACGCGCGGGCCACGGCGATACCGCCGGCCCGGCCGGTGACCGCCTCGACGGTCGACGCGAGGTCGGTGTGCATTGAATCGAGAAGGAAGTCCACGGTTATCGGTCCCCACGGGGCAGGCCGAGAAGTCGCTCGGCGATCACGTTGCGTTGAATCTCGTTGGTGCCGGCGTAGATCGGGCCGGACAACGAGAAGAGGTAGCCGTCGAGCCAGGCCGAGTCGAGTTCGGCGTCGACACCCAGCAGGTCCAGGGCGGTCTCGTGGGCGGCGATGTCCCACTGCGACCAGAAGACCTTGTTGATCGACGACTCCAGACCGAGCTGTCCGCCCGCGGCCAGACGACTGACCGTCTGATAGGTGGACAGCTCGTAGGCGCGGGCGCCGATCCAGGCGTCGGCCACTCCGGCGTCGACGTTCGCGGTGGCTGGAGCCTGGTCGCCGCGCTCGCGCCACAGGCGCAGCAGACGATCGGTGGCGGCCAGGAAGCGGCCGGGGGAGCGCAGGGAGAGCCCGCGCTCGTTGGCGGCGGTGCTCATCGCCACCTTCCAGCCGTTGTTCACCTCGCCGATCACGCCGGAGGTGCCGGGGTCGGCGGGATCGTCGGGCACGAAGACGTCTTCGAGGAAGAGCTCGGCGAAACCGGCCTCGCCGTCGAGCTGAGCGATCGGGCGGACGGTCACGCCCGGTGCGCGGAGATCGAACATGAAGTAGGTGATGCCCTTGTGGCGCGCCTGATCCGGGTCGGTGCGGAACAGACCGAAGCCCCAGTCGGCGAAGCTCGACCGCGAACTCCAGGTCTTCTGGCCGTTCAGCAGCCAGCCGCCCTCGGTCCGGGTGGCGGTGGATCGCAGGGAGGCCAGGTCGCTGCCGGCCTCCGGCTCGCTCCACGCCTGGCCCCAGATGTCCTCGGCGGTGGCCATGCGCGGCATGATCCGGGCGAGCTGATCGGGGTTCGCGTGCTCGAACAGGGTCGGCGCCAGCAGGAAGATGCCGTTCTGGCTCACGCGCCCGGGAGCGCCCGAGCGGTAGTACTCCTCCTCGAAGATGATCCAGTGCAGCAGCGGCGCGTCGCGCCCGCCGAACTCCTCCGGCCAGCTCACCACGGACATGCGGTCGGCGGCCATCTCCGCTTCCCACTTGCGGTGCGCCTCAAAGCCTTCCGCGGTGTCCATGGAGGGCAGCGGCTCGGCCGGCACATGCGCTTGGAGCCACGCGCGCACCTCGGCGCGGAAGGCCTTGGCGGCGTCGTCGAACTGCAGATCCATCAGGCGTCACCCTTCTTCTGGGCGGCGTCGCGCATGCTGCGCGCGTCCATGCCGCCGAGCGAGTCGCCGGAATCGGCGTCGTTGGCCGCGTGCGCAAAGTGGTGCCAACCGAACACCGAATCCATCGCGTTGCGCATGCCCATCTGGTCTTCGCAGATGTTCACGGCCTTCTTGCTGAGGAAGAGGCCCTGCATGGGCATCTCCGCCATCTGTGCGCACAGATCGTCGACCTTGGTCTCGAGTTCCGCGCGTGGAACCACGTGGTTGACCATGCCCCAGTCCAGGGCCTGCGCGGCGGTGAACCGCTGGCCGGTGAACAGGATCTCCTTGGCCCGGCGGGTGCCGAGGACGAAGGCGTGGGCGAAGTACTCGACGCCCGGGATGCCCATGCGGGCCACCGGATCGGAGAAGAAGGCGTCGTCGGAGGCGACGATGAAGTCGGCCGCCCAGGCGAGCATGAGGCCGCCGGCGATGCAGGCGCCGTGGACCTGGGCGATGACCGGCTTCGGGATGTCTCGCCAGCGGCGGCACATCCCCATGTAGACCTCGATCTCCCGCGCCAGACGCTGGTTGCTGTCGAGCGGGGCGCCGTCGCCGCGGGTGTGATCCCAGTGCAGGGTCGCGGTGTTGGGGTAGAAGGTGTCGAAGTCGCGCTCGGGGGTGCCGATGTCGTGGCCCGCGGAGAAGTGTTTTCCGTTGGCGCGCAACACGATCACCTTCACGGCCGGATCGTCGACGGCCTTGCCGAAGGCCGCATCCAGCGAATAGGTCATCACCGAGTTCTGCGCGTTGCGGTACTCGGGCCGGTTCAGGGTCACGTAGGCGACCGCGCTGTCGGGGCCGCCGACCTCGTAGGCGACCGGACTGGAATCGGCGGTCAGATCGTCGCGGCCCAGGGGCGGCGGAATGACGGCTTCACTCATGCCCCCGACTCTAACCTAGCAAGTGCTTGGTTGGTAGCTCAGGCGCCGAGCAGGTCGGCGTACGCGGCCCGGTGGTCCGCGGGGATCACGGCGCTGAGCACCAGGGTGCGCTGGGCCGTGATGTATCGCTCCAGGGTCATGGTGCGCTCGAAGTACCAGTGCTTGAGGGCCCACGAGTGCGCCAGGAGCAGCAGGTTGTAGGCCACCAGGTCGAGGTCGTCGGTGGCCAGCAGGCCCGCGGCGACGCCCTCGCGGATGGCCTCGCGGAGCGGCTCGCTGGTGGCCACCTCCAGGAGCTTGATCTTCTCGCGACCCTCCGGGGACAGTGCGTTGCTCTCTCGGTAAGTCAGCACGACCGCGTGGCGGTGGCGGTCGATCACGCGGCAGTAGGCGTCGAAGGCCGCGGCCAGCCGGCGCACGGGATCGTCGCCCGCGGCCTCCATGGCTTCCGGAATATCGGCGGCGAAGGCATCCAGGACGTCGACGATCACCGCGAGCAGCACCTCGTCCTTGCCGCCGAAGTAGCGGTAGATCAGGCCGACGCTCACCCCGGCCTCCTGGGCGAGTGCCTGCATCGAGACCGACTCGGAGCCGCGCTTCTCCATCAGGCGGGCGGCCGCGTCGAGGATCTGGCGCGAGCGCACGGCGGCGCCGGCGGCGCGGGCGGCCTCGGTCGCGCTGGGGGTGGTGGGGCTGCTGGTCATGACACCTTCCTGGGCTGAACTCGCATTCACTTTAGCGCCGATCGGGACTGTGACCCTTGACGCAGGGCCGGAAATGAATATAGATTCATCACAAGTGAACACAGATTCATTCGTTGGAAAGGCGAATCCCATGGCTCAGTTCGAAGACATCACCTACCAGGTCGACGGTCCCGCGGGGATCATCACGATCAACCGCCCGCAGCGCTACAACGCCTTCCGTGCACAGACCGTCGATGAGTTGATCGACGCCTTCCAGCAGGCCTGGACCGACCAGGCGGTGCGCGCGGTGATCCTGACCGGTGCCGGTGAGAAGGCGTTCTGCACGGGCGGCGACGTGAAGCAGCGCGCCGAGACCGGCGACTACGGTCCCAGCGCGCTCGGCCGCTTCCGCATTGGCGACCTGCACAAGCTGATGCGCGACATCCCGAAGCCGGTCATCGCCGCCGTCAACGGCATCGCGATCGGCGGCGGACACGTGCTGCAGGTGCTGGCCGACGTCTCGATCGCCGCCGACACCGCACGCTTCGGTCAGGCCGGTCCCCGCGTCGGCTCGTTCGACGCTGGCTTCGGCTCGGCCTACCTCGCCCGCGTGGTCGGGGAGAAGAAGGCGCGCGAGATCTGGTTCTTCTGCCGCCAGTACACGGCCGATCAGGCCCTGGACATGGGGCTGGTGAACGCGGTGGTGCCGGCCGCCGACCTGCTGACCGAGGCCAAGTCCTGGGTCGACGAGGTCGCCGCGCTCAGCCCGACGGCCATCAAGTTCCTCAAGCAGTCGTTCAACGCCGACACCGATCACCAGCTCGGGTTGTCGAACATGGCGATGACCGCGCTGGACATGTTCGGCGTCTCCGTCGAGGGCATGGAGGGCGCGACCGCCTTCGCCGAGAAGCGCACCCCGGACTTCGGTCCGCACGTGGCCTGGCACTGACCGGTCGACTCACCCACCGCGAATCGGAAGGCATACGCAATGGACTACGGCTTCGACGAAGACCAGGAGGTCTTCCGCACCGAGATGGCCCGCTGGGCGGACAAGGTGCTCGCCCCGCACTACCAAGCCGACGACAAAGCGGCCGAACTGCGCCGCCGGCAGGTGACCGACATGGCCGAGATGGGTCTGACGGGCCTGCGCATCCCGGAGGAATACGGCGGCCAGGACGCCACCGCCGTGATCGCGGGCATCGCGGCCGAAGAGGTCGGCCGCGCCGACTTCAACGCCGGCTACCTGATCATCAACACGGCGCTGATCAGCGACATCATCGTGCGCAACGCCACCGACGCGCAGAAGCATGCGTGGCTGCCCGGCATCGCCTCGGGCGAGACGGTGCCGGCCATCATGATCACCGAGCCGGGGCACGGCACCGACGCCGCCGCCCTCGCGCTGCGGGCCACCGAGACGGCCGACGGCTGGGTGCTCAACGGTGAGAAGACCTCGATCACGCTGGGCATGGCCGCCGACCGTGCCGCCGTGCTGGCCCGCACCGGCGGACCGGGCGCCCGTGGCGTCTCGGCGTTCTGGGTGGACATGTCCAGCCCGGGCATCTCCCGGACCGCGTTCGACGATCTCGGGTCCCGCGCCATCGGCCGCGCCTCGATCTTCTTCGACGACGTCGCGGTGGATCGCGACGCGATGATCGGCGAGCCGGGCGGCGGTTTCGTGTCGGTGATGGAGGGCTTCGACTACTCGCGCGCCATCATCGGCCTGCTCTGCCTGGGCGCCGCTCAGCAGTCCCTCGACGAGGCCATGCAGTGGGCCCGCGATCGGGAGGCCTTCGGCCAGCCGATCGGCAAGTTCCAGGGTGTCTCGTTCCCGCTCGCCGAGTCCGCGACGTACGTCGCCGGCGCCCGGCACGTCTGCTACGAGGCGCTGTGGCGCAAGGACAACGACCTCGACCATTCGGCGCAGGCGGCGATGGCCAAGTTCTGGGCCCCCAAGCTCTCGGTCGACGTGATCCACCAGTGTCTGCTGACCCTCGGCCACGTCGGGTACTCCACCGAGCACAAGGTCGGGCAGCGGATGCGTGACGTCATCGGTCTGGAGATCGGCGACGGCACCGCGCAGGTCTCCAAGCTCGTCATCTCCCGGAACCTGCTGGGCCGCAGCTACGCGCCCTGACCCGACTCCCCTTCTCTCCGATTTCCACTTCTCTCCGACTTCCACTTCTCTCCGACTTCCACTTCTCTCCGACTTCCACTTCTCTCCGATTTCAAGGAGCACTTCCATGACCACACGACTCGACGACCGGATCGCCTTCGTCACCGGCGCCGGCCAGGGCATCGGTGCCGGCATCGCGCGCCGCCTGGCCGACGACGGCGCCACGGTGATCGTCACCGACCTCAACGCCGAGACCGCCGCCGCCACCGCCGCCGAACTCGGCAACGGCTCGATCGGCCTGCAGGTCGACGTCACCGACCGCGACAGCGTCAATGCCGCCGTCGACCAGGTGATCGAGCGGTTCGGCCGCATCGACGTCCTGGTGAACAACGCCGGCTGGGACAAGGGCGAGCCCTTCGTCGACTCCGAGCCGCAGACCTGGGACCGCATCGTGAGCATCAACCTCTACGGCGTGCTCAACACCTGCAAGAAGATCGTGCCCCTGATGATCGAACGGGGCTCGGGCAAGGTGGTCAATCTCGGTTCCGACGCGGGCCGCGTCGGCTCGTCCGGGGAGGCCGTCTACGCCGCAGCCAAGGGCGGCGTCATCGCCTTCACCAAGTCGCTGGCCCGCGAGACCGCGCGCAACTCGGTGAACGTCAACTGCGTCTGCCCCGGCCCCACCGACACCGCGCTGTTCGCCTCGATGGGCGGGGAGAAGCTGCGCGAAGCACTCAAGAAGGCCATTCCGATGCGCCGCCTCGGCCAGCCCGAGGACCTTGCCAACGCGGTCGCCTTCCTGGCCTCCGACGATTCCGCCTTCATCACCGGCCAGACCGTCAGCGTCAGCGGCGGCCTCACCATGAACTGACCGGAGCAGCCCCACCATGGAGACTCTCCTGACCCCCGAGCTGTCGGCGAAGTATCGCGACGGCGGGTATTGGATCGACCGCACGATCACCGACTACCTCGACGAGTTCGCCGCCGCGACACCCGACACGGTGGCCTTCATCGACCATCGACGCCAGATCACCTACGGCCAGTTGCGCGCCGAGGTGGACCGCTGCGCGCTCGGACTGCTCGAGCTCGGCGTCCGGCCGGGCGACGTGGTGTCGTTCCAGTTGCCGAACTGGATCGAGTGGATCGTCGTGCACTACGCGGCCACCCGGATCGGCGCGATCAGCAACCCGCTGGTCCCGATCTTCCGGGAGCGGGAGGCGGCCCTCATGATCCGGCTCGCCGAGACCAAGGTCCTGGTGATTCCGGAGTCGTTCCGCGACTTCGACTACCCGGCCATGTACGCGGGCTTGGAGGGGGCGCTGCCTTCGCTGGAGCACACCCTCGTGGTCGGCGGAAGCTACGACGAGTTCATGGCGACGCCGTGGGAGACCCGCCGCGATCGGTCCGAGCTCGACGCGCTGCGGCCGTCCGGCGACGACGTCGCGCTGCTGATCTTCACCTCCGGCACCACCGGGGAACCCAAGGGTGTGATGCACAGCCACAACACGCTGATCGCGGCCAACCTGCCGCTGCTGGCCCGGCTGGGCATCACCGCCGACACCGTCTTCCACATCGCCTCCACCCTCGCGCACCTGACGGGCTTCCTCTACGGAGCCCGGCTCAACGTGCAGAACGGCGCCACCTGCGTGCTGCAGGACGTGTGGAACCGCGAGGAGTTCGTGCGCCTGGTCAGCCAGCACCGCATCAGTTACACGTCGGGGGCCACGCCGTTCCTGCACGACTTCATCGCCGCGGAGAACCTGGCTTCCGCCGACGTCAGCAGCCTGAAGCTGTTCTGCTGCATGGGGGCGCCGATCCCGCGGGCCATCGTGGACCAGGCGCGCGACGCCGTGCCGGAGATGGTGGTCCTCGGCGGCTGGGGGCAGACCGAGAACGCACTGGTGACCCTCGGCGTCCCCGGATCGCCGATCGACAAGATCGTCGGCACCGACGGCTTCCCGTGGCCGGGCATGGAGATCCGCACGGTCGACGCCGACGGCGCCGTGGTGCCGGCCGGGCAGCAGGGACGACTGCAGGTCCGCGGACCGTCGCTGTTCCTCGGCTACCTCCACCGGTTGGACGAGGCCCGCGCCTATTTCGACGGCGACTGGTTCGACACCGGCGATCTCGGTGTGATCGATGCCGACGGGTACCTGAAGATCGCCGGACGCACCAAGGACATCATCATCCGCGGCGGGGAGAACATCCCGGTGGCCTTCGTGGAGAACGTCTTCTACGAGCACCCGAAGATCGAGTCGGTGGCGGTGATCGGCCTGCCGGATCCGCGACTACAGGAACGGGCTTGCGCCTGCGTGGTGCTCAAGGCCGACGCCGACGGCTTCACCTTCGACGAGATGCGCGAATACCTGGCGAGCAAGGGACTGGCCAAGCAGTACTGGCCCGAGCGGCTCGAGGTGCTGCAGGCGCTGCCCACCACCCCGAGCGGCAAGATTCAGAAGTTCCATCTCCGCGCCGAACTGACCGGGGGTGAGCGGGCATGACCGAATATCAGACCCTCACCGTCGAGGTGAGCGACGGCCTGGCCGTGCTCACCCTGAACCGGCCGCAGGTGCGTAACGCGATCAACGCTCAGGTGCAGACCGACGTGGCCGCGGCGCTGGGCGCGCTGCGCGAGGACGACACCGTCGGCGCGCTGATCTTCACCGGTGCCGGCGATCGGGCGTTCGCGGCCGGCGCCGACATCGGCCAGCTGGCGAACTACGACCTGCACACCGGCCTGACGTCGAGCATGCAGCGGCTCTACGACGCGATCGAGAGCTACGAGAAGCCGACGATCGCCGCGGTCAACGGTTACGCGCTCGGCGGCGGGTGCGAACTCGCGATGGCTTGCGACATCCGGATCGCCGCGGCCTCGGCGCGGTTCGGGCTGCCGGAGACCACGCTGTCGGTGCTGCCCGGTGCCGGCGGCACCCAGCGGCTGGCACGGCTGATCGGTGTGGGCCGGGCGATCGAGGCGATCCTCACCGGCCGACTGTTCAGCGCCGACGAGGCGCTGGCCGCCGGACTGGTCACCGAGGTGGCGCCCGACGGCGCCGTGGTGGAGGCCGCCCGCGCGACGGCGGCGAAGATCCTGGACAAGGGGCCGGTCGCGGTGCGCCTGGCCAAGCTCGTCATCCGCACCGGCATGGATGCCGACCAGCGGACCGGACAGGTGGTGGAGCGGCTGGCGCAGGCGCTGCTCTACACCACCGCCGACAAGGCCGAGGGCGCCGCCGCCTTCCTCGGCAAGCGCAGCCCGGAATGGACGGGCCGATGACCGGGCGGATCGATCACGTCGTCGTGATCGGGGCCGGAGCGATGGGCTCGCAGATCGCGATGGTCTGCGCCCTGGCCGGGCACCGCGTGACGCTCACCGATGCGGACCCCGCGGCACTGGAGCGCGCGACGGCACAGCTTCGGCAACGCACCGATGCCATGGTGGCCAAGGGTCGCCGCAGTGCGCAGGAGGTGGACGCGGCCTGGAATCGGTGGGCGACCGCCGCCGTGCCGCCGGCCGACGCCGACCTGGTGATCGAGGCCATCGTCGAGAAGCTGGACGCCAAGCGTGCGCTGTTCGCCGAGTTGGACGCCCGGTGCGGACCGGACACCGTCTTCGCCAGCAACTCGTCGAGCTTCGTGCCGTCGTCGATGGCCTCGGCCACCGGACGCGCCGACCGCTTCGTGAATCTGCACTTCTTCAATCCGGCGCTGGTGATGACGTGTGTGGAGGTGGTCCGTGGACCGGACACCGCCGACGACGTGGCCGCCGAGGCCGTCGAGTTCGTGACCGGTCTCGGCAAGGTGCCGGTGGTGCTGGAGCGGGAGATCCCCGGCTTCGTGGCCAACCGGCTCCTGGGTGCGGTGCGCGACGAGGCGCTGGCCCTGTACGAGGGCGGCTACGCCGACATCGAGGCCATCGACACCGCCGCCCGCACCGCCCTGGGCTACCCGATGGGGCCCTTCGAGTTGATGGACCTGACCGGTATCGACATCGGCTACCTGACCAAGAAGGCCCGCTTCGCCGAGACCGGCGACCCCGCCGACCAGCCGTCGGACACCGTCGCCGCGCTGGTGGCCGACGGGCACCTCGGCCGCAAGAGCGGCCGTGGCTTCTACCTCTACGACCAGGCGGGCCAACGCCTCGGAAAGGCACTCTGATGGATTTCACCCTCACCGAGGAACAGCGCGCGTTCCAGAGCACCGCCCGCGACTTCCTGAACAAGGAGGTGGTGCCGTTCCGCGCAGAATGGGACCGCCGGGAGGCCGTCGACACGGCGCTCATCCCGAAGCTGGGCGAGCTCGGCTTCTTCGGCCTGACCATCCCCGAGGAGTACGGCGGGCTCGGCGGCGACTACATCACCTACTGCCTCGGCATGGAGGAGCTGGGCCGCGCCGACTCGGCGGTGCGCGGCATCGTCTCGGTGTCGATGGGCCTGTTCGGCAAGATCGTGCTGGCGCACGGCACCGAGGAGCAGAAGCAGCGCTGGCTGCCGGGCATCGCCGACGGCAGCCTGCTCGGCTGTTTCGGTCTCACCGAGCCGGACAGCGGCTCCGATCCGGGGTCGCTGCGCACCCGTGCGGTCCGCGAGGGCACCGACTGGGTGCTCAGCGGCACCAAGATCTTCATCACCAACGGCACGTGGGCCGACGTGTGCGTGGTGTTCGCTCGCACCGGCGGTCCCGGACCCAAGGGCGTCTCGGCATTCCTCGTGCCCACCGATCTGCCGGGTTTCGAGACCACCGAGATCCACGGCAAGCTCGGGCTGCGAGGTCAGGCGACCGCCGAGATCCGGTTGGACGGGGTGCGGGTGCCCGCCGACGCGATGGTCGGCGAGGAGGGGCAGGGCTTCGCCATCGCCATGGGTTCGCTGGACAAGGGGCGGGTGTCGGTGGGCGCAGGCTGCACCGGCATCATCGCCGGCTGCCTGGACGCGGCCGTCGAGTACACCACCGAGCGCACCCAGTTCGGCCGGCCGATCGCGAGCTTCCAGCTGATCCAGGACATGATCGCCGAGATGTCGGTCGACGTCGACTGCGCCCGGCTGCTCACGTGGCGGGCCGCGGAGATGATCGAGCGGGACGACCCCGAGCTGGCGGTGGCCGCCTCCAAGGCCAAGCTGTTCGCCTCCGAGGCCGCGGTCAAGGCGGCCAATCTCGCGGTGCAGGCGCTCGGCGGTTACGGCTACGTCGACGAGTATCCCGTCCAGAAGTACCTGCGCGATGCGCGGGTGATGACCCTCTACGAGGGCACCAGTCAGATTCAGAAACTACTCATCGGGCGCGCCGAGACCGGCGTCTCGGCCTTCGTGTGAACAGGAGAAAACCATGACCACCACCCTGAACGAATTGTTCGCCGTCGACCGGCTCTTCGACGAGGACGAGCTCGCCATCGCCGGCACCGTCCGCGACTACGTGAAGCGGGACATCGCGCCGTCGCTCGCGCAGTGGTACGAGGAGGGCCAGATCCCGGCGCGGGAACTGGCCCGCGGCCTGGGCGAGCTCGGTGTGCTCGGCATGCACCTGGACGGCTACGGCTGCGCCGGAACCAGTGCCAAGGCGTACGGCCTGGCCTGCCTGGAGCTGGAGGCCGCCGACTCGGGGCTGCGTTCGCTGGTCTCGGTGCAGGGTTCGCTGGCCATGTTCGCCATCTGGCGGTGGGGCAGTGAGGAGCAGAAGCAGGAGTGGTTGCCGCGGATGGCCGCCGGCGAGGCGATCGGCTGCTTCGGGCTGACCGAGCCGGACTACGGCTCCAACCCGGGCGGCATGCGCACCCGGGCACGCCGCGACGGGGACGACTGGATCCTCACCGGCAACAAGATGTGGATCACCAACGGTTCGGTGGCCGACGTGGCGGTGGTCTGGGCGCAGACCGGTGAGCAGGGCGACGGCAGCGGGGTGCGCGGTTTCGTGGTGCCCACCGATACGCCGGGCTTCTCGGCGCCGGCGATCAAGCACAAGATGTCCCTGCGGGCGTCGGTGACCAGCGAGTTGGTGCTCGACGGCGTGCGGCTGCCCGCCTCGGCGATGCTGCCCGAGGCGCAGGGGCTGCGCGGCCCGCTCAGCTGTCTGAACGAGGCGCGCTTCGGCATCGTCTTCGGTGCCATGGGGGCCGCGCGCGACTGCCTGGAGACGGCGATCGCGTACGCCGGCGACCGCGACATCTTCGATCGCCCGCTGTCGTCGTTCCAGCTCACGCAGGCCAAGTTCGCCGATATGGCGCTGGAGTACGGCAAGGGCGTGCTCCTGGCGGCGCAGCTCGGCGGCCTGAAGGACGCCGGGGCGTTGGCGCCGGAGCAGGTGAGCCTGGGCAAGCTGAACAACGTGCGCGAGGCCATCAAGATCGCCCGCAACTGCCGGACCGTGCTGGGCGCGGCGGGCATCACGCTGGAGTTCCCGCTCATGCGGCACGCCAACAACCTCGAATCGGTGCTGACCTATGAGGGCACCAGCGAGGTGCACCAGCTGATCATCGGTCAGGCGCTCACCGGGCAGGCCGCCTACCGCTGACCACCGGCGGTGCCGATCGTCGCCAGGCACTGATCGCCGTCGACGAACGCCTCCAGCGCGGTCACCTGCCGGGCGGGGGCGTCGCCGGTGCGCGGCGCGTCGAGCACGCCCTGCATCAGCCCGCGGTGGACCGAGCAGGTGATCGCCGGCTGAGCGCGGGCGGCTTCCAGGAACGGGCAGCGGCACAGGCGGATCCGGTCGGCCTCGGCCACGGGTGCGAACCCGGCGTCGGTCAGGACGTCGACCAGATCGTCGAGCGGCTCGGCGTCGGGGTTCGCCCGCGCCGAGCCCAGCGCGACCCCGGCGGCCAGGGCTCGGCCCGGGCCGTCCGGGTGATCGGCCAGCGCCTCGGCGAGGGCCCCGGCCAGCAGGCGGTACTCGCTGCCGTCGTCGCGGTCGGCAGAGGCGCGGCGCGCGGTGTAGCCCAGTCGCGGCCGCCCGGGGCCGGCCTGTCCCACCGGACGCGCGGCGACCGCGCCGTCGCGCTGGAGCCGGTCGAGGTGGAAGCGCACCGTCGTCGGCGGGCGGCCCACCGCGGCGGCGAGGTGTCGCACGGTGAGCGGTTCGTCGGCGTCCCGCAGCACCGCGAGAAGTTCCTGACGCAGACTCATCGGGACGCTACGCAGACGCTTGCGGCGGGAGCGAGGCCACGAGGGGTGCGTCGCTGCCGGTGGCGCCGACCTTCGCCGCCCCGCCCGGCGAGCCGAGCGGCGCGTCCTGACCGCCGAGCGTCTCGGTGAAGAAGTCGGCGTTGTCGGTCAGGTACGGCAGCCACTCGTCGGGCAGATCGTCCTCGTAGAAGATGGCGTCCACCGGGCACACCGGCTCGCAGGCGCCGCAGTCGACACACTCGTCGGGATGGATGTACAGGGAACGGCCGCCCTCGTAAATGCAGTCCACCGGGCATTCTTCGACGCACGCGCGATCCATGACGTCGACGCACGGCTGGGCGATCACGTAGGTCATGGCGGGAGACCTCCTATTCCTCGGTGTGGGTCATCAGCGCGGAGTGATGGTGAGCGTCGGCTCCCGGTGGGTGTGCACCGTCAGGTAGGAGAGGCCGGCCTCACCGGCGGCGAAGGACCGACGTGAGCGTTTGGGCAGCCAGAGCAGGTCGCCAGCGGTCACCGGGACCGGCCCCGTCTGGGTGCCGACGGTGCCGGTGCCGTCGAGAACGTGGACAAGCACGTCCACCTCGCCGCCGACGTGCTCGCCGATGCCGCCGCCCGGAGCGAGGGTGATGATGTTGGCGTCCAGGGCGCGGTCGTTCATGTCGAGCTTCCACGCGACGCCGGCCTCGCCGCCGGCGACCGCGTCGGCGCTGTTGCCGAGAATGCGTGGTACCGGCGCATCCAGGACCTTGCTGATGCGGATGCGGAAGTCGCCGGGCTCGCGCACCAGATACTCCCAGGCGAAACCGCCGGGACGGTGATCGGCGAACTGGGCGTGCAGGGGTTGCGGATCGTGATCGTTCACCAGGATCACGGCGTCGCCGACGGCGAGCTCGTCGAACGCCCCGAAGATCTTGGGGTGCCGCTGTGGCTTGGGGATCTCCCGCACATCGATGGTCACGTCGGACACTGCTGCCTCCCGAATTAATACGACTATTAATCGTAAAAACTACCCGCTATCGGCGCACCCGACAACCGCCGTCGCTCGTCGCGGGGTGCCGACGGCGGGTTATCAACAGGTCATCTCGCACGGGTGTGCCTGTCGTAGGTGAGGAGTAACATAGACGTAGTCGAGATGGGGATCAATGATTCCGAACTCGCGGAACATGAGTGGCTACGAGGCTGATCGTCACGGGCTCGACCGGTTCCAACGCTATTGGGCTTCTCGCGACCCGAGGAGTGTGTGTCATGGACGCATCGACTCTCACCGCCTTCGCCGACTTGATGAGCGATGACCTCACTATCCCCGTCGGTACCGACATCGATACGCCGGCGAATCTCGGGCAGTTCCTGGCTCGGGCGCGGGCGGTGGACGATGACCGGGAACTTCTGGCGGTCGCCGCGGCGGTTCTGCGGTTGCGCAATGTGGCCGATTTCTCGGTGGCCGTGACGTGCGCGGCGATCGATCGTGTGGGCCTGCCCGCACGGAAGCATGTGCGGTCCGCCGCGGCGATCCTCGCCGAACTCGGGGCGGCGCCGGCCGTCGCCTACCGCGCCGCGCGGCTCGGGCAGGCGATGTCCGACGAGAACCTGGTCGCAGTAGTTCGGGGTTTGCGTGATGGTGCGGTGTCGGCGGAACACGGCGACGCCGTGGCTTCTGGCCTCGGACACGTGGCAGGCCGCGTGGATCTGTCCGACGACGATCGCCGGAAGATCGTGCATTCGTTGATGGTGCAGACCTCGCCGGCGCAGGTGCGGGAGAAGGCCCGGGCCTGGGCGATCAAGCTGGCACCGGAGGTTCCGGCGGACGGGGAGGTTTCGGTCGCTGAGCGTGACGACTTGAACGAGATGACGCTGAATCGGACCGATGACGGCCGGGTGGCGGTGACGATCGATTTCGACATCGTGGCCGCCGAGGAACTGAGCGCGGCGTTGGATCCGCTCACGCGGCCGGTGCCCGAGCCGGACGGTTCGTCCGATCGGCGGTCGGCCAAGCGGTGGCGTGCGGATGCGATGGCTCAGGTGATCCGCACGTATCTGGCGCATTCGGAGCGTCCAGAGTCCGGCGGAGTGCTGCCGCATGTGACGTTGTCGGTGCCCGCGGCGGTGGTGATGAACGGGCAGGTGCTCGATTCTGGTGCGGGACCTGGTGCGCGGCAGGCGATTTCGATCCCTGCCGGCGAGGACGACACCGCAGTGCCGTGGCTCGGGTTCGGCGGACCGATCTCGGCGCGCACGGCGGAGCTGATCATGTGCGAGGCTGCGGTGGCTCTGGCGCTGCTGGACGACCACGGTGTGCCGCTGA
Organism: Gordonia phosphorivorans; assembly: GCF_042432625.1. Taxonomy (NCBI): domain Bacteria; kingdom Bacillati; phylum Actinomycetota; class Actinomycetes; order Mycobacteriales; family Gordoniaceae; genus Gordonia; species Gordonia phosphorivorans. The sequence goes on along the minus strand of NZ_JBHLWV010000016.1, from coordinate 156,327 downwards.
ATGTGGGCCGCGAGAAGCGACTGTTCACCCCGGGAATCCGTAAAGCCCTGGTGCTTCGGGACCGCGGTTGCGCCTTCCCCGGTTGCGGGGTGCCGCCGTCGTGGTGCGACGGGCACCACGTGGAGCATTGGGAGCACGGCGGCGTGACGAGCTTGGACAACGGTGTCCTGCTCTGCCGCCGGCGCCACACCGTGATTCACCACGGTGGGTGGGAGGTGTTCATCGGTCATGATCGGCAGCCGTGGTTCATCCCGCCGGCCGATCCCGACCATCCGAAGCGTCGACGCGAACCTGTTCGGTCGAATGCGCGACGAACCTTGACCTTGTCAGCCAGCGCCGCGTGAGGCGCGTGAAACCAGTGCCGGGAGCGGTTCCCGACGCGATGTGTTGTTTGAAAATTTCATAGTGTGCCTGCCATGGGGCGGGCCCGGGCGGTCACGGGGACCGCTCGGGCCCCGCCGGGGGCGACCGCACCGAGGATCGGGATGGGGGTGACCATCCGGTGGCCTCGCGACACGTGCACCCGGTCCGGCCTTCGAGTGCGCGCGGTATCGAGCCGCCCACTACGCTCGTATCGGAATGCCGCGCGAGCGGGGAAGGGAGCGGGATGGACAAGCAGGGCTACGAGTTGTCGGACCTGGAGGAGTTGGAGGCCGAATCGGTTCACATCTTCCGGGAGGTCGCGGCCACCTTCGAGCGGCCCGGCATGCTGTTCTCCGGCGGCAAGGACTCGGTGGTGATGTTCCACCTGGCCCGGAAGGCCTTCTGGCCCGCGCCGATGCCGTTCCCGCTGATGCACGTCGACACCGGACACAACTTCGACGAGGTGATCGAGTACCGCGATCGAGTGGTGGCCGAGACCGGTGTCCGGTTGCTGGTCTCGCACGTCCAGGACGACATCGACGCCGGCCGCGTGGTGGAGCAGACCGGCGTCGGCGCCTCCCGCAACCGGCTGCAGACCGCGGCGCTGCTGCGCGGTATCACCGAGAACCGGTTCGACGCGGTGTTCGGCGGTGCCCGGCGCGACGAGGAGAAGGCGCGCGCCAAGGAGCGGGTGTTCAGCTTCCGCGACTCGTTCGGGAGTTGGGACCCGCGCAATCAGCGACCCGAACTGTGGAACCTGTACAACGGTCGCCATCATCGGGGCGAGCACATCCGGGTCTTTCCGCTCAGCAACTGGACCGAACTGGACATTTGGCGCTACATCGAGGCCGAGGAGATCGACCTGCCGCCGATCTACTACGCCCACGAGCGGGAAGTGGTCCCGCGCGACGGCATGCTACTGGCCAAGACTCGTTTCCTGGAGGTGGCACCGGGGGAGACCAGCCACGTGGCGCGCGTGCGTTTCCGCACCGTCGGCGATGCGACCTGCACCGGCTGCGTGGAAAGTGATGCGGCGACGCCGGAAGCGGTGATCGAGGAGGTCTCGTCGACCCGTGTCACCGAGCGCGGCGCGACTCGCGCCGACGACCGGATCTCTGAGGCCGGCATGGAAGACCGCAAGAAGGAAGGCTACTTCTGATGGCTGGGGAACTGTTGCGGATCGCCACCGCGGGCAGCGTCGACGACGGCAAGTCCACCCTGATCGGGCGGCTGCTCTACGACTCGAAGTCGATCTTCACCGATCAACTGGAGGCCATCGAGCGCACCAGCGCCAGCCGCGGTGACGAGTTCGCCGACCTGTCGCTGCTGACCGACGGTCTGCGCGCCGAGCGTGAGCAGGGCATCACGATCGACGTCGCCTACCGCTACTTCTCCACGCCCGAGCGCAAGTTCATCATCGCGGACTCGCCGGGCCATGTGCAGTACACGCGCAACATGGTGACCGGAGCGTCGACGGCCGACCTGGCGATCATCCTGATCGACGCGCGCAAGGGCGTCCTGGAGCAGACGCGTCGGCACGCCTTCCTGTCGTCGTTGCTGGGGATCCCGCACCTGACCATCTGCGTCAACAAGATGGATCTGGTCGACTTCTCGCAGGAGCGCTTCGAAGAGATCCGCGACGAGTTCGTCGCCTTCTCGGCCAAGTTGGCGGTCGGCGACCTGACGTTCATTCCGATCTCGGCCCTGCAGGGCGACAACGTGGTCACGCGCAGCGAGGCGATGGACTGGTACGAGGGACGGCCGCTGCTGGGGCACCTGGAGAACGTCTACATCTCGTCGGACCGCAACCTGATCGACGCCCGCTTCGGTGTGCAGTACGTGATCCGGCCGCAGCGCAGCGATGGACTGGATCATCGCGGCTACGCGGGCACGGTGGGCGGCGGCGCCTTCTCGGTGGGCGACAAGGTGGTCGCGTTGCCGAGCGGTTTCGGCACCACGATCAAACGCCTGTGGGGCCCCGGTGGCCGTGAACTCACCGAAGCCTTTGCGCCCATGGCGATTTCGATGGAGCTCTCCGACGAGATCGACATCGTGCGCGGAGACATGATCGTGCGCCCCAACAACCGTCCGTACGTCGATCGCGACGTGGACGCGATGGTGTGCTGGTTCTCCGAGAGCAGCACGCTGACGCCCGGGGCGTCGTACTCGATCCTGTGCGGCACCCGCCAGGCACGCGTCACGGTGTCCGGGCTCAAGTACCGACTCGACGTGAACACGCTGCATCGCGATGAGCAGGCCACGTCGTTGCAGCTCAACGAGATCGGTCGCCTCACCCTGCACGCGCAGCAACCGTTGCTGTTCGACGAGTACCGGCGGAACCGGCATACCGGCAGCTTCATCCTGATCGACGAGGCCACCAACGCCACCGTCGCCGCGGGCATGATCACCGGGCCGGTCGCGCACGACACCAATGTGGTCTGGCAGGACACCAAGGTCACGCGCGAGCAGCGCGCGTACCGGGGCGCCACCATCTGGATGACCGGCCTTTCCGGCTCGGGCAAGTCGTCGTTGGCGATCGAACTCGAACGCAGGCTCGTGGCGTCCGGCCAGCCGGCGTACCTGCTCGACGGCGACAACCTGCGGCACGGGCTCAACGCCGACCTCGGTTTCAGCGACGACGATCGACGCGAGAACATCAGGCGCACAGCGGAAGTGGCGGCACTGTTCGCCGATTCCGGTGCGGTGGTGCTGGTTTCGCTGATCTCACCGTTCGAGCAGGAGCGGCAGCGGGCACGGGAGATCCACGAAGCCAAGGGCCTGCCCTTCCACGAGGTCTTCCTCGATACGCCGCTGGCCGAGTGCGAGGCGCGCGATGCCAAGGGGCTCTACGCCAAGGCCCGCGCCGGCGAGATCACGCAGTTCACCGGTATCGACTCCCCGTACGAGCGTCCGGAGAACGCCGACATCGTGGTGACCCCGGCCGACGGCACCCCCGCCGACACCGCCGCGGCGATCCTGCGCAACCTGGGCCTGTAGCCGCGTCAATCGGGACGACGATCGGTGTCGCCGCGGGCGTGGCGATAGAGGGCGGCGGGGCGGCCGCGCAGGCTCTCGGCGAGGACTGGATCGCCGTCGCGCAGCAACGGTGCGAGGAACGGCTTCATGCGGCGGTTGAAGTTGTCCTTGTGCAGAGGGTCGCCGATCACGGCTTCGTGGACCTTACGCAACTGGTGCAGGGTGAACGGCTCCGGGAGGAAACGGTCGGGGTCGGGCAGGGTATCGGCGTAGCGATGACGGAACTCGTAGCGTGTGCGGAGCGAATCGACTGCGGCACTGACGATTTCGTCGTGGTCGAACAACAGCGGCGCCTCGAGGGCGAGACTTCCGTCGGCTTCGATCGGGAGCAGTTCGCCGCGCGCTCCGGACAGCGCGCGTTCCGGAATCGAGACGCTGTGGGCCACCGAGATGGCCCAGGTGCGGTCGTCCCGACCGGGATCGTCGAAGAGTCGTAGCAGGCGTATCGGCGACTCCGGGGCGGGAGCGACGCCCACCTTGCGGTGGAAGACGTCGTCGACCGTCTGCGCGACGGTCCACCGCTCCCGCATGAAGCCGCCGGGGAGGGCCCGGCCGACTGGCTCGGTGCGCTCTTGGATCAGCACGCGTAGGACGGGGTCGGGTGAGGCCGCGCCGGTCACCGTGAGCACGGCGAGGTCGACGGTCACCCCCGGTCGGGGGAAGGATTCCAGCGCGGTAGTGGCCACCCGTTCACATTAGCGCACCCGACGTGCTAATAATTAGAGACGATAACGAGCTAAAGAGGAGTGGCGATGGGCGAACGTGGTGAACGGAACAACGACGCGGAGCTGTGGGCGGCGGGAGGGAGGACTAAGTCGGCCCCGTCATCGGCTCGACTCGATCGTGCATGCGGGGCCGTGCTCGGTTCGGCGGTCGGCGATGCGCTCGGCGCGCCCTATGAATTCGGTTGTGCCGCAGTCGGGGTGGACGGTCCGCAGATGATCGGCGGCGGCTTGGGGGACTTCGCGCCGGGCGAGTGGACCGACGATACGACGATGGCGTGGTGCATCCTCGAGGTGGCCGCCACCGGCGCCGATCTCCGCTCGCCGGAGGCGCTGACCGCGATCGGCCGCCACTTCCGGACCTGGTACGAGTCGAATCCGCCGGATATCGGGGTGCAGACGCGGAGCCTCCTCGGTGAAGTCGGCACCGCCCCGACCGGCGACGTGATGACGGCCGCCGCGCAGGACCTGCACCGCCGGACCGGCCGGACGGCCGGCAACGGCTCGCTCATGCGGACCGCCGCCGTCGCGCTGCCGTACCTGGACGATCCCGGCGCGGTGGTGTCCGCGGCTCGGGCCATCAGTGCGTTGACCCACTACGACCCGCGCGCACAGGAGGCGTGCGTGCTCTGGTCGCTGGCGATCCGGCGCGCGGTGCTCGACGCGGAGTTCGATCTGCGCGCCGGCCTGGCGTACCTGGATGCCGACGGCGTCGAGTATTGGACTGCCCGGATCGACGAGGCGGAGACATGGGATCCGTCGCGCTTCAGCCCGAACGGCTGGGTGGTGGCGGCGCTGCAGGCGGCGTGGGCCTCGATCGTCTCGACGCCGGTCCCCGACACTGATCCGTGCCTGCACTTCGGCGCCGCTCTGGACACCGCGATCCGCATCGGCGACGACACGGACACCGTCGCCGCGATTGCGGGAGCACTACTCGGCGCTCGGTGGGGTGCGTCGGGCGTGCCTGCGCGCTGGCGGCGGATCCTGCACGGCTATCCGGGGATCACGGGTGAGGAACTGGTCGGGCTCGCGCAGCGCGCGGCTGGGCTCGGCACTGCGGGCGGCTGACGAACGCCGGAGGTCTCGTGGTGGCCTCCCTTCCCGAATGTCGACTCTGTTCCCGAGTGTCTTCTGAACGTGAGCGGGAACGGAAACGACAATCGGGAACACGCAGGGGGTCAGGGGGTGCGGACGAGTGGCCGGCCGACGCGGCGCAGGGCGGCGCGGACGTCGGCGGCCTCGATTCTCATGAGGTCGGTCTCGGTGAGTGCGGACAGGTCGGCGGCGGTGGCGAGGCGGTGCTCGCGCTCCTCCTCGGCGGCCTCGAGCAGGTTGCGGGCGTAGCGGCCGTTGCCCGCGGCGTCGGTGCCGCGGCGCGGACCGGCGGCGGTGTGCTCCACGGCCTCGTGCAGTGCGGTGAACGCCTCGTGCAGGGTGGCCGCGGCGGCGGGGGTGAGGCGGGCGTCGCGGCGGTCGGCGAGTACCTCGGCGATGCGGGTCAGCTCGTCCGGACTGTACGACGGAAACCGAATCCTGCGGGCGAAACGGGAGGCCAGGCCCTCGTTGGCGGCCAGCAGGCGGTCGATCTCGTCGTCGTAGCCGGCGATGATCACCACCAGGCGGTCGCGGTCGGCTTCCATGCGCGCCAGCAGGGTGTCGAGGGCTTCGCGGCCGAAGGCGTCGCCACCGGACAGGCCCTCCTGGATCAGGGTGTACGCCTCGTCGATGAACAGCACGCCGTCGAGGGCGGAGTCGATCAGCCGGGCGGTCTTCGGCGCGGTGGCACCGAGATGTTCCCCCACCAGGTCGCGCCGGGAGGCCTCCACCACCCGGTCGGAGGCCAGCAGTCCCAGCGCGCAATACAGCTTCGCGACGATCCGGGCGATGGTGGTCTTGCCGGTTCCGGGCGGCCCGGTGAACGCCAAGTGCAGGCTGCGGTCCCCGGTGCGCAGCCCGCGCTCGGCACGTAGCGCGGCCAGGGTGGCGGTGGACCGCAGGCGGGCCACCTCGTGCTTCACCGTGGACAGGCCCACCTGATCGTCGAGTTCGCGCTCGAGATCGGCGAGGCGCCGTTCGGCAGCAGTCGGTGCGGCCGGTGCGGGGGAGTCGGCGTCCGCAGCCGCGACCACCAGGCGGTAGGCGGGGTCGGCCAGTGCGGTCGCAGCCTCGCGCAGGTCCGGATCCAGCGCGTACGCCTCCTGCAGCAGGGCGCGGGCCGCGCTCTCGTCGCCCTGGCTGCGCCGCGCCATTCCGATGGTGAACACCGCCTGCGCTCGGCAGTTGGTCAGCGGACCCCGCCGCGCCTGCTCCAGGCGGCGGATCCCCTCGTCGAACAGCCCCAGGTGCACGCACGCGGTGCCCGCCATCAGCATGCCCGCGGCCGCCAGCGTCTCGTCGGTCCAGGAGTCCAGTCGGGTCAGCGCGGTGAGCGCCTCGGCCCACTCCCGGGAACGCAGATGTGCTGCGGCCCAGGAGAATTCGACGATGGGCAGCGTCGGATCCAGCGGCGCGAGGACGCGGCGCGCACCCTCGGCGTCGTCGCCGATCAGCAGGGAGGCGGCGTAGGCCAGGGCGGCCTGGGTGGCATCGGCCACCGGATAGTCGACGTACATGCCGGTCGGTGCCCGCCCGCACAGCGTCCCGACCGGCAGCCCGACGCGCCGCTGCTGCACGCCGATCTCCGCGCGCGCCGAGTACAACCCGAACAGCGTCGCGCCGCTGGTGTCGCCGGCCGCGAGTCGGCCCAGCCACGCGTCGCCCATCGCGGGATCGGCTTCGGTGGCGCGGGTGAAGGCCAGCAGGGCCTCGTCGGGCCGTGGCGCCCGGTCCGGGCCGTCGCACAGGAGCGGAAGCCGGGCCAACCCGGCGTCGAACAGGTCGCGAGCGATGCGTCGTCGATCAGTCATGGTCCCCCCGAACCTCGCGGCCGGACGACCCCGAACCGCTCGATTTCGACTGTAGCGGCGAGCGGGGATCCGCCGCGGGCGAAGCACCCTTCGCGCTGACATAGACTGTCTGCTGTGAGCGCCCAGGTAGATACTGTTTCCCACGCCGTCGACACCCCGGACCTTCCGCAGCCGTTCGCTGAACTCGGCATGAAGGACGACGAGTACGCGCGGGTGCGCGAGATTCTCGGCCGCCGGCCCACCGACGCCGAGCTGGCCATGTACTCGGTGATGTGGTCCGAGCACTGCAGCTACAAGTCGTCGAAGGTACACCTGCGCTACTTCGGCGAGACCACCACCGACGAGATGCGGGCGGGCATGCTCGCCGGTATCGGTGAGAACGCCGGCGTGGTGGACGTCGGCGACGGCTGGGCGGTCACCTTCAAGGTGGAATCGCACAACAGCCCCAGCTACATCGAGCCCTACCAGGGTGCGGCCACCGGTGTCGGCGGCATCGTGCGCGACATCATGGCCATGGGCGCACGCCCGATCGCGGTGATGGACCAGCTGCGCTTCGGCGCGGTGGACCACCCGGACACCCGGCGCGTGCTCGACGGCGCGGTGCGCGGCATCGGTGGCTACGGCAACTCCCTCGGCCTGCCCAATATCGGCGGCGAAACCGTCTTCGACCCCAGCTACCAGGGCAACCCGCTGGTCAACGCGCTGTGCGCGGGCCTGCTGCGCGCCGAGGACCTGCACCTGGCGTTCGCCTCCGGTGCGGGCAACAAGATCATCCTGTTCGGCGCGCGGACCGGACTGGACGGCATCGGCGGCGTGTCGGTGCTGGCCTCGGAGACCTTCGAAGACGACGGTGGCCCCAGCCGCAAGAAGCTGCCGAGCGTCCAGGTGGGCGACCCGTTCACCGAGAAGGTCCTGATCGAGGCCTGCCTGGAGCTCTACCAGAACGAACTGGTGGTGGGCATTCAGGACCTCGGCGGAGCCGGACTGGCGTGCGCCACGTCCGAGTTGGCTGCGGCCGGTGACGGCGGCATGGCGATTCAGCTCGAGAAGGTGCCCACGCGCGCCGAGGGCATGTCCCCGGCCGAGGTGCTCTCCAGCGAATCGCAGGAGCGCATGTGCGCGGTGGTCAAGCCCGAAGACGTGGACGCCTTCATGGACGTCTGCCGCAAGTGGGATGTCCTGGCGACCGTGATCGGCGAGGTGACCGACGGCGAGCGCCTGGAGATCACCTGGCACGGCGAGACCGTCGTCGACGTGCCGCCGCGCACCGTGGCCCACGACGGCCCCGTGTACGAGCGCCCCGTGGTGCGTCCGGACACCCAGGACGCGGTGGTCGCCTCGACCACCGCGGGCCTGCAGCGCCCGGTGACCGGCGACGAACTCCGCGCCACCTTCCTCAAGCTGCTGGCCAGCCCGGCCCTGTGCAGCCGGAAGTTCATCACCGAGCAGTACGACCGCTACGTCCGCGGCAACACCGTGCTGGCCGAGCACGCCGACTCCGGCGTGATCCGGATCGACGAGGAGACCCGCCGCGGCATCGCCCTGGCCACCGACGCCTCCGGCCGCTACACCTTCCTGGACCCGTACCGCGGCGCGCAGCTGGCCTTGGCCGAGGCCTACCGCAACGTGTCGGCGTCCGGTTCGACGCCGCTGGCCGTGAGCAACTGCCTCAACTTCGGTTCGCCGGAGGACCCGGGCGTGATGTGGCAGTTCAGCCAGGCCGTCCGCGGCCTCGCCGACGGCTGCGCGCAGCTGGGCATCCCGGTGACCGGCGGCAACGTCAGCTTCTACAACCAGACCGGCAGCACCGCCATCCTGCCGACCCCGGTGGTCGCGGTGCTCGGTGTGATCGACGACGTGGACCGTCGTCTGCCGACCGGCTTCGGTACCGAACCCGGCGAGTCGCTGATCCTGATCGGCGACACCCGTGACGAGTTCGACGGCTCGATCTGGGCGCAGGTGGAGCACGATCACCTCGGCGGCGTGCCGCCGCAGGTGGACCTCGAGCGCGAGCGCATCCTCGGCGAGGTGCTGGTGGCCGGATCGCGCGACGGCATGATCTCGGCCGCGCACGACCTGTCCGAGGGCGGCCTCATCCAGGCCGTGACCGAGTCGGCACTGGCCGGTGAGACCGGTTGCCGACTGGTCCTGCCCGAGGGCGCCGACCCGTTCGTCACCCTGTTCTCCGAGTCCGCCGGCCGCGTGCTGGTGGCCGTACCGCGCACCGAGGAGTCGCGGTTCACCGCGATGCTCGGCGCCCGCGAGTTGCCGTGGGTGCGGATCGGCGTGGTGGATCAGGGCAGCGACAGCGTCGAGGTGCAGGGGCAGTTCTCGGTGACCCTCGACGACCTCCGTGAGGTGCACGAGGGCACGCTGCCGCGCCACTTCGGCTGAGTCGCCGGTGAGCGGAGTCACTTGCGTTCGATACGATCTGCATTCCATGAAGGCCAAGAGGACGGACTCCTGTGACGAACCCGAATGACAATCCCGGTGGCGCTGCCGACCAGGGTGGCGAGCAGCCGTCCGGGCCGCACGACCAGGCCAATCCGTACGACCAGCCGACCCAGTTCGGGCAGTCCCCGTACGAGCAGCCGACGCAGTTCGGGCCCGCGCCGCAGTTCGGACAGACGCCGGACTACGGGCAGGCCCCGCAGCCCGGGCAGACTCCCCAGTACGGGCAGCCGAACTACGGTCAGGCACCCCAGTACGGTCAGGCACCCCAGTACGGGCAGCCCCAATACGGTCAGGCCCAGTACGGGGCGTCCGGGTACGGGGCCGCTCCGGGGATCGAACCGGACAACAACCTGGTCTGGGCCATCCTGAGCACCGTGATGTGCTGCCTGCCGCTGGGCGTGGTGTCGATCATCAAGTCGACGTCGGTGAGCAAGCTGTGGGCCATGGGCGATTACGCCGGCGCCCAGCAGGCCGCCGACGACGCGAAGAAGTTCGCCATGTGGTCGGCCATCGCTTCCGTGGCCTCCTGGGTGATCTTCGCGATCATCTACTTCGTGTTCATCGCGGTCGCGGTGAGCAACAGCACGTACTGAGATGACGACCGGCGTGGGGACCGGGGACCGGGTCGTCGGCGCCGTGCAAGCGGTGGCCCGGCACCGGATCGCCGGTCCCGCGGTGCTCGCCGCGGGTGCGGCCGCGGTGGGCGTGCTGGTGTGGTTCGCCGATCCCACCACCCCCGGCGGCCTCATCCCGCCCTGCCCGACGAATGCACTGCTGCACGTCAACTGCCCGGGGTGCGGTACCTCGCGCATGCTGTACTCCCTGATGCACGGCGACCTAGGGGCGGCAGCCGGCTACAACGCGTTCGGGCTCGTCGCCCTGGTGCTGCTGGCCGCCGGATTCGTCACGTACACGCTGGGGCTCTGGAAGGGGCGGCGAGTGCGGGGATGGCAGCATCTGCGGTACGCGCCGATGGTGCTGCTGGTGGCCACGCTCGTGTGGTTCGTCGTCAGGAATCTCCCGTTCGCCCCGTTCGACAGTCTGAAAGTGTGAGATGAGCAGTCCCGGCGACCCGCAGTGGTCCGACCCCACCGTGCCCGCGAACAACGCGCCGGAGTGGGCGGCGTACGACCAGACGCAGGCGGCCTATCCGCCCGCCCAGCCCCCGTATGTCCAGCCCCCGTATGCGCACGCCCCGTACCCGCCCGTCGCGTATCCGGCGGCCGCGTATCCGCCCTCCCCGCAGTCGGTGTTCTCCGTCCAGGGGCCGGCGCCGGCGACCGCGCAGGCCTCGTCGATCGGTGCCATCGTCGTCGGAGCGACCTTCCTGCTGAGCTGCTTCGGGAGCGTGGCGGGGATCGCGCCGCTGATCCTGGGCATCCTCGGCTTCAACAAGGCCAACTCGGTGAACCGGTTGTGGCTGGCCGGCGACCAGGCCGCGGCGACGGCGGCGGCCGACTCGTCCAAGAAGCTCGCGCTGTGGGCGTGGATCAGTCTCGGCATCGGAATCGTGCTGACCGTGCTGGCGGTGGTGCTCTTGGTGGTGTGGACGTACAACGTGGAGCCGAACCGCGTCACGCCCGGAACCTACGGCACCTGATCCGCGCGGGTACCGGTCGCAGCGGTCATCAGGGCCAGCACACCGGCCGGATCGTCGACGGTGAGCTGGTCGACGCCCAGCGCGAGCAGACGCGACACGATCGGCGTCATGCCGGTGTTCGCCGGTCCGCCCAGGGTGTACGCATCCACCTGCGCGCCGTGTGCGTGGAAGGCGGCGACCAGGTCGATGCCGTCGTCGGCGGCACCGAGGATCAGGGGAATCTCCAGGTAGATCATCGGCGCCCGCGGTGACGCGAGGCGGGCGCGCTCGACGAAACCGGCGTAGTCCTTCGACGACAGGGCGGCCGCCGCGGCTCCGCGGTGGCACGGGTCGTAACCGACCGCGATCCCGGGCGCCGCGTCGGTGAGGACGGTGACGGCGGCCGCATCGCCGCAGGAGAGGATCAGGTGCGCGGCGATGGGTTCCACCGCGGCGGCGAAGGCCGCGACGCTGCGGGCATCCAGCGCCCGCGCATCCTGCTTGAAGTCCAGTTGCAGCATCGCCGACGACCCGAGCGCGGGCCCGGCGAGCAGCTCGGCGAGATCGTCGAGCAGCAAGACCGGGTGCCTGCTGTCGCGGCGGGTCTCGTCGCGGAGCGTGAGGGTGCGCAGACCCGCGGCGGTGGTGGTCGAGACCCGGCCGCGGCCCGTGGTGGCCCCGGCGAGGTCGTCGTCGTGCAGGATCGCGAAGCCGTGATCGGCGTGAATCCGCAGATCCACCTCGACGCTGGCGCCGGCGCGCAGACCCTCGACGATCCGTTCCGCCGTGAACGGCGCGTCGGCGGCGGTGCGTCGCGCGCGATGCCACTTGAGCAGGGTGGTGCCCCGCGCATGCGTGAGAGCGACCGGCGGAACCACGGTTGCGAGACTACCGGCGACTGTTGTCAACCGGCGACCAACCGCGACGCGCGCCTCTAGGGTCGAGAAATGACTCTGCGCGTTGTGGAATGGTCCACGGGCACCGTCGGCCGGCACGCCATCGCCGGCATCGACGCCCACCCCGAACTGGAGCTGGTGGGAGTCTGGGTCTCCGATCCGGCCAAGGTGGGCCGCGACGCCGGGCAGCTGGCCGGCCTCGGCCGGGACCTGGGGGTGCTCGCCACCGACGACGCCCAGGCGCTGCTCGCGCTGGCGCCGGACGCCATCGTGCACACCGCGATGACCGACGACCGCGTGATGGAGTCCATCGGCGACCTCCAGGACTTCCTCCGCGCCGGGATCAACGTGGTCTCCTCCGGGCCGGTGATCCTGCAGTTCCCGTACGGCGTGCTGCCGGACTCGATCATCGACGCAGTGGCCGAGGCGGCGCGCGCCGGCGGCGCCAGCCTGCACGTCAACGGGATCGACCCGGGCTTCGCGAACGACGTGCTGCCGCTGTCGATGACCAGCCTGTCGCAGTCCATCGACGAGCTGCGGTGCATGGAGATCGCCGACTACTCCACGTACTACCAGCCGGTGGCGATGACCCAGCTGTTCGGCTTCGGGCAGCCGATGGACTTCGCGTCGGTGCTGTCCTCGCCGGGCGTGCTGTCGCTGGCCTGGGGGTCGGTGGTGCGGCAGTTGGCCGCCGGGCTCGGTATCACGCTCGACGAGCCGCTGATCGAGCGCACCGAGCGGGTGCCCGCCGAGCGCAACTACACCACCGTCTCGACCGAGATTCCGGCCGGCACGCTGGCCGCGTTGCGCTTCGAGATCGTCGGACAGGTCGACGGCGTCGATCGGGTGGTGCTCGAACACGTCACCCGCACGCACCCCGACCAGTGCCCGCAGTGGCCGCGGCCCGACCGCGGCGACGGCTGCTATCGCATCGTGGTGCGCGGCGAACCGGAGATGACCGTCGAGTTCGGCCATCACGGGCGCGACGGCGACCACAACGTCTCCGGCATGATCGTCACCGCGATGCGTCTGGTGAACTCGGTGCCCGCCGTGGTCGCGGCCGCGCCCGGGATCGTGACGGCGCTGGATCTGCCCCTGGTGACCGGGCGCGGGCTGGTCACCCGCTGATTCGGGGATCAGGGCACCGGCCAGGTGTGGACGGGCTCGCCCTCGTGCATGAGCACGGTGTAGTCGGTCAGCATGCCGTGCAGGGCCTGCGCGCGTGAATCGCCGGCGCGCTCGCGGGCGGCCACCGCCCGGCGCTGCCACACCGATCCGGTCTGCTGGGTCAGGCACCGGCCGCGGATCACCTCCAGGTACCGGCGACGGGTCTTCTCGGAGACGCCGAACGAGGTGAGACCGCGCTCGGCGATGGGGAGCAGTTTGCGCAGCGTCAGCTCGTCCGGCCGCACCCAGCCGATGTCGGGCCAGTACAGCTGCGCCCGCATGCCCCAGTGCGCGCCGGCCGCCAGGTTCTCCCGCGCGGCGTCGAACGACATCTGCGACCAGACCGGCTGCTCGGATTCGACGAGCCCGCGCACCACCCCGTAGTAGAAGGCGGCGTTGGCCATGATGTCGATCACGGTGGGCCCGGCGGGCAGCACCCGGTTCTCCACGCGCAGATGCGCCCGCCCGTCCACCACGTCGTACACCGGGCGGTTCCAGCGGTACACGGTCCCGTTGTGCAGCCGCAGCTCGTCGAGCTCGGGGATGCCGCCGGCGTCCAGGACGGCCAGCGGATCGACGTCGGTGGAGACCGGCAGCAGGGCGGGGAAGTAGCGGGTGTTCTCCTCGAACAGGTCGAAGATGGTGTTGATCCAGCGTTCGCCGAACCAGACGCGCGGCCGCACCCCCTGATTCTTCAACTCCAGCGGACGTGTGTCGGTGGCCTGCTCGAACACCGGGATCCGGGTCTCGTGCCAGAGCGCCTTCCCGGCCAGGAACGGAGAGTTCCCGGCGATCGCGACCTGCACGCCGGAGACCGCCTGCGCCGCATTCCAGTGCGCGGCGAAGTCTTCCGGCGCCACCCGCAGGTGCAGTTGCAGCGAGGTGCAGGCCGCTTCGGGGAGGATCGAATCGGTGGTGATTTGCAGGTGTTCGCGGTCGCGGTCGTCGGCCAGTTCGACGCCGGTGATGTCCAGTTCCAGATCCTCGCCGCGGGCGGCGAAGATCTGCTCGTTGAGCAGGTCGTAGCGTGGATTGGCCGAGATCCAGTGGTGGCGGAAGTGCTCGTCGCGCAGGGTCGGCAGCATGCCGATCATCACCAGGTGGTTCCCGGTGGTCGCGGCCGCCGCCTCGGCCCGATTGAGCGAACCCCGCAGCGCCTGCTCCAGACCGATGGTGTCGGCGCCGACGAACGGCCGCGGCGCCACGTTGATCTCGACGTTGAACTGGCCCAGTTCGGTCTGATAATCCGGATCGGCGATCACGTCCAGCACGGCGGCGTTGGCCATGGCCGGATTGCCCGCGGCGTCGATCAGGTTCAGCTCCACCTCCATGCCCAGCAGCGGTTCCGGCGGCCGACCGTGATCGGTGAACAGGCCCTCGACCAGCATGCGCGCGATGGCCTCGGTGCCGCGCGAGACCTGCGATCGGAAGCGCACGCGATCGGCGCCGGTGAACTGCTGACGGCTGACGTCTTCGCCCATGCACCCCATGGTGCCGGACTGGGACTCAGGCGAACGGCGTTTGGGCCCCGAGCTCGATGATCTGCTCGACGACCTCGTCGGCGGTCCGCTCCTGGCCGATCCGGATCGGCTTGTTGTCGCCGTGGTAGTCGCTGGAGCCGGTGGCCAGCAGACCGAGATCGGCGGCGACGCCGCGCAGCTCGGTGCGGGCGGCCTCGTCGTGGTCCGGGTGATCGACCTCCAGGCCGCGCAGCCCCAGCGGAACCAGGGTGGCCAGGACGTCGGGGGTCAGGACGGCCGCGGCCGCGCGCGCCCGGGGGTGGGCGAGGACCGGGACACCGCCGGCCGCGGTGACCAACTCGATCGCCTCGGTGAGCTCGAGGGCGCGCAACGCGGCATAGTACGGGCTGTGATCGTCCAGTAGATCGGCGAAGGCGTCGCTGACCGAGGCCACCACGCCGGCCTCCATCAGAGCGCGCGCGATGTGCGGACGGCTGATGGCGCTGTGCCCGGCGATCTCCCTTACCCGTTCGAGGGAGATGGGGAAGCCCGCGGCGATGAGGTTCTCCACGATCCGACCGCCCCGCCCGGCTCGTTCGGCGCGCATCCGGTCCCACTCGGCGACGATCGCCGCGTTCTCGCGGTCGAACAGGTAACCGAGCAGGTGCACCGACACCAGCGTGCCGTCGGGCGCGGGATGCTTGGTGGAGAACTCGGTGCCCGGCAGCACGCGCAGACCCGCCGGACGAAGATCGCGGGCCTGATCCCAGTGGTTCGCGGTGTCGTGATCGGTGATGCCGAGCGTGGTCAGACCGGCCGACTGCGCGGCGGCGAAGAGTTCGGCCACCGAATCGGTGCCGTCGGACCAGCTGGTGTGCACGTGCAGATCGGCGGAGTGGCTCACGGACTCAGGCTACGCTTGAGCGCCGTGCCTCCCGCCAAGAAGGTTGACCCCGCCGAACTGCGCGCCGCGATGCTCGCGGTGACCGACTGGCTCCGCGACGAGACCCTTCCGACGCCGCCGCGCGCGGCACTGGCCGCCGCCGTGCGGCTGTCGGCGCGGGCGCTGGCCCAGGACGCGCCGGGCAACGCGGTGGAGGTGCGCGTGCCGCCGTTCGTGGCGGTCCAGTGCCTGGAAGGCGTGCGGCACACGCGGGGCACCCCGCCGAATGTGGTCGAGACGTCGCCGCGGACCTGGCTGCTGCTGGCGACCGGCCTGGACCGGCTCGACGCGGCGATCGACGACCATCGGGTGAGTGCCTCCGGGCACCGCGCCGCCGACATCGCGGACCTGCTGCCCATCGTTCGCGTCACACCTTCCAACTGAAACTGTGCTCAGCGCGAGCGGCCACGTAAACTCTGCATTACGTACGCCCGTCCCAGCCCTTCCTGAAACACAGCCCTCCCCGAAATCGGAGCGTCCAGGTGTCTGATCCTGCTGTCCCCTCGTCCGACCTGAGCACGCCTGTGGTCCCCGACCTCGACGAACCGGAGAACGAACCGCGCGAAGAATGCGGTGTCTTCGGTGTCTGGGCGCCCGGCGAGGACGTCGCCAAACTGACCTATTACGGTCTGTACGCGCTGCAGCATCGCGGGCAGGAGGCCGCAGGCATCTCCGTGGGCGACGGCTCGCAGGTCATCGTCTTCAAGGACCTGGGCCTGGTGAGCCAGGTGTTCGACGAACAGACCCTGGCCTCCATGCACGGCCACATCGCGGTGGGGCACTGTCGCTACTCCACCACCGGCTCCACCAGCTGGGAGAACTCGCAGCCGATCTTCCGCCACACCGCGGCGGGCAACGGCGTCGCGCTGGGGCACAACGGCAACCTGGTCAACACCGCCGAACTGGCCGAGCGGGCCCGGGAACTGGGCATCTACGGCCGCAACGAGGGCGCCACCTCGGACTCGGACGTGGTGGGCGCCCTGCTCGCGCACGGGGCCGCGGACAAGACCCTGGAGCAGGCCGCGCTCGACCTGCTGCCGACCCTGCGGGGTGCGTTCTGCCTGACCTTCCAGGACGAGAACACGCTGTACGCCGCGCGCGATCCGTACGGGATCCGGCCGCTGTGCCTGGGCCGCCTGGACCGCGGCTGGGTGGTGGCCTCGGAGACCGCGGCGCTCGACATCGTCGGCGCCTCGTTCGTGCGCGATATCGAGCCCGGCGAACTGCTCGCGATCGACGCCGACGGTGTCCGCAGCAGCCGGTTCGCCGAGCCCACCCCGAAGGGCTGCATCTTCGAATACGTCTACCTCGCCCGTCCGGACAGCGTGATCAACGGCCGTTCGGTGCATTCGGCGCGCGTGGACATCGGTCGCCGACTGGCCCGGGAGGCCCCCGCCGACGGCGACCTGGTGATCCCGGTCCCCGAATCGGGCACGCCCGCCGCCGTCGGCTACGCCCAGGAATCGGGCATCCCCTACGGCCAGGGCCTGATGAAGAACGCCTACGTGGGCCGCACGTTCATTCAGCCCAGCCAGACCATTCGCCAGCTGGGTATCCGGCTCAAGCTCAACCCGCTCAAAGAGGTGATCCGCGGCAGGAAGCTGGTGGTGGTCGACGACTCCATCGTCCGCGGCAACACCCAGCGCGCGCTGATCCGGATGCTCCGGGAGGCCGGCGCGGCCGAGGTCCACGTGCGGATCGCCTCGGCGCCCGTGCGGTGGCCCTGCTTCTACGGCATCGACTTCGCCTCGCCCGCCGAGCTGATCGCCAACGGCATGGAGTCCGAGGAAGCGATGGTCGACGGCGTGCGCCAGGCCATCGGCGCCGATTCGCTGGCCTACCTCGGCGTCGACGAGATGGTCGCGGCCACCCAGCAATCCGCTGAGGCACTGTGCGCGGCATGCTTCGACGGGCACTACCCGATCGAGCTCCCCAAGGAGACCTCGATGGGCAAGGCGGTCCTCGAGACGATGCGTAAGAACGCGTCGGGTGACGTGCTCGATCCGCTTGTCGCCGAGAACGACAATGTCAGCGCGGTCATGCGGCCGTGAGCGCCGCCGGGCCGCTCCGGTAGCCTGATCTCCGCATGAACTTCACCGACCCAGGAGTGCTTGGACCATGAACGACGGCCCCGCCAACCCCCTCGACAGCGGAGCCGCAGCGTCGTACGCGGCCGCCGGTGTGGACATCGATGCCGGTGAACGCGCCATCGAGTTGTTCGCTCCGCACGCCAAGCGCGCCACGCGGCCCGAGGTCGTCGGCGGGCTCGGCGGCTTCGCCGGGCTCTTCGCGCTCAAGGGCGACTACCGCGAGCCGATCCTGGCCGCCTCCAGCGACGGCGTGGGCACCAAGCTGGCCGTCGCCCAGGCGATGGACATCCACCACACGGTGGGTCGCGACCTGGTCGCGATGGTGGTGGACGACCTCGTGGTCTGCGGCGCCGAGCCGCTGTTCCTGCAGGACTACATCGCCATCGGCAAGGTGATCCCGGAGAAGGTCGCCGACATCGTCCGCGGCATCGCCGACGGCTGCTTCGACGCCGGCTGTGCACTGCTGGGCGGCGAGACCGCCGAGCACCCCGGCCTGATGGAGGACGGTCACTACGACATCTCCGCGACCGGCGTCGGCGTGGTCGAGGCGGAGAACGTCCTGGGCCCGGACCGCGTGCGTCCCGGCGACGTGGTGATCGCGATGGGTTCGTCCGGTCTGCATTCGAACGGCTACTCGCTGGCCCGCAAGGTTCTGCTGGAGTGGGGTCGGATGGACCTGCACGGCCACGTGGAGGAGTTCGGCCGCTCGCTCGGCGAGGAGATGCTCGAGCCCACCCGCATCTACGCGAAGGACTGCCTGGCACTTGCCGCGGAGACCGAGGTGCGCACCTTCGCGCACGTGACCGGTGGCGGCCTGGCCGAGAACCTGGCACGCGTGCTGCCGACCGGCCTGAGCGCGGAACTGGCCCGCGACACGTGGACCCCGGCGCCGATCTTCTCGATGATCGCGCAGCGCGGACGCGTCGAGCGCGCCGAGATGGAGCGCACCTTCAACATGGGCGTCGGCATGGTCGCCATCGTCGCGCCGGAAGACACCGACCGGGCGCAGGCCATCCTGACCGCCCGCCACGTGGACAACTGGGTCCTGGGCTCGGTGAGCCGCGGCGACGAGGCCGGTGCGCCGGGCAGCGCCCAGCTGGTGGGGGATTACTCCCGCTTCTGATCGGGTAGCCGCAGAGCTGAGCCGGAGGCCGGCGTCGGAGAATCATCCGACGTCGGCCTTCGGTCTTTCGGTACGTCGGGGGAGAGGAACGACGACCTCGGGACGACAGCGGGTCCCGTTCAGCGGGTAGCAGAAAACCCTGCATCACGCGGATCCGCGGTGATGCAGGGTTCGTCTGCTTGGTGGAGCAGGCGCGTCAGGCGCGCCGCCACTCCTCTTCGGACCAGTCGTCTACTGGGTTGCGGGACTGACCTTGGTGGCCCGACAGCTCGCGTTGCAGGCTGTCTAGGTCTGTGTTCGGAGTCGAGTACTTCAGCTGACGAGCGACCTTCGTCTGCTTTGCTTTTGCCCGGCCACGGCCCATTAGGGACCCCCTCGCACAATGACGGGGCGGCCACTTTGTGGCGGCCCCGTTCTTCTCGTTAGTTGTATTCCTGCTGCACAGTCTACCCCGCTTCTGGCGAATGTGTAGTCGGGCCACTGTGATGCGCGCGCCGGGGGGGCGTGACCTGCGGTTTTCCCTCGCGGGTGTCAGTCGCGTCCGCGCAGGCGGTTCACCGCGGCGCGGCCGGCGGGCACCGAGTCGTCCGAGGTGTAGTAATCGGCCTCGATACGGGCGGCCGTGCCGTCGCCCACGGTGAGCTCGGCGTCGACGGGCACCGCCCGGCGCACCAGTGCCAGCGCGACGGGGCCCAACTCGTAGTGGTCGACCACGGTCCCGACCCGACCCACGGCGCGCCCGTCCGCGTGGACCGGATCGCCGGTGGCCGGGCGGGTGTCGGCGCTGCCGTCCAGGTGCAGAAGCACGAGGCGGCGCGGCGGCCGGCCCAGGTTGTGCACCCGGGCCACCGTCTCCTGGCCGCGGTAGCAGCCCTTGTCCAGATGGACCGCGCCGAACTCGGCGGGGCCGCCGATCCAGTCGGCCTCGTGCGCGATGGTGCGGTCGTCGGTGTCGGCGCCCAGGCGGGGCCGCAGGGCGGCCACGCGCAGCGCCTCGGCGGTCCACATGCCGGCTTCGGTGGCCCCGGCCGCGGTCAACGCGGTCCACCACTGGGTCAGTTCGCTCTCGGGGACCACCACGTCGACCACCGGCAGGGTGCGACCTTCGCCGGTCGGCGGCATGATCCGCCAGAAGCCGAGCGGTTCGTCCTCGTGGTGTCGTTCGGGCAGGTCTCCGGCGGTGTACACGGCGGCGTCGGCCGGGATCTCGAGCAGCTCGGCGAGTGCGCCGGTGCGGGCGGCCGGGCCGATGAGCGTCAGGACCGCCATGTCGGGGCGGGGGGTGACGGTCACGTCGGACCGGAACACCATCCGCGTCAGGTAGGTGGTCAGGGCCTCGCCGCGCGCGTGCTCGGTGTCGAGCCAGGTCACCAGGTCCAGATCGGCGAGCACGAAGTGGTCTTCGACGCGTCCGTTGCCGTCCAGGGACAGGCTCTCGGCGCCGGTGCGGTCGGGGAGCCCGGCCACGTCCTGGGTGACGATGGTGTGCAGCCACGTCAGGCGGTCGGGGCCGGCCAGTTCCAGCACCGCGCGATCGCTGCGGTCGACCACCACGACGCCGCGCTCGGCGGCACGTTGCTCGCCCAGCGGATCGCCGTAGTGCCAGGCGACGCCCGGGCTGAGATCGTCGTCCGGGGTCGGGACCGCGGAGGGGTGGCTCAGGAGGATCGGAGAACGGGCGACACTGCCAGCACTAGCCATGCCTGCAGTCTACGAGGAAGGCCCGATGTCCGGTACGGGCCCGCGGCGCGATGGCCTAGTCTCGGTCGGATGAGCGTGCTGGTGAACGGTGACGGACGGGTGTTGGATCCGGACCGTCCGTTGCTGTTCGCCGACGACTTGGCCGCGCTGCGCGGGGACGGCGTCTTCGAGACGCTGCTGGTGCGCGCGGGTCGCGCCCGGCTGATCGACGCGCACCTGGACCGGCTGGTCGACGGTGCCGCCGCCCTCGCGCTGCCGGAGCCCGATCGGGCGGGTCTGCGCCGGTCCGTCGAGGTGGCCGCGGGGGAATGGGCCGCGCGGGAGGGCCGGGCCGAGGGGCTGCTGCGGATCAGTTATTCGCGGGGCCGCGAGTCGCGGCCAGCGGCGGGCCCCACCTGCTACCTGACGGTGGGGCCGGTGGCCGAGCGGGTCGCGGCCGCGCGGCGCGACGGGGTCGCCGTGCTCACCCTCGAACGCGGGTGGGGAGCACGGGCGCAGGAGTCGCCGTGGCTGCTGGCCGGCACCAAGGCCTTGGCGTACGCGGGCAACATGGCGGCGCTGCGGTACGCCGCCGACCGCGGCGCCGACGACGCCGTCTTCACCGGGCCCGACGGCCGCGTGTGGGAGGGGCCGCGCTCGACCGTGGTGATCGAGGTCGGCGGTGAGCTCCGGACGCCGCCCCGGTCGGGACCGATCCTGCCGGGGACCACGCAGGCGGCGCTGTTCGAGTTCGCGCGCACCCGGGGGATCGTCGCCCGGGAGGTCGAGATGACCGTCGACGATCTGCACGGCGCCGGGGGAGTCTGGCTGCTGTCGTCGATCACGCTGGCCGCGCGCGTGCACACCTTGGACGGGCGGACGCTGCCCGCTGCCGCGTCGGACGGACTGCCGGTCGCCGAATTGGTCGACGCAGCCGTTTCCGCGGATTAGTAATCGATTGCCCAAAACTCCTGCGCAGCATGGGTTCCGAGGTGATGATGTGAGGACCTGTGAATCGCCCCACACGCCTGGGACCTAGGTCCCGTTGCTGTTGGCCCGCCCGCTCAGGTGGCCGTAACCTGGCCTCGATGTACTACCGCAGGTAGTACGACGGACGGCAGTCCCGTCCGCAGACGTTGAAGGGAGAGCCGCGCGTGGACGTGGTCGACATATCACGGTGGCAGTTCGGTATCACCACCGTGTACCACTTCATCCTGGTGCCGCTGACCATCGGTCTCGCACCGATGATCGCCATCATGCAGACGGTCTGGCTCAAGACCGGCAACGAGGCATGGCTGCGCGCGACGAAGTTCTTCGGGAAGCTGTTCCTGATCAACTTCGCCCTCGGCGTCGCGACCGGCATCGTGCAGGAATTCCAGTTCGGCATGAACTGGAGCCAGTACAGCCGCTTCGTCGCGGACGTCTTCGGCGCCCCGCTGGCGCTGGAGGGTCTGGTCGCGTTCTTCCTCGAATCGACCTTCCTGGGCCTGTGGTTCTTCGGTTGGGGCCGCCTGAGCAAGGGCGTGCACCTGGCCTGCATCTGGCTGGTCGCCATCGGCGTGACCGCCTCGGGCTACTTCATCATCGCCGCCAACTCGTTCATGCAGCATCCGGTGGGTGTCGAGTGGAACGAGCAGCTGCAGCGTCCGCAGATGAACGACTTCTGGGCGGTGATGACCAACAACACGACGTTGCTGGCCTTCCCGCACGTCATCATCGGTGCGTGGCTCACCGCCGCCACCGTGGTCGCGATCATCTGCCTGTACTGGATGGCTCGCAACACCGTTCGCGCCAAGAAGCTCACCGCAGGCACCGCCCCGGTGACCACCGCACCGAGTCAGCTGGGCGCCACCAGCGAGGAACTGCTCACCGAGAATCGGACGCTGTGGCGGCCGGTGGCCCTGTTCGCCCTGTGGTTGACGATCGCCTCCGGTATCGGACTGTTCCTCACCGGCGACGCGCAGGCGCAGCTGATGTTCAAGCAGCAGCCGATGAAGATGGCCGCGGCCGAGTCGCTGTGCCAGACCGAGGAGGGCGCCGGCTTCTCGGTGCTCAGTATCGGCACGCAGAACAACTGCGACCACATCAACCACGTCATCGTGATCCCGAACATGCTCTCGTTCCTGTCCGATCACACCTTCGACAGCACCGTTCAGGGTGTGGAGGACCTGCAGAAGCAGTACACCGAGGCCTTCCAGAAGGCCCGTGACGAAGGCAAGCTGCCGCGGTCGGTGACCGAGAACAGCAACTTCCCCGAGGGACAGAACTTCGCACCCAACCTGTTCATCACCTACTGGAGCTTCCGCGCCATGATCACCTGGGCGCTGGGCTCGGTGGTGGTCGCGTTCGGCGGCCTGTGGCTGCTGCGGCGCAAGCGCTTCGAGGTGCCGCAGAAGTTCGGTCGTCTCGCCCTGTGGATGCTCCCGACGCCGTTCCTGGCGAACGCCTCGGGCTGGATCTTCACGGAGATGGGTCGTCAGCCGTGGGTCGTCGTGCCGAACTGGGCCAACCCCGAGGACGCCGATCCGTTCAAGGTGATGATGACCGTCCAAGACGGTGTCTCGTTCAACTCGGCGGGCATGGTGCTGAGCTCGCTCATCATCTTCACGCTGCTCTACGGCGCGCTGGGTGTGGTCTGGTTCTACCTCCAACGCCGATACGTGCTGGAAGGGCCGACGGCACCCGTCGACCCGGACGCCCCGACCGAGGACGAAGAGAGCGAAGACAAGCTCTCCTTCGTGTACTAAGGAGAAGTCCGAATGAGTTTGGAAGCATTCTGGTTCTGCGTCATCGCGGTCCTGTTCGTCGGCTACTTCGTCCTTGAAGGATTCGACTTCGGTGTGGGCATGCTGATGCCCTTCCTGGGTCGGCACTCCACCGGCGACCTCACGCCCGAGCAGGCTCGCGCCGAGGGCGACAAGCGTCGCCGTCTGATCATCAACACCATCGGCCCGGTGTGGGACGGCAACGAGGTGTGGCTGCTCACCGCCGGCGGCGCGCTGTTCGCCGCGTTCGGCGGCTGGTACGCCACCATGTTCTCGGGCTTCTACATCCCGCTGTTCCTGATCCTGCTGGCGCTGATCGTCCGCGTGTGCGCCATCGAGTGGCGTCCCAAGATCAACGACGTGAAGTGGCGTCGCTGGTGCGATGTCGGCATCGGGATCGGCTCGTGGGTGCCCGCACTGCTGTGGGGGGTGGCCTTCGCCAACCTGCTGCGCGGTGTGCCGGTGGAGTTCCGCGACCCCAACCACGTGTACACCGGCGGGTTCTGGAACCTGCTCAACCCGTACTCGCTGGTCGGCGGTCTGACCACCCTGTCCATCTTCCTGACGCACGGCGCCATCTTCATCGCGCTCAAGACCAAGGGACAGATGCGCGAGGACGCGACCAAGATGGCCGCCGCGTTGGCGATCGCCACGCTGGTCATCGGCGGCACCTTCCTGGTGTGGACGCAGCTGTCCTACGGCAAGGACTGGACCTGGGCGCTGGTCGTCGTCGCCGCGCTGGGCGTGCTGGTGGCCGTGATCGCGACGCAACTGCGCCGCGAGGGCATCGCGTTCCTGGGTACCGCGATCGGTATCGCGGGCACGGTGGCGCTGCTGTTCAGCTGCCTGTTCCCGAACGTGATGATCTCCACGCTGGGCGGGGAGAACACGCTGACCATCTACAACACGTCGTCGAGCCATTACACCCTGGTGGTGATGACCTGGGCGGCTGTGTTCATGACGCCGGTCGTGATCGGATACCAGGCATGGAGCTACTGGGTCTTCCGCAAGCGGATGGCGATCGAGGACGTGCCCGAGCAGGCGGCGGGTCTGTCGATCTCGCCGGAGACCGTCTCGGCCGAGCGCAAGTGACGGCCCGGCGTGGCTGACCTTCCAGCGGCGCCGGACCCGATCGATCCAGCGGAGGTGCGACGCCCTCCGCTGGATCCACGCCTGCTGAAGTACTCGCCGTCGGCGCGGTGGTACGTGATCTTCACCGCCGTCTTCCAGGCGGCGACCGTGATCGCCATGCTGGTGGCGGCGGTGGCGCTGGCCGGTCTGCTCGCGGAACTGATCACCGACCCCGCCAAACGCACCTTCGGCGCGCAGGCCACGCACCTGTGGGTGCTGGCGGTGGCGCTCGCCGCCCGGGTGGCGCTGGACTATCTGGCCGGGCGCTACGCCCACCGCGCGGCGTTGAGCACCATCGCCGAGCTGCGCCTGCAGGCCGTGGATCGGCTCACCGACCCGGTGCACACCTCGCCGCGCACCCTGCTGAACGTGCGCGAGCGGGCGGTGACCGTCGCGCTTCGCGGTCTGGACAGTCTCGTCGACTACTTCGCCGGGTACCTGCCCGCACTGCTGGCGACGATCATCATCACGCCGGTGGTGGTCGTGGTGATCGCGTGGGTCGACTTCACCTCCGCGGTGATCATCTTCATCACCATCCCGCTGATCCCGGTGTTCATGGTGCTCATCGGTTTGGTGACCCGCGACCGTACCGAACGCAAACTCGAATCGATGAGCGCGCTCACCGCGCAGCTCATGGACCTGCTCACCGGTCTGCCCACCCTGCGTGCGCTGGGGCGTGCGCATTCGCCGGCCGCCCGGGTGGACAAGCTCGGGCAGAACCTGCGCAAGAGCACCATGAGTTCACTGCGGGTGGCCTTCCTGTCCGGCACCGCGCTGGAGCTGATCGCCACGCTCAGCGTCGCGCTGGTGGCCGTCAGCATCGGTCTGCGGCTGGTCTTCGGCGACATGAGCCTGTACGCGGGTGTGCTCGCGCTGATCCTGGCGCCGGAGGCGTACCTGCCGCTGCGCCGGGTGGGCGCCCAGTTCCACAACTCCGAGGACGGCATGACGGCCTCCCGGGAGATCCTGGCCTTCATCGAGGCGCCGGACGACGCCGCCGCACAGCGCAGCGACGGCCGGGGCACGGCGGCCGTCGCATTGGCGGGCGCGGAGATCGCGGTGACCGGGATCGGCGTGCACGACCGGGACGGGTGGGCCCCGCACGATCTCACCGCCGTGCTGCAGCCGGGCCAGGTCAACGTCCTGACCGGACCCAACGGCAGCGGCAAGTCGTCGGTGATCGCGGTGCTGCTGGGTCTGTTGCGGCCGGACACCGGGTCGGTGACGGTGGCCGGTGTTCCCCTCGACGACCTGGACCTGGACGCGTATCGGTCGCAGATCGCGTGGCTGCCGCAGCAGCCGGTGGTGGTGCCCGGCACGGTGCGCGCCAACCTGGAACTGTTCGGATCGGCCGACCCGGCCGACCTGGCGGCGGCCTGCCGGGCCAGCGGCTTCGACGCCGTCCTGGCCGAGATGCCCGACGGCTACGACACCCCGCTCGGTGCCGGCGGCGTCGGCATGTCGGCCGGTCAGCGTCAGCGGTTGGCGTTGGCCCGCGTGCTGGCCGCGCCGGCACCGCTGCTGCTGCTCGACGAGCCGACCGCCCACCTCGACGCGGACAGCGAGGACGCGGTGCTCGCGGCCATCGCCGCGCGGGCCCGGGCGGGCGCCACCGTGGTGATGGTGGCCCACCATGCGGTGGCCGTCGGCGGGGCCGATGTGATCGTGGAATTGGAAGGAGTCGCCGGTGTCGCGTGATCCGCTGGTGCGGGCACTTCGGTTCGTGGGCCTGGGAACCCGGCCGCTCGCGGTCTCGGTGTTCTTCGGGGTGGCCGGGGCCCTGTCGGCCCTCGGCCTGGCCGCGCTGTCGGCGTGGTTGATCACCCGGGCCTGGCAGATGCCGCCGGTGCTGTACCTCTCGGTGGCGGTCACCGGGGTGCGGGCCCTGGGCATCTCCCGCGCCCTGTTCCGCTACCTGGAGCGGCTCGCCACCCACGACACCGCCCTGGGCGCCATGGCCTCGGCGCGGACCAAGATCTATCGCGCGCTGGCTGGCGGCGCACCGGCGTATTCGGTGAGCCTGCGGCAGTCGCAGCTGTTGGCCCGGACCGCCGACGACGTCGACGACATCGGCAACGCCCTGATCCGAGGCCTGATCCCGATGGCCGTCGGAGCGGTCACCTCGGTGGCCGCCGTCGTGATCATGGCGATGGTCTCGCCGCTGGCCGCGCTGATCCTGGCGATCGCACTGCTGATCAGCGGCGGTCTGGCGCCGTGGCTGGCCGCCCGCGGTGCGGCGCTGGTCCTCGATCGCAGTGCCCGAGCGCGCGAGGAGGTGGCCGCCGAATCGACCACCCTGCTCTGGCACGGTCCGGAACTGACGGTCGCCGGACGCCGCCGGGCGATCCTCGACGACCTGCGGGCCGCCGATGTGCGCGCAGCCAAGGCCACCGACTCCGGCGCGGCCTGGCAGGTGGCCGGCACCTCGGCGACGCCGCTGGCGCTGGGCGCGAGCGTGGTCGCGGCGGCGTTGATCGCCGTGGACCTGGCCACCGGCGTGAGCGGTTCGCTGATGAACGTGTCCTCGCAGGACACCCGCTTCACCCCGATGCTGTTCGGCATCCTGGTGCTGCTGCCGCTGTCGTCGTTCGAGATGACCGGTCCGCTCACCGAGGCCGGCATCGCCTGGCAGCGCGGTCGACAGGCCGCTCGCCGGGTGATGGGCCTGGTCGACGGCGCCGCCACCGCGGGGACCGACGAAACCGTGGACCCGGTGATCGATCCGACGCCCACCGGGCTGCGGCTGCGGGAACTGCAGTGGGGCTGGGAGCGCCCGCTGGGTCCGCCCGGCGGCCTGACGCTGGAGTTGAATCCGGGCGACCGCCTGGTGGTGGTGGGGCCGAGCGGCGTCGGCAAGTCGTCGTTGCTGCTGACGCTGGCCGGGCTGCTCGAGCCGCTCGGCGGCCAGGCGCGGGCGGTGCACGCCGACGGCCCGTCGGCCGGATTGCGCGAGAGCGCCTGCTACTTCGCGGAGGAGGCGCACCTGTTTTCCACGTCGGTGCGCGAGAATCTGCTGGTGGCCCGCGGTGATGCCACCGAGGAGCAGGTGCGGGCGGCGCTGGAGGACGTGGGCCTGTCCGAGTGGGTGCAGGGGCTGCCGGAGGGGTTGGACACCGACTTGACCGGTGGCGGTTCGGCGCTGTCGGGCGGGCAACGCCGCCGCCTGCTGCTGGCGCGGGCGCTGCTGCACCCGGCGCCGGTGGTGCTGCTCGACGAGCCCGCCGAACACCTGGACATCGAGGACGCGCGGGTCATGGTGGAGCGCATCTGCGCCTCCGGCGAGGGCGCGCTGTTCGGTCCGGACCGGCTCGTGATCCTGGTGACACACCAGCACGCCGTCGCCGCCGGTACGGCCGGGGCGCGGCTGCTCAGCCTGTCGGCGGCGTCGGCACGCTAGCCCCCGGGCGCGGGGCGATCGCCACCGAGAACGGTGCCGGTCGCAGGGTGCCGCGTTCGCGCATCACCGGTTCGTCGCCCACCTCGTCGACGTGGTCGAGGACGAAGGCGTCGCAGATCTTCGAGATCAGCAGCGCCGACTCCTGCATGGCGAAGGCGCGCCCGATGCACGAGCGCGGACCGGTCCCGAACGGGGTGAAGTACCGGTCGGGATATCGGCGCAGCGCCTTGGCGTCCCAGCGGTCCGGATCGAAGCGGTCGGCGGTCGGCCCCCAGACCTGCGCGTCGCGCTGAGCCGCCAAGGTCAGCACGAACACCGCGTGCCCGGCGGGGATGTCGTAGCCGCCGAGCTGCTGATCGGTGCGTGCGACGCGGAACATGCCGGGCACCGGAGGCCACAGCCGCAGGGACTCGTTCAGGACGTTCCGGGTGGTGCGCATGCCGGCGACCCCCGAGTAGTCGAAGCCGCGGGAACGCCCCTCGTCGACCACCCGCTGGGCCAGGTCCGGGCGCGCCGCGAGATACCAGAGGGTCACCTCCAGCAGGGCCGCGGTGGTCTCGTGCCCGGCCACCAGGAACGTGAGCACCTGGTCGCGGACGTTGTCCAGCGGGAGCTTCGCACCGGTCTCGGGGTCGACGGTGTCGAGCATCAGACCCAGCAGGTCGTCCCCGCCGACCTCCGCGCCGCTGACTCGGTCGGCGACGATGGCGTCGATGTAGGCGCGGGTCTGCGCCAGGTTCGCGGCGAACGCGCGCTGCTGCAGAAAGCCGCGGACCTGCCCGACGACGGGCAGGTCGTTGGAGGATTCCGACGCCCACGACAGCACCTGGTCGAGCGCGGTCAGCATGGTCTGCACCTGCGGGTCGGCCCCGCCGTCGGTGAACAGGCCCAGGTTGCGGGAGAAACCGGCCCGGGCGATCACCTCCAGCGTCGCGTTGGTCATGGCCTCGTGCACGTCCACCCGCTCGCGCCCGTCCCAGTGCGCGATCAGGTCGTCGGCCACCGACTGCATGGCCGCGTGGTAGAGCCGCAGCGCCGACTGGGCGAACCCGGGATCGAGGATGCGGCGGGCCTGCCCCCACAGCGGATCGGAGGTCTTGGCGGTGAACAGCCCGGCCCCAACGATGCCGCGGAACTTCAGGGTGGGCCCGGCCAGGGCGCGCGCCCACCGGTCCTCGTCGTTGCACTGCCCGGCCAGCTCGCCGCCGGCCACCAACACCAGGTGCGTGTCGAGGAGTTTGCGTTCGAAGATCGGGCCGAGTTCGGCGGCCAGCGCCATCTCGTGCTGCGTCGGGCGATCGCGGTCGGCGCCGAAGACGTCGCCGAGGATCGGAACCCGGGGGCCCGGATGCGGCAGGCGGGTATCCAGTTTCACGCTTCGAGTCTGGCACAGACGACATCGGTACCCGAGGGTGCGTCGGCGACCGGCGTGCGTCGCGGGCGGACGGTCGGGGCGATTACCGCGACGTGTCCACCGGTTTCCGGACGATCACCGAGTGCGCACGCCCGGGAGCCGCCGCGCTGTGCGATCGCGGTGCAGGTCAGCATGGGTGCAGCCGATCAGGAGGAACTCCCGTGCCCATCACCGACCGACACATCACCCTGCGTTTTCTGGCCGCACCCACCGACGTCGCCTCCCTCGGCGGCGGCGTCCGCGGCGGCCGCATCCTCGAGTGGGTCGACAAGGCGGCCTACGCCTGCGCGGCCGCCTGGTCCGGCGGCTACAGCGTCACGGCCTACGTGGGCAACATCAGCTTCGGCCGCGACATCTCCTCGGGCGACCTGGTGGAGGTCACCGCCACCCTGATCCACACCGGCCGCAGCTCCATGCACATCGAGTGCACCGTCGCCTCCGCCGACCCCCGGGTGGGCACCTTCCACCCGGCCAGTTCGTGTCTGCTGGTCTTCGTCGCCGTCGACGCCGAGGGGGCGCCGACACCGGTGCGGCAGTGGCAGCCGGTACGAGCCGACGACGTCGCGCGCAGCGAGTACGCGCAGCAGCGGTCCCAGGTGCGCGCCCGGATCGCGGCGGCGATGGAGACGGCCGACTACTCGGCGCCGACCGCGGCCCTGGAGGTGGACACGCGCTTCCTGGCCGCACCCACCGACGTGAACTGGGGCGGCAAGGCGCACGGCGGCCGCGTGATGAACTGGATCGACGACGCGGCCTACCTGTGCGGCGTCCGCTGGTGCTCGGGGGAAGTGGCCGCCGCCTACATGGGCGGGGTGCGGTTCTATCGGCCGATCCACATCGGTCAGGTGGTCGAGATCTCCGCGCGCCTGATCCACACGGGCCGGCAGACGATGCATGTCGCGGTGGACGTGCGGGCCTACTGGCCGCGGGAGGGGCGGGAGACCGCGCGGCCGGCCGCGCACAGCCTCGCGGTGCTGGCCGCGCTGGACGCGCACGGCGATGCCACCGCGGTGCGGGCGTGGGTGCCCCAGCTGCCCGGTGATGTGGCGCTCGAGCGGCACGCGCGCGAACTGATCGCGATCCGTGGTCGACGCGCACCGGCGCGGACCCATCGGATGGTCGCGATCTGAGGGGAGTGGGTCAGCCGATGACGCGGGCGAGTTTGGCCGACAGGCGGGGAGTCAGGTCGCCCTCGCCGTCGAGACGTTCCTCCACGTAGGCCAGGTCGCCGTCGGGCACCAGGCCGTACAGGCGCTTGGCGGCTCCGGTGTGGGTGCCGGTCTCGGTGCGAATGGTGACGTCGGTGGTGAGGTTCCACGACGTCTGGTTGAGCGGGCGGCCGTAGTAGAGCTCGATGGAGCCCTCGGCATGGGTCAGCATGAGTTCGATGGTGTCGTCCTCGCCGATCCGCCAGAAGCCGGATTCGCGCAGATCCGGGCGCACGTACGCGCCCTCGTCGTCGATCACCCAGGACCGCGACTGCCAGCACAGGTAGTTGCCGCCGTCGTGGCTGACGATGATCTGCTGCCCGAAACGATAGTCGTCGTGGGTCAGCGGGTGATGGCCCTCGCCCTCACCTTCCCAGACGCCCACCAGCGGGAGCAGGCCGAGCAGTCCGGGGTGCAGGTCGGGACCGAGTCGTAGATTCGCGGTGTCGACCGGCAACGGCAAGTCGCCGACGACCGGGACGTTCTTGTCCGCGGTCTCGGCGGCGCGCTGCTCGGCGTCGGCGATCGCCTCGTTGCCCGAGCGAGTCATGACTCGTCGGTGACCAGACGGTAGATCACATAGACCGCGAACCACACGATCAGCACCGACGCGAGCCACAAGAGAACTTCGAAGAAGGTAACCACGCGCCCATGATACCTCCCGGGCGTGGATCAACCGACCCGACCGGGTGCGCTATGGCGCACACCACGTCGGCCGCGCGTGCGCTCGGCGCCGGTGCCGAGCGGCGGCCCTGGATGCACCGAATCCCGCCTGCACGAGGCAGACGGGATCCGGGTTCGGCCACCGCTCAGCGAGCGGGAGATCAGGGGGTCACCGGGCGACGGCGACGTCCTGGCTGTGAATGCCGGGGGCGCCGGGGGCGATGGTCACATCGCCGTTGCCCTGCGCGCTGAGCGCGCGGAGCGTCCAGGTGCCGGGGGCGGCGAAGAACCGGAAGTCGCCGGTGGCCGAGGCCACCACTTCGGCGGTGAACTCGCCGGTCGAGTCGAGCAGCCGGACGAAGGCGCCGGCCACCGGGGTGCCGCCGCCGTCGACGACCTGTCCGGTCAGGACGGTCTCCTTCTCGACGTCGACGCCGGCCGGGATGTTCTGGCCCTGCTTGGGTGCTGCGCACATATCGTTACTTCCTTCGCTCAGATCTCAACCGGGACGCCGACGAGAGAGCCGTACTCGACCCAGCTGCCGTCGTAGTTCTTGACGTTCTTCTTGCCCAGCAGTTCCTGCAGCACGAACCAGGTGTGGCTGGAACGCTCGCCGATACGGCAGTAGGCGATGGTCTCCTTGGCGTCGTCGAAGCCCTTGGCCGCGTACAGGGCGGTCAGCTCGTCGTCGCTCTTGAAGGTGCCGTCTTCGTTGGCGGTGGTCGACCACGGGATGTTGATGGCGCCGGGGACGTGGCCGCGCTGCTGCGCCTGCTCCTGCGGCAGGTGCGCCGGGGCGGCGATCTTGCCGCTGAACTCGTCCGGGCTGCGGACGTCGACGAGGTTCTTGACGCCGATCGAGTCGACCACCTCGTCGCGGAAGGCGCGGATCGAGGTGTCGGCCGGCCGGGCGACGTAGGTGGTGGCGGTGCGGGTCACGCTCTCGCCGTCGAGCGGACGGCCGTCCAGCTCCCACTTCTTGCGGCCGCCGTCGAGCAGACGGACGTCCTTGTGGCCGTAGATCTTGAAGTACCAGTAGGCGTAGGCGGCGAACCAGTTGTTGTTGCCGCCGTAGAGCACCACGATGTCGTCGTTGCCGATACCGCGCTCGCCGAGCAGCTTGCCGAAGGCGTCCGCGTCGAGGAAGTCGCGGCGCACCGGATCCTGCAGATCCTTGCGCCAGTCCAGGCGCACGGCCCCGGGAATGTGGTTGGTGTCGTAGATCGAGGTGTCCTCGTCTACCTCGACGAAAACGACGTCGGGATCGGCCAGGTTCTCCTGCGCCCAATCGGCGCTGACCAGCACATCTGAGCGTGCCATGGTTCACATTCCTTTCGGTATTCCTGCGGTATTCGGGTACGACGAAGTACCCGTCAGGTGAGGGGGGAGAAGCTCAGGGAAGCGGTGGTGTTCACGGCTCGCTGTGCATGTTTTCGAAACTACAACAGCTCGGGCGTTCCGCCCGGTGAGCGCGGTCAGAAGCCGCGGGGCTCGACGGTCCCGGCCGGGCGCTCACCGAACAGAATCAGGTCGCTGCCGCGGGAGAACGCCCTGGTCGGCGCGGTGTCCCAGGCGAGCGGCAGAATCGGCAGGGTCGCCGAGAAGAATTTAAGTACGTGTGAGCGAAACTCGGCCGGAACGTCGGCGGCGAAGTGTTCTTCGGGTCCGGTGTAGAAGTCGGTGGCCTCGATCCGGACGCGCCCGTCGACCACGTCCACGCGCGCGGACACGCTCACCTTGACCTTGGGGAAGCGGTACTCGACGGCCGACGGCGGGTACTTCCCGTCCCGCGCGGGCGATCCGGGCAGGGGCACCGTTCCACTGAGCAGTAGACCGCTGGTGCGTTCGGCGAGCGGGCCGCCGGGACTGCCGCCGCCGACCTCGCCCTCGGCGGCCGGGGTGTTCAGGTACAGGTCGACGATGTTCATCAGCCGGCCCAGGTTCACCGAGTCGACGCGGGTCTGCGCCGTCAGGCGGGCGAAGGTCAACGGGGTGGAGTCGGTGAGCTTCCAGACGTCGCCCAGGACGGCGTCGTGCAGCTCCGCGTCGAGCGTGGCCGTGCACCGGCCGCGGTCGCCGCAGCCGTCGACGGCGGCGCCGCCGGCACTGATGTGCACCAGGGAGAACTCGCCGCTGGACGCGGACGGCAGGAACGGGAAGCCGCTGAACATCACGTTCGGCTCGTAGGTGAGGGTCGGCGCGGCCAGCAGGGCCCGGGCCAGTCGGTGCTCGGCGCGGGAGGCCGCGAACAGGTCGCCGACAGCGGCGATCACCAGTGCGGACACGAGAACGACCACCGTCCACGCCACGGTGCGCCGGGCGCGGCCGGTACCGGGGATGCGTGAGGAGGAGGCCATTGCCGCTATTGTGTCATTCTAAGAACCGGGTGCTGCGGCCAGCGTCGATCGACAGCCCACAATGAAAACCACCTCGCCGATCGGAGTGGTCGTGGATTTGTTGTTGCTGACCTTCGAGGCCACCGCCGAAGCGGTGCTGCCCTCCCTTTCTCTGCTCCCCCACCGGGTGCGCACGCTCCCCGCCGACACCACGTCGTTGGTCGACGTCGGTGACGCCGAGGTGGTGCTCGTGGATGCGCGGCGCGACCTGGCGGCCGCCCGCGGTCTCTGTCGCCTGCTGCGCGGCGGACCCTCCCTGCTGGGCGCCGTGGTCACCGAGGGCGGTCTCGTCGCGGTGACCGCTGAATGGGGGATCGACGATTTCCTGCTCCCGGAGACCGGGCCCGCCGAACTCGACGCCCGACTGCGGCTGCTGGCCGCGCGGGCCGGCGCCGGCGGGGAACAGGACGACCTGGTGACGCTGGGCGAGTTGGTGATCGACGAGGCCACCTACACCGCGCGGCTGCGCGGCAAACCGATCGATCTGACCTACAAGGAGTTCGAGCTCCTGAAGTATCTGGCGCAGAACGCCGGTCGGGTGTTCACCCGCGCGCAACTGTTGCACGAGGTGTGGGGTTACGACTTCTTCGGCGGCACCCGCACCGTCGACGTGCACGTCCGACGACTCCGCGCGAAGCTCGGCAGTGACCATGAGGCCCTCATCGGCACGGTCCGCAACGTCGGGTACAAGGCGGTGCGTCCGGCGCGCAGCCGCGACGGCGAGGCGGACGCCGACGACCACGCCGATGCCGTCGAACCGTCGGGATAGGCGCCTCGGGGTTACGGTGGGACGGTGACCGAGATCGCTTCGCCCCGTATCCACCGCGGCGCACTGAGCGCCGCCGACCGCACCGCCGTCGACCAGCTGTTGCAGCGCGCCGCCGCCCACGACGAGGTGGCCGCGCTGTCGGAACAGTTCCGGCTGGCGCTGGACTCCGACGACGCGCTGCATGTGCTGTCGGCGCACGGCTACGCCGGCATCGTGGTGCCGCCCGCGGGCGGCGCGAGCGCGGTCGAAGCCGTGGTGGACCCGGACTTCCGCGGCAATGGTGAGGGCGCGCTGCTGGTGGCCGCGGCCCTCGGGGAGGCTCGGCACGCCGGCGGCGGCGCCGCACCCGCGCTGTGGGCGCACGGCGATCTGCCCGCCGCGGCCGGGCTGGCGCGCAACCTCGGTCTGGAGCGGGTGCGGGAACTGCTGCAGCTGCGTCGGGCCGTACCGCCCGGCGACCCGGCGGCGGTGCCGCTGCCGCCCGTGCCCGAGCGGACCGACCTCACGGTGCGCACCTACGCCGGACCCGCCGACGACGCCGAACTGCTGCGCGTGAACAATGCCGCCTTCAGCTGGCATCCGGAGCAGGGCGGCTGGGGGCAGCAGCAGATCGACGATCGGACGTCGGCGGACTGGTTCGATCCGGCCGGGCTGTTCCTGGCCTTCGACGCCGACCACCCGGACCGCCTGCTGGGCTTCCACTGGACCAAGATCGCCGGCGCCGGGGGCGACCTGGGCGAGGTGTACGTGGTGGGCGTCGACCCAGATCAGCAGGGCCGCGGCCTGGGTTCGCTGCTCACCCTGGTGGGTCTGCATCACCTCGCTGGCCGCGGGGTGGCCGAGGTGGAGCTGTACGTCGAAGGCGACAACGTCGCCGCGCTGACCACCTATCGGCGGTTGGGTTTCCGGTCGTATGCGATCGATGTCGCCTACCGCTAGCGGGTTCGCCTGCCCGGTGTCAGCTGTTTGGATGCGCTTCACCTTCGCGACGGCTCGATCTCACCGAGCGTCGATAGCTTCGCCTTGTTGACGAAGCAATCGAAAGGTCTGCCCTCGCATGTCTGCGAACTTTAAGCCCGCCGCTCGTACCACCGCTGCCGTGTCCGCGGCCCTGGCCGCCGGCCTGGTGCTGTCCGCCTGCGGCGGCTCCGACTCCACCACCATCACCGGAGAGGGTTCCACTGCGCAGCAGAAGGCGATGACCCACTTCTCCGACGTTCTCACCGACGAAGGCGGGGCCGTCCTGGACTACACCGGTTCCGGTTCCGGCGCCGGTGTGAAGAAGTTCCTCGCCGGCGACGTCGACTTCGCCGGCACCGATTCGCCGCTGAAGGACGACGAGGTCACACAGGCCCGGGAGCGCTGCGGCGGCAACGACGCCTGGCACCTGCCGATCGTCGTCGGACCGGTCGCCGTCGCCTACAACCTGCCCGGCGTGGACAAGCTGAACCTGAACGCACCGGTGCTCGCGCAGATCTTCGACTCGAAGATCGCCAAGTGGAACGACCCGAGGATCGCCGTGCTCAATCCGGGCGTCGCGCTGCCGGATCTGGCCATCGTGCCGGTGCACCGCTCGGACAGCTCGGGCACCACCGACAACTTCACCCGCTACCTGCAGGACGCGGCCCCGCAGGACTGGCCGTACGAGCACTCCAAGGAGTGGGCGGGCCAGGGCGGTTCCGGTGCGGCCAAGTCGACCGGTGTCGGCGACACGGTCAAGAAGACCGCGGGCAGCGTGACCTACGTCGAGTGGGGCTTCGCCACCGAGAACGAGCTGGGTGTGGCGAGCATCGACTTCGGCGCCGGACCCACCGAGCTCACCGCCCGCTCGGCGGCCAGCGCGCTGGAAGGGGTCACCTTCGCCAACCCGGGCAGCAAGGACCTCGTGGTCAACACGGACGCGCTGTACTCGCTGTCCAAGGAAGGCGCCTACCCGCTGCTGCTGACCCCGTACTCGGTGGTCTGCTCGGCCGGATACGACAACGCCGACCTGGCTCCGGCCATCAAGGCGGCCTTCACCACCATCCTGGACAAGGGGCAGAGCGGCCTTGAGGAACTGGGCTTCGTGCCCCTGCCGCAGGCCTATTCCGACACGCTGCGCGGCACGATCGACGCGCTGTGACCACCCCGGAGACCACCATGAGCCCGCCGGTGACCACCGCGACGATCGGTGGGCGGCCCGAGCCGTCGCCCCCGCGGCACCGGCCGCAGTCCTCGTCCGGTGCGTTGACCACGGTGTCCCGGTTCGGCGACCGGATCATGTCGACCCTGGCGACCGGCTCCGGTCTGCTGGTGTCGGCGGCGATCGGCCTGATCGCCCTGTTCCTGCTGCTGCAGGCAGTGCCGGCGTTGGCGAAGAACACCGAGAACTTCTTCACCTACACCGGGCCGTGGGTGGTCTCCGGCAGTGAACTGAAATTCGGTATCGCGCCGCAGTTCTACGCCACCGTGCTGGTCTCGGTGATCGCCCTGGCGATCGCCATGCCGGTGGCGCTGGGCATCGCGATCTTCGTCACCGAGTACGCGCCGCGGCGGATCGCCGGGCCGGTGGCCTACGTCGTCGATCTGCTGGCCGCGGTGCCGTCGATCGTGTACGGCCTGTGGGGCATTCTGGTCCTCGGACCGGCGATGGTCGGCCCCAATCAGTGGTTGGTGGACAACCTCGGCTTCCTGCCGTTCTTCGCCGAGCCGTCGAACGCGGCCAACATGTCCACCGGCGGCACCATGCTGACCGCGGGCATCGTGCTGGCGGTGATGATCCTGCCGGTGATCACGGCGGTGACCCGCGAAGTCTTCGTGCAGACCCCGCGGACGCACCGGGAGGCGGCGCTGGCTCTCGGCGCCACCAAGTGGGAGGTGGTCCGCACCGCGGTGCTGCCCTTCGGCTTCTCCGGCTACCTGTCCGGCTCCATGCTCGGTCTGGGCCGTGCGCTCGGCGAGACGATGGCCCTGATGCTCATCATCTCGACGGTCTCGCCGATCAATTTCAACCTGCTCGAGAGCGGACAGACCTTCGCCACGACGATCGCCAACAACGCGGCCGAATTCGACTCCCCGGTCAAGACCGGTGCGTTCATCTCGGCCGGTCTGGTGCTCTTCGTGCTGACCTTCATCGTGAACGCCGCCGCGCGCAGCGTCATCACCCGGAAGTCCTGACATGACCGGAAGTCCTGATATGACTCGTGGCAAATCCTCGGCCGTGCTCGACGCCCCCGACGGCCCGACCGACCTCCGACTCACCCGCACCTCGCGGCGCCGCACGGTGACCGACGTGGTGGCCCGCGTCGCGGTGACCCTTGCGGTGGTGCTGGCCGTGCTGCCGCTCGGGTGGCTGGTGTACACACTCGTCTCACGTGGGATCGGACCGATCCTCGACCCGGACTGGTGGCTGAAGTCCGAACGCTACGGCGGCGCGGCCAACGCCATCGTGGGCACCCTGATGCAGACCGCGCTGGCCGCGGTCATCGCCATCCCGCTCGGCATCCTGGTGGCCATCTACCTGGTGGAATACGCCAACGAGGGTGGACGCCTGGTGAAGGTGACCACCTTCATGGTCGACGTCCTGGCCGGCGTGCCGTCGATCGTGGCCGCCCTGTTCGTCTACGCGGTCTGGCGCACCACACTGGATCTGCCGCGGTCCGGCTTCGTCGTGGCCCTCGCCCTCGTCTTGCTGATGATCCCGCTGGTGGTGCGAGCCACCGAGGAGATGCTCAAGATCGTGCCGCGGGAGCTGCGCGAGGCGTCCTACGCGCTGGGCGTGCCCAAGTGGAAGACCATCCTGCGGGTGGTGCTGCCGACCGCGATGAGCGGCATCATCACCGGCGTCATGCTGGCGGTGGCCCGCGTCATGGGCGAGTCGGCCCCGGTGCTGATCCTCGTCGGCGCCACCCGCGCGATGAACGTCAACCCGTTCGACGGAAACCAGCAGTCGCTGCCCCTGCAGATGCTGCAGGAGTACAACAGCGGGCCGAGCGGTTACGAAACCGTGTGGGGCTCGGCACTCACCCTCGTCATCGCCGTCGCGATCGTTTACGTGATGGCGCGT
Organism: Gordonia phosphorivorans; assembly: GCF_042432625.1. Lineage (NCBI taxonomy): Bacteria > Bacillati > Actinomycetota > Actinomycetes > Mycobacteriales > Gordoniaceae > Gordonia > Gordonia phosphorivorans. Next base: position 118,120 of record NZ_JBHLWV010000016.1, on the reverse strand, counting down.
CTGCTGGCCGCATTCACCGGCCCGCGCACAGAAAGAAGCTGACCATGGCCAAGAGCCTCACCCTGGAAGACCTGAACATCTACTACGGCGACTTCCACGCCGTCAAGGACGTCTCGCTGACGATCGCGCCGAAGTCGGTGACGGCGTTCATCGGCCCGTCCGGCTGCGGTAAGTCGACGGTGCTGCGGACCCTCAACCGCATGCACGAGGTGACCCCGCGCGCCTACGCCACCGGATCGGTGCTGCTCGACGACCTCGACCTGTACGGCAAGGACGTCGACCCGGTCGGGGTGCGCACCACGGTCGGCATGGTCTTTCAGCGCGCCAACCCGTTCCCCACGATGTCGATCCGCGACAACGTGGTGGCCGGGCTGAAGCTGGCCGGTGTGCGCGATCGTAAGCGTCTGGACGAGGTGGCCGAGCAGAGTCTGCGCGGCGCCAACCTCTGGAACGAGGTCAAGGACCGCCTCAACAAGCCGGGCGGCGCGCTGTCCGGCGGCCAGCAGCAGCGGCTGTGCATCGCGCGGGCGATCGCGGTGTCCCCGCAGGTGCTCCTGATGGACGAGCCGTGCTCGGCGTTGGACCCGATCTCCACCCTGGCCATCGAGGATCTCATCGCCGAACTGAAGAAGGACTACACGATCGTCATCGTGACCCACAACATGCAGCAGGCGGCGCGGGTGAGCGATCAGACGGCCTTCTTCAACCTGGCCGACGTGGGGCAGCCCGGCCAGCTGGTGGAGGTCGGTGCCACCTCCGGCATCTTCTCCAATCCCACGCGCACGGAGACCGAGGACTACATCTCCGGCCGTTTCGGCTGAACCGACCAACAAGAAGGGCCCCGGCGGAAATCCGCCGGGGCCCTTTCGCTTGTCCCTACCCGGACGTATGCGGTGCGGCCTCGAGCTAGAGGCGTTCCGCCGCGCTATACGTCACGGTAGGGGCAACGTCGGATCAGGCTCAGCTGGCCTCTTGCAACTGTTCGGGGGTCTTGCCGGTGGCCTGGAAGACCACGCGGCGGGCGATGGAGACGGCGTGGTCGGCGAAGCGCTCGTAGTAGCGGCCGAGCAGCGTGACGTCCACCGCGGAGGCGACGCCGTGCTCCCAGTCGCGGTCCATCATCACCGTGAACAGGTGCCGGTGCAGATCGTCCATCGCGTCGTCGTCCTCCATGAGGGCCAACGCGTCCTGATAGTTCTGGCTCTGCAGCACGTTGTGCGCGCTGTGCGCCAGCTCGACGGCCAGCCGGCCCATCTCCACGAAGTAGCCGGCCACCTCCTCGGGCAGCACCCGCGACGGGTGGCGGCGACGGGCCACCTTGGCCACGTGCAGCGCCAGCGCTCCCATCCGGTCGATCTCGGCGACGAGTTGGAAGCCGCCGACGATGCTGCGCAGGTCGCCGGCCACCGGCGCCTGCCGGGCGAGCAGTTCGAACGCCATCTCCTCGGCCTCGGCCGAGCGCGCCGTCAGGCTGTCGTGGTCGCTGATCACCTGCTCGGCTCGCTCCAAGTCGGCGTCGAGGAGAGCTTGCGTCGCGCGCTCCATCTCGCGGCCGACGGTGTCACACATCTCGCCGAGCAGCGCGTTGAGCGCAACCATCTGCTCCTGATAGGCATCCCGCATGCGGTCAATCGTACGTCTGCTGCCGGACCGGACGCGGACGCGACGGTGAAGGCGGCGTGAACTCCGTGCCGACACCGCGCATCCCCCGGCTCGGGCCGGATCGGGGAGGGGTCAGGAGCAGGTGGTGTCGCCGGCGTTGGTGATCGACAGGTCATTGGGCAGATCCGACTTGGCGTCGGTCTCCGGGAGCTGACCGGACGAGATGGTGCTGCCCGGCGTCGGCGCGTCGAGCATCGTCGTGGTGCCCTCGAAGTCCTCGCCCAAGATGATCTCGACGCCCACCTTGACGTTGTCGTCCTCTTGAATGCGGGCGCCCGGGAACATCTGCGCGATGGTGACCGCCGAATCGCGTTCGCCGGCGCCGTAGCGCACCACGGTGTCCGAGCGGTTGCTGGACGCGTCGGCCACACCGGGAACGTTGAAACCCTCGGAGATCAGCAGGTTCATCACCGCGGTGGCCACGCCGGCCTGGCCGGAGCCGTTGAGCACGCGCACCGAGACGTTGGTCGGGTACTGGGCGGTGGCCTGGGCCGGTGCGCTGGTGCTCGGCGCCTTCGGTGCCGCCGACGGTGCGGCGGAGGAGGACTTGGGCGCCTGCGTCTGCTTCTTCTCGCCCGGCAGCGGCTTGTCGTCGATGATCGCGTTGAAGATCGCATCGATGTCCTCGATGCGCGGGATCTCGTTGTTCTCGCCGTCTTCGCTGGTGCCCGACGTCGGGATGGTCAGGAAGGTGACCCGCCCGGCTTCCACGCCCTGCATGGAGTCGGCGAGCTGGATCAGCGAGTCGGTGTCGACGCCGTCGACCGTGGAGTACTCGATGAAGGTCTTGACGATTTTGTTCAGCTTGCTCGGATTGGACAGCACGTCCGAGGACAGCGTCGACCGCAGCAGGGACGACATGAACAGCTGTTGGCGCTTGATCCGCCCGTAGTCGCCGTTGCCCTCGGCCGAGATGTTGCGGGCGCGCACGTAGTTCAGTGCGCGGCGACCGGTGAGCTTCTTGGTGCCGGCCTTGCGCAGGATGTAGCCGAGTTCGTAGTCGTACAGCGGCACCGTGGAGCACACGTTGACCCCGCCGATCACGTTGACGACCTTCTCGAAACCCTCGAAGTCCATCGCGATGAAGTGGTTGATGTGCAGGCCGCTCATCTGGGTCAGCGTCTTGACCAGGCACGACGGTCCGCCATCGGCGTACACGCCGTTCAGCTTCACGCCGTTGGCCGGGTACAGGTCGCCGGAGTATTCGCCCGTGGCCGCGTCCCAGGTCTGGCATTCGGGGCGGTCCACCTGCAGGTCGCGCGGCCAGGACACGGCCACCACGCGGCTGCGGTCGGCGGGGATGTTCACCAGCAGGATGGTGTCGGCGCGGCTTCCCTCGATGGTGGTGGTGTCACCGCCGCCGAGCTTGGCGTTCTTTCCCGCGCGCGAATCGGTGCCGACGATCAGGTAGGTCTCGTCGCCGTACTGGGCGGTCTTGTCCCGGATGTTCGGGTCGTTGCCGTCGACCGCGGCGACGTTGTTCCAACTGCCGTTCCAGCCGCGCTTGAGGTTCCACATGTAGCCGGTGCCGACCAGCGTGAGCACGCAGACCAGGGCGACCAGGACGCGTCCGCCGTTGTGGGCGATCTTGCGCCGGTCCACCGGCGCCTTCGCCGGCGCACGGGAGGTGCGACGCCGGGTACGCAGCCGCCGCAGCATGTCGGTGAGATCCGGGGTCGGTTCCAGCGGGCGGCGGGTGCCGGAGGCGGCGGCCTCGGCGGCCGGGCTCTCGTCGCGGTCGGCGGCGGCCTCACGCGGGACGGCCGACTCACTCGGGGCGGCGACCTCACGGGGGACGGCGGGGGCGCCGGCCGGCTCGACGTCGACCGACGGGACCGGGCGCGGCGCCGGGGGAGCGGGCGGGGCAGGCGGAACAGGGGGGACGGGCGTGCCCTGAGCGCGGGATTCGGCCTGGGACCGTTCGGCGGTCGCCGTCTCGGACAGATCCACTGGCCGGTACGGGCGCGGGAAGGTGGGCAGCGCCTGGGTGATGTCGTCGGGGGCGCCGGGCGCGGGGCGATCGGGGGCGGGGCGATCGGGGGCTGCGGGGGGCGGACCCTGCACCCCCATCTCGTCCATCAGCTGGCGGACGGTGAGTCGTCCCCGTCCAGGGATCGAGCGGTCCCGACGGCTCGGTTCGCGCAGGCCCTCGCCGTCCTGCCCGGCGGTGCCCGAAGCATCGCCGAACCGGCTGGTGAATTCGTACGACTGCGACGTTCGACCGGCACGCCGGGAGCGCCGCGCAGGCCCGGAGGGGCGCTCCGGCGGCGTGCCGGGTGGTTCGTTCGAAGTCACGGGGGGTCCTTAGTCGGGGGCTGGGCACATCGTAATGGCCGCAACTGAGAGAAAACTGTAGGCCGGGCTCGCTCAGCCGCCGGAGTGCATGATCTCGGCGCCCTCGGGAACGATGTCTTCCTCCGGGTCGTCGAGCCAGCCCTCGGGAAGGTGGACGCTGGCCGGGGTGCCCTGGCGGCCGCGCGGGCCGTGGCCGTCCTCCGGGAAGGGGGCGTCGGCGTCCAGGCCGTCGATCAGACGTCGCAGGTCAGCCAGGCTGGTGACCAGCGACAGCTGGGAGCGGATGTCCGAGCCTGCGGGGAATCCGCGCAGATACCAGGCGATGTGCTTGCGGATCTCCCGCATGCCCTTGTCTTCGCCGTGGTGCGCGCTGAGGAGTTCGCCGTGGCGGTACATGATCTGGCCCACTTCACCCAGATTCGGCGCCGCCGGGGCGGGTTCGCCGCGCAACCGGGCCGACAGTTCGGCGAACAGCCACGGACGCCCCAGGCAGCCGCGCCCGATGACGACGCCGTCGCAGCCGGTCTGTTCCATCATCCGCACGGCGTCGTCGGGCTCGAAGATGTCGCCGTTGCCGAGCACCGGCACCGACGTCACGTGCTCCTTGAGTCGCGCGATCTCCGCCCACTGCGCGGTGCCCGAATAGCGCTGCGCGGCGGTGCGGGCGTGCAGGGCCACCGCGGCCGCACCCTCCTGCTCGGCGATCCGGCCGGCGTCGAGGTGGGTGTGGTGGTCGTCGTCGATTCCGATGCGGAACTTGACCGTGACCGGGATGTCGGTGCCCTCGGTGGCCTTGACCGCCGCGGCGACGATCCGGCCGAACAGGCGACGCTTGTACGGGATGGCCGACCCGCCGCCCCGCTTGGTGACCTTGGGGACCGGGCAGCCGAAGTTCATGTCGATGTGGTCGGCCAGCCCCTCGTCGACGATCATCTTGGCGGCGCGGTAGGTGTACTCCGGATCGACCGTGTACAGCTGCATCGACCGCGGCGTCTCGGACGGATCGAACGTGGTCATGTGCATGGTGACCGGGTGGCGCTCGTACAGGGCGCGGGCGGTCACCATCTCGCAGACGTACAGGCCCGACACGGTGCCGGTGCGCGCCAGTTCCAGCTCGCGGCACAGCATGCGGAAGGCGACGTTGGTGACGCCGGCCATGGGTGCCAGCACCACCGGACTGCTCAGCTCGATCGAGCCGATGCGGAGCGGGGTCGGGGCTACGGGATGCAGGGAACCGGCGCCCTCGATGATCGAGGGCGCCGGTGCCAGGGTGTCGCTACTGATGGGTTCGCTTCCGTCGGATCAGGAAGCGGCCTTGGCGGCCTTGGCCGCTTCGCGGGCGAGGGAGCGATCACGCATCTCCTCGAAGCGGGTGGCATCGGCTTCCAGCTGCTCCAGGAATGCCGCCAGTTCGTCGCGGGTCTTCTCGCCCTCGGCGCCGAAGTCGTTGCGCTCGAAGACGTTCCACTTGCGCAGGACCGGCATGATGACCTCTTCGAGGTGCTGACGCAGGTCGTAGATGCCGTGCTTGGCCATCAGGACGCCGTGGCGACGGAAGTTCGGCATGCCGGCGCCGGGCATCTGGAAGTTGGTGACGATGTCGGTCACCGCGCGCAGCGTCTGGTCCGGCGACAGGTCCATGCCCGCGCCGCAGATGTTGCGGTAGAAGATCATGTGCAGGTTCTCGTCGGCGGCCACGCGCTGCAGCATGCGGTCGGCGATCGGATCGTTGCACGCCTTGCCGGTGTTGCGGTGGCTCACGCGGGTGGCGAGCTCCTGGAAGGTCACGTAGGCGACCGAGTGGAGCAGGCCGACGCCGTCGATGTCCTGGCCTTCGAGCTCTTCGGTGCGGCCGGCGGCGGCGAGCATCGGGTCGTAGCCGTTGGTCATGTGGATCATCCGGGCCTCTTCCAGGGCCACGGGATCGACGCCGCGGGTCACCACGAGGTAGTCGCGCATCACGATGGAGTGGCGGTTCTCCTCGGCGGTCCATCGACCCACCCAGTGGCCCCACGCGGAGTCCATGGAGAAGTTGTCGGCGATCACCCGGTGGTACGAGGGCAGATTGTCCTCGGTCAGCAGGTTGGTGATCATGGCCGCCTTGGCGACCTCGTCGAGCTGCGAGTTCTCCGGGTCGTAGTCGCTGCCGCCGAGAGCGGCGAAGTCCGCGCCGTCCGACCACGGCACGTAGTCGTGCGGGTTCCAGTCCCGGGCCACCTTGAGGTGCCGGTTGACGTTGTCTTCGGCCGTCGACTCCAGCTCCCGGAGAAGCTCGAGTTGCGTGAGTTCACGTGCCATCGGTGATTCCTCTTAGATCGGGGGTGTTCGGCATCGACAAACGTACTGTCGACGAGGCGTGCTCTCTTCAGGCTACGTCAACGCCGGGGTCGTCCCAAGTCTGTCGGCGGTGTGCGGCGCAGATCGGGACCGAGCACCCGGGTCGCCGTCAGGCTTTCCGGCGCGGGGCGAAGGCGGCGCCGTAGGTGTCCATCCATCGGCGGGCGGGTTCGTCGAGGGTGCCGCAGGCCGCGGCACGCTCGCACCAGTTGTAGGTCATCTGCCCGAACTCCATCGGGTTGTAGACGTCCTCCTCACCGCTCCACAGGCCGTCGCCGGCGTAGGTGAGGATGGTGATGTTGGTGGCGCCCCACACGCTGCCGTCGCCCGGATCGCGCATCGGGTTGTCGATCTCGCAGATCACCCGGCCGGTGGCGGGGTCGCTGACGTGCCAGAGCGACGGATACTCGGTCATGTGGCTGCCCGGGAACGACGTCATGGTCTTGGTGACCCAGGCGCGAATGGCCTCGCGGCCGTGGAACGTTCCGTACGCGTGTTCCACGTAGTGCGCGTCCTCGGTGAACTGTTCGGCCCAGCGATCCCAGTCCCGGCTGACGGCCACCTCGGCGACGGTCTGTTGGAAGACGGCGAACGCCGCGTCGAGCTCGGCGGCGGAGAATCTGTCGGTCACGAGAAGAACTGTAACGTGTTCTAATAGTGAATGTGGGGTAGTGCCGCGGCCTACTCTCCGGCCGGCTCGCCGGGACCCTCGCGGGTCTACTGTGGACCTCAGGTCCGTCCTCGGGCCGGTGCCGACGATTCTTCGACGAGCAGGGGGCAACCTGTTATGGAACGGCTCAGTGGTCTGGACGCATCCTTTCTCTACCTGGAGACCCCGTCCCAGGTGATGAGCGTGGCGGCGATTCTGCAGATCGATCCGTCGACCATTCCCGGGGGCTACTCCTTCGAGAAGATGCGCGCCGAGATGGCCCGGCGGGTCAAGGGACTGCCGATCTTCCGCCGCAAGCTCGCCGACTCGTTGACCAACATCGACCATCCGGTGTGGGTGGAGGACGAGGACTTCGACATCGACCGCCACGTGGTGCGGATCGCGATTCCGTCGCCGGGCCGGGTCCGCGAGGTGGCGCAGATGTGCAGCCACCTGGTCGGCCAGGAACTCGACCGTAAGAAGCCGCTCTGGGACCTCTGGGTGATGGAGGGCATGGAGAACAATCGCATCGCGTTGCTGCTGCGCATGCACCACGCCTCCGTCGACGGCGCCACCGTGGCCGACATCCTCGGTCAGCTGGCCACCGTGTCGCCCGATCCGCCCGAGCTCGATCCTCAGCAGGTGGCCGTCACCGCCGGCGATGCGCCGCGCGCCGAACTGGCCCTCGGCGGTGCGCTCAACTACTTCCTGTCGCGGCCGATCGCGGCGATGAAGCTGATTCCCAAGACGCTGCCGGTGCCGGTGGAGTGGATCAAGCGTGTGCGCTCCGGCGACGGCATGCCCGCCCCGTTCCTGGCCCCGCGGACGCGCTTCAACGCGCCGCTGACCCCGCGTCGCTCCATCGCGCTGACGCAGCTGCCGATGGACGAGGTCAAGCGCATCAAGGACCACTTCGGGGTCAAGGTGAACGACGTGGTGCTGGCCATGACCGGCGGCGCCCTGCGCGAATACCTCGCCGACCGGGAGGAACTGCCCGACGATCCGCTGGTCGGCCTGGTACCGGTGTCGGTGCGCGGGGCCGAGGAGAAGGACCTGGTGGTGGCCGGCACCAACAAGGTGACCGGCATGTTCACCCGGCTGCCCACCACGGTCGCCGACCCCGTCGAACGCCTGCGGGTGGCCGGGATCTACGCCAACCAGGCCAAGGCGCACCACAGCGACGTGGACCCGAACATGCTGCGCGCCTTCGCCGAGTTCGCGCCGGGCAACACCCTCGGCGCGTTCATGCGGCTCTACGCCGACCGGCGCCTGTCGGCCCTGCACCCGCCGATCTTCAACACGGTGATCTCCAATGTCGCGGGCCCGCCCTTCGACATGTACCTGCTGGGCGGCCGCGTGGAGTCGGTCTACCCGCTGGCCCCGATCTTCCACGGCCTGGGCTTGAACATCACCGTGTTCTCCGCCGGGGGCGTGCTCAATATCGGGCTGCTGACCTGCGCCGACATCACCCCGGACATCTGGGATCTGTGCGGCAACTTCGAGAGCCAGCTGGCCGAGCTGAGCGCCGCGGTCGACGCCGACGTGGCGGCCACCGAGGTGGCCGAGGCGCTGGACGCCGACGTGCGGGCGGCCGCCGAGGCGGCGGTGATCGAAGAGATCAAGGTGCTGCACGTCGAGGGCGAATAGCCCCGGCCGCGGCGGCCCCGACCGTCAGTCCAGACCGTCGAGCCAGACGGTGGCCGGTGCGTCCGAGGGGGCACGCCAGTCCCCGCGCGGGGACAGCGAGCCGCCCGAGCCGATCTTCGGCCCGTTCGGCATGGCCGTGCGCTTGAACTGATTGGCCATGAACCGGCGGAGGAAGACCTCCAGCCAGCGGCCGATGGTCGCCGCGTCGTACTCGTTGCGCTCCTCGTCGCCCATCATCGACGGCCAGTGCCCGGTGGTCTTGTCGCCCCACGCCTGCTCGGCGAGGTAGGCGATTTTCGCGGGCCGGTAGCCGAACCGCGTCAGGTAGTAGAGGAAGAAGTCGTGCAGCGCGTACGGGCCGACGGTGTCCTCGGTGCTCTGCACCGCGCCGTCCTCGCCGGGCGGGATCAGTTCGGGGGTGATCACGTCGGCGAGGATCTCGCGCAGGGCCGCGGTGGTCTCCGGCAGATAGGAACCGGCGTCGATCATGGCGCGGATCTGGTGCTGGATCAGCGACTTGGGCACCGAACCGTTGACGTTGTAGTGCGACATCTGATCGCCGACGCCGTAGGTGCACCAGCCCAGCGCGAGCTCGGACAGGTCGCCGGTGCCCAGCACGATGCCGCCGAGATGGTTGGCCAGCCGGAACAGATGGGAGGTGCGTTCGCCGGCCTGCACGTTTTCGAAGGTGATGTCGTAGACCGGTTCCCCGTCGACGAACGGATGCCCGAGGTCGGTGAGCATCTGCAGCGCCGACGGCCGGATGTCGAGTTCGGAGCCGCTGATGCCGAGCGAATTCATCAGCACGTGGCTGCGCGCGAGGGTGTGATCGGCGGTGGCGAAGCCGGGCATGGTGTACGCGTGGATGCCGGTGCGGTCCAGGCCCAAACGGTCGAAGGTCTCCACCGCGGCGAGCAGCGCGAGGGTCGAGTCCAGGCCGCCGGAGACACCGATCACCACCTGCTGGCAGCCGATGGCGCGCATCCGCTGGGCCAGACCCTGCACCTGGATGTTCATCACCTCGCGGCAGCGCCGTTCGCGGTCGGCCTCCGAGGCCGGGACGAACGGGTAGCGCGGCACGGTGCGCCGAAGGTCGGTGTCGGCCTGGTCCAGGTCGCCGAGCGTGAAGCCGATGCGGCGGAAGTCGCGGGCCTGTGCGGAGTAGTCGCCGACCTGGTCGCGCAGGCTGATCATCCGGGCGCGTTCCTGCCGGAGCCGATCGAGGTCGACGTCGGTCACGATCAGCTGCTCGTGCATGGCGAAGGCTTCGCTGCGGGCCAGCAGGGTGCCGTTCTCGGCGATCAGGGCGTCGCCGTCCCAGGCCAGGTCGGTGGTCGATTCGCCGAAGCCGGACGCCACATAGACCTGCGCGGCCACGCAGCGGGCGGACTGGCCGGTGACCAGTGACTCGCGGTAGGCCTCCTTGCCCACCGTCACCGGGCTGCCGGACAGATTCACCAAGACGGTCGCCCCGGCCAGCGACGCCCAGGTGCTCGGCGGGATCGGCACCCAGCTGTCCTCGCAGACCTCCGCGTGCACCCGCAGCCCCGGCGCGTCGGCGGCCTCGAAGATCAGGTCGGTGCCGAACGGCACCTCCTGCCCGCCCAGTCGCACCGTGTCCACCACCGCGTCGCGAGCGGCCGCGAAGTAGCGCTGCTCGTAGAACTCCCGGTAATTGGGCAGGTACGACTTGGGCGTGACACCGAGGATCGTGCCGTCCTGAATGAGGACCGCGCAGTTGAACAGGGCATCGTCGACCCGCAGCGGAGCGCCGACGGCCACCAGGGGGCGCAGCCCGACGGTGGCCTCGACGATCTGGTCCAGCGCGGCCATCACCGCGTCGGTGAGCGCATCCTGCTGGACGAGGTCGTCGACGCTGTAGCCGCACAGGCCCATTTCGGGGAAGACCACCAGGGCGGCGTCCGCGGCGTGCGCCTGCTCGATCAGGGCGATGGTGCGTTCGGCGTTGCGGTGCGGATCGGCCAGTGCCACCACGGGCACAGCGGCGGCGATGCGGGCGAAACCGTGAGAATAGACCGACACGGCTCTACGGTATCGCGCGTGCCATCATGGGCCCATGAACCTCGCACTGATCGCTCCCGTCCGTGTGTCCGCTGCCTCCGTCTCCCGTCGCGCCTCGTCGACGGTGCTCGCGACGGTGCTGGCGTTGCTCGCCGGGGTGATGGGTGTCGGGTGGCTGGGCGCGGGCGAGGCGGCCGCGCACTCGGGTGTGGTCAGCTCCTCGCCGACCGGCGGCGCGCAGCTGGATCGCTCGCCGGGGGAGGTCTCGGTCACGTTCAACGAGAATCTCCGCGCCGAGTACGCCACCCTGCTGGTGATCGGCCCGGACGGTCGGTTCTGGCAGCAGGGCGATCCGGTCGTCGACGGTCGCACCATCTCGGTGCCGGTGAACGCGCTCGGACCGGTGGGCGAGTACAAGGTCAACTTCCGGGTCACCTCGGCCGACGGCCACCCGGTGCAGGGCCAGCGGATCTTCACCCTCACCGTCGCCGGTGACGGGCAGCCCGGCGAGCTCGCCGACGCGGAGGAACTGGCGGTGACCGACGAAGGCGGCGGTTTCCCGGTGTGGGCGATCGTGCTGATCGTGGTCGCCGTGCTGCTGGTGATCGCCGTGGCCATGGTGCTGGCGCTGCGTCGTCGGGGAGAGTGACTCCCAAGTCCGTCGCGGCCGGGGGCGCCGCGCGTACCGGCCGGGTACTGGCCGTCGTGGTGGCGGGGGTGCTCGTCGGGCTGGTCCTGTGTGCGGCGCTGGCCGGGCCGGACGGACCGTTGTCGTCGGCCTGGCCGGGCGGCATCGCGTTGGCGGCCGGGTGCCTGCTGGTGGGCCTCGGGGCCCTGAGCCTGGTGGGCGCCGAGCCCGTGCACTCGGTCATCGCCGGGGTCGCGGGCTGCTGGGGTGCCGCCTCGTTGATCACCGCGTGGCTGCAGGTGGCCGAGCGGGCCGGCCGCTCGCCCATGCGGGTGGGTTTCGGTGATGTGACGCTGGGTGTGCAGACCGGGCTGGCCGCGCTGATCTGCGTCGGCGGCGCGATCGTGGTGCTCGCCTGGGTGTACCGGCCGTTCGCACCGCCGACCCTGGTCGCGGTGGTCGCCGGGATCGGGGTGTTCGCGGTGGCCACCACCGGCCATGCCGCGGTGAGCCTGTGGCCCCAACTGTTGGTGGGCGTGCACGCGGTGCTCGCGGCCTGGTGGGCGGGCACGCTGGCGGCGATGGCGCTCACCGTCCGGGGACGGGGCGGCTGGGCGCGAGCGCTCCCGGAGTTCTCCCGGCTGGCGCTGCCCGCGGTGGGCGTGCTGGTCGCCACCGGGGTGGGTGCCGCGGCCCTGCAGCTCGGTGTCGGCGCCGACTGGTGGCAGACCGGTTACGGCCGCGTCGTCCTGGCCAAGGCCGCCGGGCTGGCCGTGCTGCTGGTGCTGGCCGCCGTCGCGCGACGCACCTGGGTGCCGGCGGCGTCGCGCCATCGCACCGACGAGGCGGTGTCGCTGCGGCGGGCGGTGGTGGAGGTCGCGCTGCTGACGGTGCTGCTGGGCTTGGCCGCCGGATTGGCGACGACCGCGCCCGGCCTCTGACCGGTCAGGCCAGGGCGGGCAGCGGCGTCCGGTCGTGACGCAGGGTCTGGTCCGGCCACGCGGCCAGCACCTGATCGATGATCTCCACCGACATGCCCAGGGTGCTCAGGTGACTCTGGCCGGGCACCGTCACCAGTTCCGCGTTCGGCAGCAGGGACGTCATGTGCACGCCGTGCGCGTACGGAATGATGTTGTCGCGGTCGCCGTGCCACCAGATGACCGGGGTGGTGACGTCGCCGACCCGGAACCCCCAGTCCCGCACGAACAGCGCCAGGTCGGCGAAGGGAGCCTCCATGCGGCGGCTGCCGCCGTGCAACAGGTCGTCGAGGAACATCGCCTTGAACTCGGGGCGGGAGAGCAGCTCGCGGTCGGCGTCGGGCGAGAGCCGTCCGTAGGTGGCGATGGCCGGTTCGGCGATCGGCCGGGCGACGGACAGGATCGCGCTCACGGCCTTCCCGATCGGTCCCCCGGCCTTGCTCAGCAGGGGCTCCACGGCGCGGATGTTGTCCACGGCGCCGCCAGCGATCCCGTCCGGGCCGGTCACCGGCGACACGCCGCCGACGACGCCGACCGAGACCACCCGGTCGGGTAGGAACTTGGCGCAGGCCAGCGTGTACGGCCCGCCGCCGGACATGCCGATCACCGAGCAGCGGTCCACGCCGAGGGTACTCAGCACGATCTGGAAGTCGCTGGTGAAGTCGCTGATGGCCTCGTAGCGGTGGGCGGTGGACGAGCCCACGCCGGGGCGGTCGAGGCCGATGAGCCGGAAGCCGCGCTCCTCGGCGTACTCGCGCGCCTCGCACGGGATCTGGCGTCGTGCGCCGGGCGTGCCGTGCAGCCAGATGACGACGGGGCCGGTGGGGGAGCCGAACTCCGAGAACCCGATGCGCCGACGACGTTTGTCGCCGACGGCCACGGAGCCTTCGAGTTTGGGGCGGTCGATCGCAATCACCGGCGCAGTATCGCAGGTCCGCGCGCGGACCGCGGGACGATTCTCAGGATTTGTCCAACTTGGGCGAGTAACGTCGGGCGCGTGGGTAACAAATTCCTGGAATTCGGTGCTGTCAAGCGCGCAGTCGGACATGTGATGCGTCCGTATCCCGTTCGTGATCTGCCGACGGGTGAATACCTGGAATTGCCGGGTCGCGGCACCACGTTCATCACCGACTCCGGCCCGCGGGAGGCGCCGGTGCTGTTCCTGCTGCACTCGGTGGCGACCACCGGGCTGCTCTGCTGGTACCCGGTGATCCCGGAGCTGTCGCGGGACTTCCGGGTCATCACCATCGACCATCGCTGGCACGGCCGCGGGATCCGCTCGGCCGACTTCACGCTGGAGGACTGCGCCGACGACGCGGTGGCGGTCGCCGACATCCTGGGGATCGGCCACTTCACGGCGGCAGGCTTCTCCATGGGCGGCGGTATCGCCCAGCTCGCGTGGCGGCGCCACCCGGACCGCATCGACGGCATGGTGCTGTGCTCCACCGGGCCGTTCTTCTCCAGCCTGGAGCCGGAGGAACTGGCCCGCGATGTGAAGATGGCCTCGATCGCGGCGCGGTTCGACCGCTACCTGCCGGTGCCCTCGGACGCGCGGTTGAACGACTGGTCGCAGCATCCGGCCAAGTGGGGCATCAGCCAGTTCCTGGCCACCCCGATCAGCAAGCTGGGCTCCTTCAGTGAGGCGATGGCGAACTTCGACTCCCGCGACTGGCTCGGCGAGATCGACGTGCCGACCTCGGTGGTGATCTCCACCCGCGACAAGACGGTGCCGCCGCAACGGCAGTCGCTGCTGTCCGAGGGCATCTCCGACACCCTCGACTTCCCGGTCGAGGGCGGTCACGCGTGCTGCGTGATCGGCGCTGACCAGTTCGTTCCCGCCTTCAGCGACGCGGTGCGCTCGGTCCAGGCGCGCCTGCGCGCCCCTGCGGTGCTGCTGTCCTGACACGGCGCGGTAAACTCCCCATCGCACTCGACGTCGTACTGCGCCGCCGAGGGTGGGCCCCTATAGCTCAGTTGGTAGAGCTACGGACTTTTAATCCGCAGGTCGCAGGTTCGAGCCCTGCTGGGGGCACTGCCGAGCCCTCGTCGCCCCCATCGGGGTCGGCGGGGGCTTCTCCCGTTTGCAGCCACGTCACCGGAACGCCGGTGGCCAACGCCCAGGCGTTGAGCGTGATCTTCCGTGGCCGGGTACGGCCGGACTCGGCATTGCTCACTGACGTTCTGGAGATCCCAACCATCTCCGCCAGGTCGGCCTGCTCTAGGCCGGCGAATTCGCGCGCGATCCGAAGTCGGTGCTGGACGCCGATCACCGGAATGGTCCCTGCCTCATATGCACTGGTCATGCATACAAGCTTAGACAGAGGTAAAGCGGTTAGGCAAGAGTCCCGGACCGTTGCTTTTGCGAACTAGCTTGACGTGTGCCAAATAAGGCCGTAGAAACTTGAGCTGTGCCAAGTGTGGCGCCGTCGTTTCTTGCACAGCTCGACGAAAACAAGGCTGACGGGCAGTAGCCCAGTCTCCGACCTGCCCTCGGAGCCGCCGGACGGATCGCGACCAATGCCGGCGCCACACCCAAGCCTTGCCGAGATTCGGCAGGGCCACGAGGCGTGGCCTGACGCGATAGGTAGGCAAGGTTCGTGGGTCGATTCCGGCGATGGGGCAACGACACCGGCACCCCTGGGTGCTCCGATTGGTGTGTGTACAACACTTGACACACACGAAGTCGTGGTCCAGACTTGACGCATGCCAAACGTTGGTAATGCGTTAACTGCGGTTGAAGCGGCGGAACTGCTGGGGGTGTCCCGCCGCTCCGTGATCCATGCGATCAAGTCGGGAAAGCTAGCCTCCGTAACGAAGCTGCCCGGCAAGACCGGGCCCTTCCTCCTCGACCGCGAGGAAGTGGAGCGGTACGGCGTGGTCCTGGCGGACTCGCCAGTGCACCGCCGTAAGCAGGAGGCCCTGGAAACCGAGCGCGCGCTGCGTGCCGAGCTCGAGCAAGTCCGCGCCGAACGCGACGCCCTCCTCGCGAAGAGCGGCAGGGGTGCGTGATGGACGTCGAGCAGAAAGCCGCCGCGGCTGCGGAACAGGTCGCCGAGGCCCGACGCGCGGAAGCAGAGTCCCGGCGCGGCGTTGAGCAGGCGTTGGCTGATCTTCGCCAGCGGCAGTACCGCGTCGCGAAACTGATCCCGCCGGCTTCCGCTCAGCAGGTCCGTTCCGCGCTACTCGGCGGGCGGCGCGAGCTGGACACCGGCTTCCATGATCCGGATCTCCAGATTGACCAGCCGCGCGAGGACGTTGTCGCGCTCGGCGTTGCTGCCGCGGACCATGGCCTCCAGCTGTCGGACCTGAGTCTCGAGGCCGACGACAGCCAGCGCGAGCGCGGTGGTGATGTCGTTGTCACCGTCAGGGTTGGCGTCGTCACTCAGAACGTCGACGAGCAGCCCCTGAAGTTCGTTGGTGACCGGGAAGTCGGTCGACGGTGCGTCGATAGCGAGAAAGTCGCGGATCGGCATTTCAGTTCTCCCTCTGTTGCACGGGCTGGTACCCGTCATGTAGCCAAAGCCGTCCTGTTGGGGCTCTGGCGGTTGCAGCATAGGTGGCTGGCCCGACAGTCCGGTGTGAGCGTAGATGCCACTCCCGGACTGTCGGTGCCGGCGTATGACGACCGCGCTGCTCGCCTCGCGCAGGGCGGGCAGTGATGGACCGGTACCGCCGCACCGATCCCGCGTGCCGCCGCACCGATCCCGCGTGCCGCCGCACCGATCCCGCGTGCCGCCGGCACCGTGCACGGTCGACGCGCACGGCGCTCGGCCGGTGGCTCGACGACCGCGCGCGCGGCCGTCGTTGCCCGATCTGCGTGCCAGAGTGGAACCAGATCCTTCAGCAGCTCGGCGAGACCTCGGCCCGCGAGCCCGCCATGAAGTCTCTCTCGATCACCGGTACCGCGGGCCCCGCCAAGTCGGGCTCATTCAGCGTGCACGTCTCCGGTTCGGTGTTGTCCTCGACCGGCCGGGCAACGGCGCGTAGGTCATCGCCGCGTCGAGCGCGCGGATCCTGGGTCATCGAAGGCAATCTCGCTGCCGTAGACGTGCACGTACCCGTACCCGTTGCAGCTCCGATTGGGTTCGAACTCGTCGAACTCCTCGAGCTCACTCTGCGTGAGGCGCTGCGGGACGCGGGGATCACGCTCGGGAACGTGGAATACCACGTCGTCCCCAGCGCGAATCCAGAAGTCATCGGCGTCGTCGGTGACCAGCACGGTGGGGTCGTCACTGTCCTGCGTCGCGTCCCAAGCGGCCACGAGGAACGGATACACCCAGTACCCGAACTGGCGGTAGTGACCATTCACCTCGAGCGTCCACTCTCGGTTCTCCGTGCTGAACAGCTCGTCCATGATTCTTCTCCTTCGCCGTGCGGTAGCAGCACCAGCGTAGGAGAAACGGGTGGCCGGGGGCGTGGGGTTGCGTCTCCGGCCGCCACCCGAAAAGACGAAGCCCGCCGAGTCATCACCTCGACGGGCTCCCGGCACTCTCTTTGAAAGGAAGAGCTATGCCAATTCCTCACACTACCAGCGACAAACGGCCCGGCCGGCACTCCCGGCAGGCCCTCGGCGCGTTCGCGATCCCCGTGGCCATGCACATCGGCCAGGTCCACTACACCGGCGCCGGTCGCCGCCGCCTCGGTGAACCCGCGCCGGTCGCCGCCCGGCACCCGTACGCGGCCACCGACACCTCCGACGCCGCCCTCGCCTGGCGGGCGCGCCTGCCGCTGGCCGAGCGCGTCGAGGCGGTGCGCCCCGCAGTGGCCGGCCTCGACCTCGGTGCGCTCGCCGCGCGGATCGACGCAACCGCGGGGGTCCAGCGATGATGACGTTCGATCAGTTCGCAGTCCTTTTGGGCATCTCGTTCATGGCATTCGCGCTCGGCGGCGCACTGTGGACCGCCGCCGTCGACGCCATCCGTGCCCGCAACGCCCGCAAGCACGCCGCGCTGCGCGCTGCGCGCCGTCGTGCGGTCCACCGCCGCACCGGGCACCGGGCCGAGCTCGGCACCCGCGCTGGGCGCCCGGTCGTCGTCCCTGCCTCGCGCCGCGACTACCCGGATTGGTGGCAGGGATGACCACCGCCGCCCAGTACATCCGTGTTGGCGGTGAGACGGTCCGGACTATCCGGATCGGCACCGAGCTGCAGTCGGCCATCGCCGCGCTGCATGCCGCCCAGGCCCACGCCGACGAGCTGATCCGCCGCCGCGGCGGGTTCCTCGCGATCACGACCGTCGACGGTGCAGGCCACCCGACGACCGGTCGGCGGGCGCAAGCGATGGCCACGTTCGCGGGCCTGCCCGGCGAATGCCTGGTCGCCTACTCCGACTCCTACGACCGCGTCGACTGCCTCGAATCCGTCGACGTCGACGCTGTCGCAGTCCTCGCCGTCAACGCGATGGTCCAGGCGATCGAACGCCTCGTCGCCCAGCTGCACTTCCATCCCGCCGAACTCGGCCGTCCCCGACTGCGGGTGCTGACGTGACCGGCAACCGCACCCGCTCGACGACTACCGGCGTGGAGTGCGTCCGCTGCCACCAGCCGGTGCGGTGGTGGCGCACCGCGGGCGACCCCGGGAGCTGGGTGTGCGTCGACTTCAGCCCCGACGACACCGGCACCGTGCAGAAGCTCCCACGCCAGTGGACCGACCCCACCTCGGGGACGAAACACCAGGTCTGCCGGATCCTCCACAACTCGGCCGACTGGGCCGCCGCCGTCGCCGACAGCGACCTGCTGTTCACGCTCCACACCCGCACCTGCTCGGCACTGCCGGCCGACCCCACCGCCTGACCAAACCCCCGGGAAGGGAACACCGCACCGATGACCACCGCACCCGAAGACATCAGCACCGAGGTCGAGCAGAAGTTCCTCAACCTCGACCAGATCGAGTTCCACCCACGGAACCTCCGCCGGTCCGTCGGCGACGTCACCGGCCTGGCCGCGACCATCCGCGCCCAGGGCGTCCTGCAGTCCGTCCTCGTCGTGCCCCACGACGGCAAGTACCGGCTGCTGGCCGGACACCGCCGCGTCACCGCCGCCCGCAAGGCCGGTCTGACCCAGATCCCCGCGACCGTCAATCACTCGATGATCGACGACGAGGCCGCTCAGATCGCCGTCATGCTGACCGAGAACCGGGACCGCGAGTCCCTGACGCCGGACGAGGAAGCGACCGGCGTGCAGGAGATGCTCGACATCGGGGAATCGGTGGCGACGATCGCCAAGCGCGTCGGCTGGAGCAAAACGAAGGTTCGGGCGCGCGTGAAGATCGCGGCGCTCCCCGAGGAAGTGCGCGGCAAGCTCAACGACCACACCGTCTCCATCAGCGACGCGATCGTCGTCGCCGAAGCCGCCGAGCAGGACCGGCCCCGCCTCGAAAAGGCTCTCGGCACCGTCAACTGGGCCGTCGAGTGCGAGAAGGTTCGGCGAGACGCCGACCAACGCGCCAAGCTCGCGGCACAGATCAAGGCGGCAGAGGCCGCAGGAGTCACCAAGTTCCCGTGGCCCGACGCCTGGACGGCCCATGAACTGTGCGCGAAGGAACGCGCCGCAGTCGACGCCGGCCACCCGGTAGCGGGTGCCTCGACCAACCGGTGGGATGCGGACGGCGTCGCCGGACTGATCTCCCGCGAGGACGCCATCTCGTACTGGATCAAGCCCGCCTCCTGGGAAGGCGAGGATCTACTCGTCGTCACGTACCTGTTCGCTGACGAACCGGTCGCCGACGCTGCCCCCGAATGCTCGACGGCGCTGTGCTCGGCGCCCGCCACCGACGGCGACCTATGCCGGCGACACCACGAGGCCGCTGTCGCCGGCCGCGCTGCCGCCGCAGAACGCGCCGAACGGGTCAAGAGCGTCAAGGCAGCAACATCCGTGCGCCGCGAGCACCTGCGGAACCTCCAAGACGCCGTGGCCTGCGAGCTAGCAGGTCGTGCGCTGATCCTCTACGGTGCACACACTGAAACCGCAGCGCCTCTCGACTTCGACACGTACCTCAACGTGCCCGACGACGGCGGCGACGATGACGCGCTGATCGACGCCAGCGCCACCTGGCTGCGCGGGGCGACGCCACCGCAGCTCGTGAAGCTCGTCGCCTACTCGGCGCTCACCAATACGCGCGGCGAGCAGATCCTCAGCGGCACCCGATGGACGTCCCGCGACGTCGACGGCGCCGCGGCGCTGCTGGCCGACGTCATCGACTACACCAACCTGCTGACCGAGAGCGGATACCGCCTCTCCGACATCGAGCAGACCATTGTCGACGAGTACACCGCCGACCTCCACAAGCACACCGCCGGCGAGGAAAAGGAGTGACCGCCCATGCCGGTAGCCAGCCCGGACGCGTGGTGGGACTCGCTCACACCGCGGCGCAAGAAACAGATCCAGCGATGGGTCACCCAAGACGCAGCCCGCACCAAGGCCCGCGAACGTGCCGGACTCACCAGCCAGCTCCGAATCTCCAGGCCGGACGGTCTACCGCCGGACACCTCAAGGCAGTGACCCGGTGACCGCCACCGAGATCGCGTCGGGCCGGTCAATCACTCTGCTCGACGTCACAGTCCCGACAGCACAGCTGAGGGCCGCGCTGATCGCCTGCCGCCCTCACGTGGACAAGCCGCCGGCCGACAGTTCGCAGAAGCTGGCACGTACCCGCGTGTGGGCGGCAGGCGATCAGCTGCTCGTCGGCGCCACAGACCGCCAGACCGTAGCGCTCGCCGCCGTCCACGTCACCGACTCGTCCCCAGACAGCGACGCCGGACAGTTTGACCTCGCGCCGATCGACGTGAAGAAGATCCTGGCGGTATTCCAGATCACGAACGCGAAGCTGGCTGACGACTACTTCGTCCGGCTCGTTTGGCGAGCCGCGATCAGCACGACAACGACCGCCGTGACGGGCGAACCTGCTGCGGATGCCGTCGCGACGTGGCTGCACCTGACTGACGTCAGCGGCCTGCTCTCGGGCGACGAGCTGGAGCTCACTGGGATGACCACCTCCGACGACTTCCCGGACATTCCCGCCCAGATAGCACGCTGGTGCGCTCTGCCCACATGCGCCGGCGCCGACGCGTTCGGCGTCCCGGAGCTGGTCCTCGACCGCTTCCGCGTCGCGGCGAAAGCGTATGAGCAAGCCGTCACCATCTCCGCACCCAGCGACATACACCTGATGCTGTGGCAGATCGGCGACCACTTCCTCGGTGCCGCGACTGCTGGACGCATAGACCTCACCGGCAGTGAGGAAACCGCCACCGACTCTGCACTGGCCCTGCGCCGTGCGCGAGATCGCTGGCAGCATCGCCTCCCCACCCCGATCCCCGGCGACCCCGACATGGTGACGGTGTGGAATGCCACCGCCGTCGACCTCGATGAAACACCCGAAGACGGCGACGATACCCCCGAACCGTCGCTCGACGGCCTCGACCAGGAGCTCGTGATCGCGGCGGCGCGCCTGGTGGTCGAGAGCCAGTTCGGATCCGCATCCATGCTGCAACGCAAGCTCAGGATCGGCTACGCGAAAGCCGGTCGCGTCCTCGACGTCCTCGCCCGCTTCCGCGTCGTGGGCTCATCTCAAGGCGCCACCGTTACCCGGCTCGTCCTCGCCCGCCCCGCGGACCTACCCGAGATCACCGCCGAGATCACCGACAGCCACCCCGACGCAGGAGCACCCGATGCCTAGATCCCCTCACGCCCGCGCGATGACCGGCTTCGCATGCCGACTACCGGCTCGAAACGCCGACGGATCGCTCGGCTACCTCGACCCATCGGTGCCGATCTACCTCATCGATGACGGCATCGACCCGGGCACCGGCGGCCGCCGCTGGCGGATACCCAGTGACGCGTTCCCTCCGGGAGCCAAGATCCGGGTGGCGCCGCTCCCTCCCGGCGACGTCCTGATCAACCACCTCTCAGAGCGTGCGCAGTGACCAAGCACGCCCCGATCACGATTGATGGTTGGACCTGCTGCCAGCGTTGCCGAACTGAGGCGTGGCCCTGCCTCGAGAGTCAGCTCGTTTCCCTCCGCCGCGGTCGCCTCGCGGTCTCCGTCATCACCTTCGTCATCACGTTCGGCGTATTCCTCGCCGTGCTGGTGCTGACCCCCTAACCCGAAGGACCCCACGATGAAGCACCTCACAGACACCGACAACGCCCCAGCCAAGTTCGTGGTGATCGACGTCGAGACCTCCCGACTGACCGGCCCCGGCCGTCTCATGGTCGAAGCCGCGCTGCTGGTACTCGATGAGACTCTGACGGTCACCGAGCGACTGTCCTTCGTGCCGTACCACGACGTCGCCAGCATGGTGCTGGATGCAGATCCCGAAGCGCTCGCAGTGAACCGCTACTTCGAGCGCCGCCTGTTCTCGGACATTCTTCCCTCGGCCGAGAGCCTGGCCGTGGCGGAACGGCTGCGGTACGACGTCCTCGCCGGCGCCACCCTGGTCGGCGCGAATACGGCATTCGATCAGTCCGTGCTGTGGGACTGGTTGCGGAGCAATACCTGGCCGGCCACTCGCGGCACCGACTCCACCCCAGACAGCGACCCGGACCAGCCCCCATGGCACTTCCGACTGTGGGACGTACAGGCCGCTACCGCAGCCTTGCACGGTCTCGCCACACCACCATCGCTGTCCGAGTGTTGCGACCTGTGGGGCTTCGACCGCAACCCAGACCTCGCCCACACCGCGCTCGGAGACGCCGAGATCACCGCCCAGGTCTTCAAGCAGATCCGCGCCGCCGGCACGAAAGTGACGAACATCCACACCACGACGGAGGCACCACCCGTCGAACTGAAGCGTGCACGGTACGTCTTCGGAGCGAACCGACGATGACCACCGACACGTACGTGACCGCAGTACACGTGAACGAGATGTTCGCCGACCCGACCTATCAGCGCGAGTTGAACGAGAGCCGCGCAGTGTCGATGTCGAAGCGGTGGCAACCGCACCTCGTCGGCGTCCTCGACGTGTCCGATCGCGGCGAGACCGAGTGCCCGCGGTACGCCATCATCAACGGCCAGCACCGGTGGGCCGCAGCGTGCCACGTCGACGCCGACATGGCGCTCCCGGTCACCGTGCACTCCGGCCTCACCGTCGACGACGAGGCCCGCCTGTTCTGGGACATCGACCGCGAAACGAAGAAGCTGTCCACCTGGGACCGCTGGTACGCGCGCCGCGCCGCCGGCGACCCGATCGTCCGCCAGATCGACGCCGTCGCGCACCGATTCGGCTACGTCGTCAGCCACAATCCGCGCCCGCCGGCCGACAGCCAACTGACCGAGACCCTCCAGTGCTGCGCAGCCCTGGAATGGTCCGTGGAACGCTGCGACACCCGAACCCTGCACCTGGTGCTGGAGCTCATCGGCGACATCTGGCCGGGCGACCCCGAAGCCCGCAAGTCCGCCGTCATCCGGGGGCTGTCGCTGGTGCTCCACGACTACGCCGACGAGCTCGACACCGGGCGCCTCGCCGACGCGTTGTCGTCGATCACCCCCGCGCAGCTGCAAGCCCGCGCACACGAGCTGAAAAGCCGAGGGCACAAGGGCGGTATCCCTCACCTCGTCGCC
The DNA here is from genome assembly GCF_042432625.1 of Gordonia phosphorivorans. Classification (NCBI taxonomy): domain Bacteria; kingdom Bacillati; phylum Actinomycetota; class Actinomycetes; order Mycobacteriales; family Gordoniaceae; genus Gordonia; species Gordonia phosphorivorans. The sequence continues at coordinate 95,348 of NZ_JBHLWV010000016.1, read as the reverse complement.
CGCGCCGCCCTCATGGCGTACAACCGCCTCGGCAACCCGAAGATCCGACTCTGAACAGGACGCACTCATGACTGACCCGCACCGCTACGTCCCGATCGAACTCGACTCGGCCCAGGTCGCCCCAACGATCAACGGCGCCACCCTCGACCCCGTCGATGTCACCGCCAACGTGCTCCCTGGCGCCGATCCCGCCTGGGTGCACCTGAGCGTGCCCGTCCCGCAGCTCGGCGTCATCGAAGCCGTCGAGGTGTCGATCCCGCGCGCGACCCTCCTGAAAGGCGTCGCGGCGGCGACCGGCCCCGTCACCGACGAATGGCGTGTTCCGGCCGACCAGCTCGACGCGGCGCACGCCGAGATCGCGTCGCTGCGCGCCGATGTCGAGCGACTCGAGGCTGCCGCCACCGGTGAGCCGGAGCCGATGTCGGCGGCAGCCCTGCAAGCGGTCGCGCAGACGCTATCCCTGCTCATCGAGGAGCGCTCGCCGAGCTGGTACGGCGACAGGGCGTACACGCTGATGGTCGCGCGGGCGTTTGTCCGGGCCCGCATTCGTTCCGCGGACGATGCCGCGGGCCGCGTCGATCCCCGTCGTGAGACCGAGCGTGCGGACGCGGCCGAGGTGGCGTGGCAGGACACGGCCACCGAGCTCGCCGAGGTGCGTGCTGAACGCGAGGAGCTGGCCGCGACGGTCGCCCGTGTCGAAGCCCTGGCCGTCTGGACCGACCCGGAGCGCATGGGCGATATTCCGTGCGTGCGGGGCACTCGCGTGCCGGTCGATCAGGTCCGCGACCTGCTGGCGACCTGTACCGACAGCGAGATTGTGTGGCACTACCCGACTTGTCGGATCAGTGCGGTCGCGATCATCCGCGCGCTCACCGAGGAGACTGCGGCATGAGGCGACACCGGCATGACTTCGGGTTCTGGTTGCAGTTCAGGAACTCCATGCGCCAGTACCGCACCTGCGAGACCTGCGGGCGTTTGCAGATCCGCGGCCCGAAGCGGTGGTGGATGTGAGGAGTGGCGACGTGACCGAACGCGCCCGCGATCTGCTCGACGGCATCACCCCCGGACCGTGGATCTACAGCGACATCATCGGCACCGACCACAACGTGACCGTTGCCGCGTGGGACCTCGCTCGCTGCACCGAGGCGGGTGAGCGGACGCCCGACGAAGCCGAGGCCAACGCAACCTTCATCGCTGCTGCCCCCGTGCTGGTGGCCGATCTGGTGGCCGAAGTCGAGAAACTGCGGTCGGGGAAAGCGGTCGAGGAACTGATCGGGCAAGTCCTCGGCGCCGAGGCCGAAGCGGATGCCGCTGCCGCCGCCATCGAGCGGGTGCGGGCGCTGGACTGCGGGTGCCCGTGCTGCTGCGCGACGGTCCGCGCTCTCGACTGGGAGGTGGGCCAGTGAGCGCCCGCAGGGAGGTACATGCGGACATTCGGCGGTGGGCGCGGTCAGTGTCAGCCACGCACGCCACGATCGCTGGTGCTGGCACCGAGAAGCGATTGTCCATCCAATCGTGCCTGGACCGAATCGATAAGGCCTACGTGTCAACGGCCGGTTTCACGACCCTCGTCCAGAACAGCGAGATCCGGGTCCGGGACAGCACGGGGCACACCGTGGCGATTGTGCATTCGCCGCAGGTGCGGATGGCTGTGGGCACGCTCCCGGACGGGAAGAGCGAATACGCCTACCGGCCAGCGGTCGTCAACCCTTCCGAGCAGGTGCCCAGTGGCTGAGTTCGCGGCGCGCGGGGCGGGGCGGATCTACTTCGACCAGCCCGAGTGTGACGCGATGGTGCCGGTTGCGCAGCAGATCGTCGGCGCTGTCCGAGACGGTGACGCCGGCCCCATGCTGGACCTGCTGGCACAGGCCGCACAGGTCGGCGGCGTCCAGTGGCGGTTCGTGCTGATCGTCACGCTCGCCGCCATGGTGCCCGATGATCTACCGCCGCGCCGGCTACTGGCGTGGATGGATCGAGACCCACTGTGACCGGACCATCGCGGGCCCGCGCGCCGCCCAACGTCCGTCCTGATCCGTTCTGATCGTTTTGTTCTGTTCCTCGTGAGGAGTCCTCTGTGCCCTGGGCCCGGTTCGGTGACACATCTGCGTTTCACCCCGTGTTGCTCAACGTTGCCGAGCTGCCAGAGTTCGACGACCGCCTCATGAACGAGACCTTCGGCTTCCTGGTCAGGTGCGCGACGCAAGCCGCTGCGCACCTGACCGACTACGTGGTCACCCGCGGCACTGCGATCCAGGTCGCCGGGATTACGCGCATCGACGCCTTGCTGGCGTCGTCGATCTTCGCCGGACTGATGACCGAGGTCGTGCTCGATGACGGCGGATACGCCTACAAGATCATCGACACCGACGCCGAGTTCATTCACCTCCGGCTGAAGACGGAAGTCGAGTGGGAACGCCAGCAGCGCGAGGACTCGAACCGTCCCTCGCTCACCGTTCCCGTCCGCATCCGCGATGGCGACGCCTGCCGCTGGTGCGGGAACATCGTGAACTGGAACAACGATCGCCGGTCCGGGCGGGCCGGCACCTATGATCACCTGATTCCCGGGGAAGCTGCGCGAATCGACACCTTCGTCGTGTGCTGCAAGACCTGCAACTCGTCGCGGAAGCGGAACGAGTTCCCCAAGGGCATCACCGAGATCATGCCGCCGCCCGAGGAGCCGCTGTACTCGGTCTACACCGTCCGGTGGCTGACCGAGAACCGGTGGCGCCAAGACAACGGGTACCAAGTGCCCGTCGCCACGGCGCCCGAGGCTCTCGACAAGATCGCCCGCTCCGTCACCCCACGGCGACAGAGCACCGACTCTCGACACCCCGCAGCCAGCGGGGATCTACCGGGCCAGGCTGCAGCTGAGAGCGCGCCGCCGGTATCTGGGAACGCAGCCGCAGGCGCGACCCAGGAGAGCGCATCTCGATACCCCGCAGCCAGCGGGGATCTACCGGGCCAGGCTGCAGCTGAGAGCGCGCCGCCGGTATCTGGGAACGCAGCCGCAGGCGCGACCCAGGAGAACACGGAGTCAGCAGCCGAAGGCGCGACCCCGACCGGCCAGGCAGCCGTAGGCGCCAGCCGAAGCGATCACGTGGACCGGACCGGAGGTCCCGCGGCGTCCGCCGCGGCCCCTCCGGCGGAACGACCGCCCCCACCAGTCACACCCGCCCCAATCGCCTCGCCCGCACCGATCAACAGGCGATCAAGCAGAAATCAGCCTGATCCAGCAGATCGGCAGGGTACGGAATCTGTCCGTCCGGGTCGGGGCGGGTCGGGACGGGCCGGGCCGGGACGGGTCGGTAGCCCAGATCATTCACCTCCCAGGCCGAACTCTCATCGCCGTCGTCGTGGCCGCCGGGGCCGTGGTGGTGGAACTCAACCGCACTGAAAGGTCTCTCTGTGGACTACAAGATCCAGATCAAGAAGCTCCCTCGTCTGTACATGTCGGCTGGCCGGCAGTGGGAAGTCTCCTGCGTCGGCATCTACGCCAGCCCGGTCCGGCAGCTGCTGGCCGTGCGCGTCGTGGCGACGTGGCCGGAGGCGATCGACGTGGCGCGCTCGTGGGTGAAGGCAGGCATGGCATGACCGCGCGGGCGTCCACGGCCTTTTGCGGGTCGTGCGGAGCGGAGATCGTCTGGTGTGTGGACGCCAAGACCAACAGGCTCGCGCCGGTCGATGCTGACGCGAGCGAGTACGGCAACGTCTCGATCCACGTCGATCCGGTGTCGCGCGAGCCCCAACAGGTGGTGCTGGGGAAGGCGAAGGCGGCGGCCATGCGCGCGGCCGGGCAGCCGCTGTACCTGAGTCACTTCGCGTCGTGCCCGCACGCTTACCGCTGGCGCAAGGACTACCGATGAAGGGGCTCTCGGACAAGGACAACGCCACGAACGCGTGGGCGATCTACAGGGCGTTCACCGCGGTTGGTTTCTCGAAGGCCGAAGCGATCGAGCTGACGAAGGTGATGGTCAGTGCCGCGCTGATATCAGCCGAGGTGTGCTGCTGCTGCGCTGAGAGCGTCGCGAGGTGAGCGAGTCTATGGAGTGGTCGACGGACGTGCCCGCGTGGTGGCCACGCCGACGGATGACCGGCCCAAAGTTGCATCATCTGCTGCTCGACCTCGCCGAGGACTGGAAGGTTCTGCGCGGCACGCTCCCACAGCCGCTGTCGTCCAATGCCGGCCGCCGCGCGGGTGGGCGCCGCGAGTTCGGCCACCCGGCCGAGTGGGCGTCCGACCATGCCGCGCAGATCGTCGACTGCGTGCTGGCCCTGCACGACATGGTCGCCGAGTACCGCGGCGAGACTGCACCGGCACCGATGATCCTCGACGGCCGTCGGCAGCGTCAGGAGTCGGCGGTGCTCCGCGAGTCCCTGACCTACCTCGTGCCGCGCACCGACTGGCTGTGCACGCAGGGCCGCTGGGTACCGCTCGACGAGGTGCCGCCACCGTGGGCGGTGCTGTGGCAGTGGCGCGTCGACGATGAAGCGCTCGACGAGCTCCGGTCCCTGCACCACCGGATCCGCCTCGGCCTCGGTCACGGCCGACGCCGGACCGTACTGCCCATGCCGTGCCCAGCGCCGGACTGCGGACTCCTGACGCTCGAGCGGGTCCCGGGCATGTACGGCGCCGGCGACTTCATCGTGTGCGGTGCCTGCGACTACCGGACCTCCGAAGCCGAGTACGGCTTCCTGGCGCGTGTCCTGGCCGACATCGTGACCGACGAGCAGATGGAGGCCGCGACGGGCGCGGCCGGAGACACCCGCAAGACGAAGCAGCAGCCGGCAAGGAGGGGCTTCCGATGATCGGCGCGGGGCAGGTGGGGGTGCCGACACGCAGGTCCAGGGGGGGTGCCGCTGGGGTGGGTGATACATGTATCATGGGGCGCAGCGGTAGAGCTGTGCCCGAACCTCCTTCCCCTCGCTGGTGTAGGAGGTTCCTTGCGTTTCGGGGGTGGTGCAGATGACCGCGCCGCCGGTGCCCGATGGTGTGGACTCACTCCTCACGGAGTCTCAAGCTGCCGAGGTCGCCCGCGTCTCACGCACCACGGTCCGCGCGTGGGTCAACCGCGGCTACCTCGACCGATCCGGGGTGCGCCGCAACCTCCAACCGGCGGGGCTGACTGATCGCGGACACAAGCTGTACCGAATGATCGACGTGGCGAAGGCCGAAGCTGCCACGCGAGCACGCGCTGGACGGATCCACTGGTGACATCGACGACCGCTCGCCAGCTCGGCTGGAAGCACCAGCAAGAGACCGAACGACTCAAGGCAAACCACGTCGACGGTGCACCGTGCTGGTGGTGCGGCCGGCCGATGTTCCTCGCTCCGGAGAAGAATCCGGACGGGAAGCCGCTCTCCGGTGACCATTCGCTGCCGCGAGCGCGTGGCGGGACGACGACAGACCGGCTTCTGCACGCGATCTGCAACTCAGAACGCGGCGATGGCAGCCGAGATGATCAGCGGCCTGCCCTCGGCGGCCGAGATCGGCAGGAAACGGGTCCGCTCGGCGTCCGTCGCCTGCCTTGGCCCTTCTGACCTGCGGTAATGCCCCTACCACCGGAAATATCTGGGGGTAGGCCCCCTGACGGCCCCGCGGTTAGTCAGGATTTTTTGTGTACAGATGCGCAGTTCGGTGCGCCACCCGGTCTCGGGCGGGAGGTGGCGACATGGACGAAGAATCTGCACCGGTCGAGCTGGACTTCGACGAGCTGGAGCCGAACTCCGAGACGCTGTACCTCGATCTGGTCGGCGGTTCGCAGTCCGAGGCGATCCGCGTGCTCGCGGTGGAGGCCGTGCGCGTGTGGAACCGCTGCTGCCGGCTCGATCGGGTCATCGCAGGCGACGCGGAGACGTGGATGGTCCTCACCGAGGACCGCGACGGTGCGCTCACGGTGAAGATCGCTGGTGTGCTGGCTGAGGCGCGCTCGCAGGCGGCGGCGTTCCGCGGATTGGTCTCCGACATTCGGGCACTGGCGCCGGCGACGCCGTCGGGAGACGGAAAGGCCGACGTACTCGAAGGCATCGCCTCGTGACTGCACCGGTTCTTGACCGCGCGCCGGCCGCGCTCACTGGCCGGCAAGAACCACACCACCTGCTCCAGGCCGAACCGGTCCCGGAGTGGGAGCGCCGCGGTGCCGCTGCGGTGACGTTGTCGAATCGGATTGCCGGCGACAAGCCGCTTTTTCCGTGGCAGGCCGACGAGATGCGCGGCATCCTGCGCTGGGACCCGGTCTCGGGGTTGTGGCTGCACTCGACGTGCGTGCTCATCATCCCGCGCCAGAACGGCAAGTCCGAGGTGCTGCTCTACCGCTGCGTCTACGGGCTGTTCGTGTTGAACGAAACGATCGTGTTCTCGGTGCAGCGGTGGAAGACCGGCCGCGTGATCGCACAGCGGCTGATCAAGATGATCGAAGCGATTCCGTCACTGCGCTCGAAGCTTAAGAAGAAGCCGACGATGTCGCAGGGCATGGCCGAGATCCAGCTGCGCAGCGGAGCGTCGATCACGTTCATCACCCGATCGCCGGACTCCGGCACCGGTCTCGACGCCGTCGACCTCCTGATCTACGACGAGGCGTACAACCTCACCGAGGGTGATACCTCGGCGTTGGACCCGACGATCATGGCGTCGGACAATCCGCAGACGATCTACACCAGCTCGGCGGTGAACGCCGACATCCACACCAACGGGCTCGTGCTGACGGCCCTGCGGGAGGACGCCCTGGCGGCGACCTCCCCGAACGGTCTGTACTTCGCCGAGCACATGGCGCCGCCCGAGATGGACCGCGACGAACCGGAGACCTGGCGCTACGCCAACCCGTCGTTCGGGATCATCCAGACCGACGCGAAGATGCGGGACGCGCTGCGCAAGCAGAAGACCGAGCGGTCCCGACGGATCTTCGACGTGAACTTCCTCGGCCGGGGCGTCTGGCCCAAGCTGGTCGATACCGGCGAAGCGCTGTACGCCGACGAGGTACTCGAAGCGGCGAAGGCCCCGAACGATCTGCACCTTCGGGGTTCGGTGGCCATCTCCATCGACCGGTCGTACGTCGGCCGCGACTGGGCGATTGTCGCGGCCACGTTCGCCGACGACGGCGCACCGTACCTCGAGGTCGGGTTCGTGGGTAAGGCTACGAACGCGGCCATGGTGAGGAAGGTCAAGGCACTCGTCGACCTGTGGGACCCGATCATCATCATCGACCGCAAGTCCGCCGCGGCGCCGCTGATCGCGCTCCTCAAGGCGGAGGACATCGTGCCCGAGGTGACCGGGGCCGACAAGATGGCCGTCGCCTGTCAGGGCATCGAAGCCGACTTGCTCGACGCACAGATGTACCTCGCCGACCAGCCCGCGATCATCGACGCCTTCGGATCGGCGACCAAGCGGCTCATGCCGCAGGGCGACTGGGCATGGAACCGCGCCGAGGGCGGCGCGTCGATCGCGCCGCTGGTGGCGATGACGATGGCCCGCTGGGGCCTGATCGAGTTCGGCATCGACACCGGCGGCGCACTGCCGGCGCTCGACGCCGCGACAGGTGAGCAGTGGCCACAGGATTTCGATTTCGACGACTTCGACGCAATGGCGGCGGGGTTCTGACGACGGTGAGGAGGTAGCTGTGGCGGGACTCGGTTCAACGCTGGCACCAGCGCCGTCGGAGGGCTCGGCAATGCCTGCTGACCCGACCGTCGAGACGGGATACGTCAACAGCGGCGGCACAGACTTCGACTCCAACGAGCGGATCCCGGAGCTGCGGTGGCCGGCGTCGATCGCGCTGTTCGCGCGGATGGCTGACGAGGACGGTCGAGTCACGTCGCTGCTGGAGGCGATCAAGCTTCCGATCCTGCGGACGCCGTGGCGCATCGACCCGGCCGGTGCGGACCCTGCGGTCGTCGACTTCATCGCCGCGAACCTCGGGCTACCCGTCGTGGGAGCCAGCGATGAAGCCGACGACCGCGATACCGCGACCGCGATGCCGCGTGGCCGGCGGCGACAGGGGCGGTTCTCCTGGCGCACGCACCTCGCCGAGGTACTGACGATGCTCGAGTTCGGGCACGCCTACTTCGAGCAGGTGTACCGCTACGATCCGGAGGCCAGGCAGTTCTGGCTCCGGAAGCTGGCGCCGCGCCCGCAGGCGACGATCTCGAAGATCAACGTCGCGCGCGACGGAGGACTGGAGTCCATCGAGCAGGCACCGCCCGGCTGGAACGGCCTGGCACCATCCGCGCTGGCCGAGGTGAAGATCCCCGTGTCGCGGCTGGTCGCCTACGTGCGGCACGGCGGATCGGGGAACTGGATCGGGAAGAGCCTGCTGCGCCCGGTCCACAAGAACTGGCTGCTGAAGGATGACATCCTGCGTGTGCAGGCGACAGCCATCCGCCGCGGCGGCGCAGGTATCCCCGTGGTCACCTGCGCCAAGGACGACGACAAGCAAGTCGAGCGCGCCCAGCAGCTCGCCTCGAATATGCGTGCCGGCAACTTCGCGGGCCTCGGCTTACCTCCGGGGTGGAAAGCGGAACTGATCGGCGTGCAGGGCAACCTGCCCGACCCTCAGCGCGCTATCGAATCGCATGACCGCGCGATCGCGTTGGCCGGCCTCGCGCACTTCCTCAACCTTGACGGCCGCGGCGGAAGCTACGCCTTGGCCAGCGTGCAGGCCGATACGTTCGTTCAGGCGCTGCAGGCCGTCGCCGAACAGATCGCCGAGATCTCGACCGAGCACATCGTCTACGACCTCGTCGATCTGAACTTCGGTACAGACGTCGCCGCCCCACGCATCGTTTTCGACGAGATCGGCACCCGCCAGGACGCCACCGCTGCGGCGCTGAAGATGCTCGTCGACTCAGGCCTGCTCGTCCCCGACCCGGGCACCGAGCACGCGATCCGCCAGAACCTCGGCCTGCCGTCCGCCGCCGGCGCCGACGCCGGCGACGACACCGCGGACTCGGCCCCGGCAGTCACCGTGCCATCGGTAGGAGCAGCGTCGTGACCGATGTCGTGGTGCCGGCACCGCCCCCGCTGTCCCGTCTGGGCCAGGTCGAGCTCATGCACACCGGCACCTGGTCGGCATCGACTGGTGTCCACACGTTCACCACCGGCGACCTCGCGAACGCTGTCACCGCGCTGGACTGCCCCGCGGTACACCGCCCCACCCTCAAGCTCGGACACACCGACCCGAGGTTCGACGGCGAACCCGCAGTCGGCTACATCGACAACCTCGGACTGCTCGACGACGGCCACACGCTCGTCGGCGACTACGTCGGCATGCCGGGCTGGCTCGGCCCGATCATCGCCTCCGCGTACCCGCAGCGCTCGATTGAAGGGCAGTGGTCTTACCGCTGCGCGCTCGGGCACACACACGACTTCGTGCTGACTGCGGTCGCACTGCTCGGTGTGTCGCACCCGGCGATCGGCACCCTGCAGTCGCTGCAGGACGTCGCCCAGCTGTACGGCGTCGACGTCGCCGCAACCACAGGAGCTGACGCGACACCGTTCGTCATCATGATGGAAGGAACCCTCATGCCACAGCCGCTCTCGGTGACCGCTACGGTCTCGACCGAAGATGTGCGCCGCGCCTACTACGACGATGCGCCCTGGTCCTACTGGATCGAAGAGTTCTCCCTGGACCCGATGCAGCTGATCGTCATCGACGACGACTCCGGTGATCGCCTGCGGGTGCCGGTGATCATCGGCGACGGAGACGGCGCCGACGGTGTCACCTTCGGCGAGCCGGTGAAGGTCGCCATCCGCTACGACGACGTCGCACCGACCGACGATCCCGCCCAAGCCGAGCAGGTTGCGGCGTCGGCTCCCATTCTTCGGTACGCCTCGCGCGCCGAGTCCCGCCACGGCCAGTCGGCCGCGGCGGCCGAACCCGCCGCAGGCGGGAATACCAACGAAGGAGGTTCGGGCGTGGAAATCACGAACGAACAGCTGGCCGCCCTGCGTACCGCGCTCGGCCTGGCAGACGATGCCGACCTGGAGGCGATCATCGCGGCGGTCACCGTCCTGGCCGACGGGCTCACCCAGATCCGTGAAGCGGTCAGCCTCGGCGACGAAGCCGACGTGGCCGCCGTCATCAAGGCAGTGGCCAGCCTCGCCGCCGCGGTCCCGACCGGAGAGCAGGCGGCCGCTCGTGCAGCTGCAGCAGACTCCGTGGTGCAGGTCGACAAGAGCGCTTTCGCGCAGCTGCAGCGCGACGCCGCAGCGGGCCGCGAAGCTCGCGATCAGCAGGTCCGAGAGTCGCGCGAACGGACCGTCGACAATGCTGTCGCGTCCGGGCGCATCCCGCCCGCGCGCCGCGAGCACTACATGAACCTGATGTCGATGGACGAGCAGGGCACCTCCGCCATGCTGGCGTCCATCCCCGAGGGCACCGTTGCGCCGACGGTAGAGCTCGGACACTCCGTCACTCATGAGGATGGCGGCGACCTGGGCTGGTTCAACACCGCCCCGACGAAGGAGGCCTGACCATGGCGAACGAAGTGAACGGAATCTACGAACCCGGCCAAGACGTGTCCGGCCGCTGCTCGGTCGCCGTCACCGGCAAGCGGTTCGTGAAGATCTCCGGCAACCGCGCGTCCGGCAACGTGGCCATCGCGCCCGCCGACGCCGCAGCGAAGGCGTTCGGCGTCGCCGGCCGCGACGCCGCGGTCGGTGAGGTCGTGCGCGTGCTGCGCGGCAACTCGCGCGTCGTCGAGGTCCGCGCCGGTGGCGACATCGCCGCGTTCGCCGACGTCGAGATCGGCGCCGCCGGCGTCGCGGTCACCAAGACGAGCGGCGTGGCCGTCGGCTACGCCGTGACCGCCGCAACCAACGGCGGCGACGCCGAGATCAGCCTGTACTGAAAGGGACATCACCATGACTTCTCCTGCCCCGGTCTCGTACCCGCTGGGTGCGCCGACCATCTCCGGCAATCAGCTCACCGTCGACACCGCTCTCAAGCAGCCCGGCCGAATCACCAAGCGCCTGGCCGACCTGACCCTGCAGAGCTTCATCGTCGACAAGATCTTCGCGTCCTCGGGTGCTTCGGTGGCCTCCGGCGCAGTGATCTACGACCAGCTCAAGCAGAACGAGCTCTACCTGTCGCGTGACGTCGAGGAACGCGCACCCGGCGCCGAGTACCCCGTCGTCGGCAGCGACCGGTCGGCACCGCAGGTCGCCAAGTCCGAGGACTGGGGCGGTAAGTTCTGGGTCTCCGACGAGGCCGTGCGCCGCAACGACAAGGTCCACTTCGACAACCAGGTCACCCAGCTGGCCAACACCATCGTCCGCAAGGTCAACACCCGCGCTGTGGCGACCCTGGAGGCCGCGCTCGCCGCCGTCGGTGGTGCCGCGATCGTGCCGGGTAACGACTGGTCGAACGTGACGCTGTCGGGCACCGCACCGACGCCGAACAACGAGCGCCCGTTCGCGGACTTCGCGGCCGTCCAGCTCGCCGCCGACCGCGAAGAGCTCGGTGTCACCTACGACCTGTGGCTGGTCAACCCGCAGGAGCTCCACAACCTGCGCGTGGCCTACGGCGTCGAGCTGGCGGCGATCCTCGCCGACGCTGGCCTGGAGATCTTCCCGTCGAACCGGATCACCGCGGGCACCGCGTACGCCGTCGCCCGGGCACAGGTCGGCTTCCTGGACTACGAGCAGGGCCTGGCCACCGAGACCTGGCGCGAGCAGAAGACCAAGCGCAACTGGGTGCAGTCCTCGGTCCTGCCGATCATGGGCGTGACGAACCCGTATTCCATCAAGAAGCTGACCGGGCTGGCCGGATAATGGCCAAGCGCACACTCGGCGTCGCCACGTGGGAGTACCGGGACAAGGACAAGAAGCGCCGCCGCGCCTACTTCGGTGACGAGATCGACGTCTCGGCCGCCGAAATTCGACGCGGCGACGCTGCAGGAGTCTGGGCCGAACCCGAGCGCCGCTCGGGCCGGGCCCCCGCGAAGTCCGCCGCCGACGCTGACGCCACCACTGCGGCGGGCGCCGCCGACGACGCGGACATTCTCGCTGGCCTCGACGGCTCCGAGTCCAGCGATGAGTCCGACGAGGATGGCGGTGAGACGGCGGACGCCGGAGCAGATGCCGCCGACGATCAGCCGACGGAGTCCGCGACTGAGCCGGTCTCCGAAGACGCCGCGCAGGAAGGCCCGCTGGAGCGTCCCAAGAACTCGGCGCCGGTCGCCGCCTGGGTCGAGTACGCCGTCTCGCACGGCATGGATCGCGCCGACGCCGAGGCCTCCTCGCGCGCCGACCTGATCAAGGCGGACCTTCCGTGACCAGCGGGCAGCCTGTGCCGCAGGCCTTCCTCACCGTGGAACGGCTGAGGCAACTGTGGCCTGGGCTGCCCGCAGCGGCGGAGGTCGGTGCCGAACAGCTACTCGAATCCGCCGGCCGCAAGATTCGCGAGGAGTGGCTCGAGGCCAAGGGCTCGGCCATCGCCGACGACGAACCGGCCGCGATCACGGCATCGGTGTCGATGGTGCGCGCAGCGATTTCCACGGCACCGTACGCCGGACACACCTCGTATGCCCGTGCTGACGGTCCGCGCAGCAAGTCCGGCACGCTGCTGGTCCCGGGCGGCGAACTGGAACTGACCGACTTCCAGCGCGAACAGCTCGGCATTCCGACCTCAGCGCTGGCGGCCGGGTTCTTCGACGACTGCTCGGATCCGAGGTACTGACGGTGCTCGGCAACGAGACGATCAGAATCCTCGCCCAGACGGTGCGCAACGCTGACGGGACGGTCACTGTGCACGACGTCGATGTCGATGTAGCCGGCTGCTGGGTGGGTCCGCTGACCACGGAGGAACGCCGGGCGCGCGGCGTCGACGGCGACGACACGGTCCTGCGGGTCGGGCTGCCCATCACGAGCGGCTTGGGCCGCGACGCCACCCTGGTGGTGCGCGGCAAACGGTATCGCGTGCTCGGCGAACCGGAACCGTACATCGACGAAGACCCCGAGCTGAACGGCTACGACATCACCGTCTACCGGAAGCTCGGCTGATGGCGCGCCCGAAATTTCGGCGCAGCCACAAGGGCATCGGGGAGATCCTCAAGTCGCCCGAGTTCGCGGCGCAGATGACCACCATGGCCGAGCAGATCGCCGCCGAAACAGATGTCCCGGACGGCGTGGACGTGCTCGTCGAGGCGTACACCACCGACCGTGGCGCCGCGGCGGTCATCATCGCCGACCCAGCCGGGATGGAGCTGCAGGCCACCGATGGCGTCCTGACTCGCGCTGCGGCCCGTGTGGGCCTGGAAGTGAAGGCGAAGTGAGCCGGCCATCATCTCCCGTCGAGCCGGTCGACGTTGTCACCCCGGTTCGGGACTGGCTGCGAGCACGGCTCGGCGAGAAGTTCCCCGATGTGCGCGTCGAGTTGGAGCTCCCGGCGGACTGGGAGTTCGGTGATCCACCCGTTCTGGCGATCGCCGACGACGGCGGCCCGCTCGACCAGTGGCCGGTCTGCACCCGGCCGACGCTGCGCCTGACGTCGTACACCACCGGCCGCGACACCGCGATCATCCGCCGCGCACTCGGCCTGCTGCTGTGCTCCGACGTGCCGCCGCTGGCGTCGGTGCTTCCGGGGACTGCGGTGATCGAAGCCCGCGATTCCCGCACCGGCGCCGACCTGGCGTCGGTCACCGTCCGCACCCGCGTGCGGACCGCCGCGATCTGACGCGGACCTAAAACCACCACCCCTCTCGGGTGGCTTACCGCACTGCAATTTCCGTACATCACACAACCCTTGGAGAGGGGTGAATCACCCATGGCCGGTGATCCGAACAACGTCAAGATCTGGGCTGAAGCGGATGTGTACATCGTGCTCCCGTCCGACATTCCGGTGGGGCAGACGATCCTGGACCTGCTGCCCGCAACGATCACCGCAGCGCTGGGCCCGCTGTGGCGGCCTGCGGGGCTGCTCAACGGTGACTCCGGTTTCGAGGAGTCCGTCGAGTGGGACAAGACCGAGCACACCGCGTGGGGCTACGGCGTGATCAAGCTCGGGTTCAAGAACTTCAAGATGGAACGAAAGTTCACCACCCTGGAGGAGAATCCGACGGTCGCGTACCTGCGGTCGAAGAACGACACCGCCGACCGGGTGCGGGTGTCCAAGCCCGCCGACGTCTACCTGTGCTTCGAGAAGCGCACCGACGACGGCGAGAAGCACCGCCTGTTCTCGCTCATGCCGTCGACCACCGAGTACGGCGGGCGCACCGAGAACGAGTCGGATCTGCCGGAGATCGAGTTCACGTCGACGATCGTGCCGAACGCCGACAAGGAACTGTTCGCCGTCCAGTCCACGCAGTCGCGTCTCGACGGCGCGTACGACCTCGACCTGACGATCGAGGGCGCGCCGACCGGTGGCACGTTCAAGGTGAAGGTCAACGGCGACGAGACCGGGCCGCTTGCCGCCGACTCGGACGGGCCCGCGGTGAAGGCGGCGATGGAGTCGCTGGCCACCGTGACCGGCACGGTCACCGTCACCGGCACCGCGGGCGGCCCCTTCCGGATCCGCTACACCGGGCAGGGCCCGATCGTGGCCGGCGACAACTCCCTCACCGGCGGCACCTCGCCGAAGATCTCGGTCAGCTACCACGCCTGACCGGCTATGACGCCCCCCGGCCGGGTTCTTGTGCGGTGCCCGGCCGGGGCGGCTCTCCGCTCCACGAGCAGAGATGAGGCACACCGGTGATCTGCTCTCTCGCCGGATGGCTGCACGACCTCATCCTCGCCGCCGCCGATCTGCGGCACCGCACCCACAACCGTCAGGACCGATGATGAGCCGCACACACATCACCATGGCCGACCATCCCGAGGCCTACCTCGCGCTCACCGCGCTCCTCCACGACCACGAGGACCTGCGGTACGGATCGACTGTCCGCGTCCCGGAGGGCCGCGGCTGGATCGTGCAGTCGTCGCTGCACCCGCCGTTCTTCGAATGCGAGGTGTGGGCGCTCGACGCCGACGGCGACCTGCTCCGCGACCCCGCCAACCCCGACGACCTCGTGGTGGAGTCGAGCCTGCGGCGCATTCCGCTGCCCGCCGACTTCCCGCTGCCGGTGGCGCCGCGATGAGCCGCACGGTCCCCAGCGAACAGGAACTGCGTGCCGCCGCCGCCGAACTGGGCATCGCGGACGCCGACGGCAACTATCCACGCGACAAGCGCGCCCAGCTCGCCGCCGCAGTGCAGTCCGCCCGCACCGAGGTGCGCGAGACGCGCGCCGCGCACGTCGAGCGCGCGCAGTTCGTCGCCGAAGTAGCGCTCCTCGAGAAGCAGCTCCTCGAGGCCGGCGTGAAAGAACAGACCACCGCTGGAGTTGTTGCCGCCATGAGTGCGGCGCTCTGGCGGGGAACACGGAAGGAAACCGCACAGAAATGAAGAAGTCCACCCACGACCTCGACCACTACGCGCCGACGATCGACATCAGCGACTACGACGACGGCGACGACTACGACGGCGACGACTACGACGATCCGGACGGCCAGGACGACCGCGAGGACCACACCGACCGGCTCCCGTCCGGGAACCGCGCGCAGCGGCGCGCTGCGGACAAGCGCAGTCGGCAGCAGGCCACGAAGCGCCGGATGGCCGATGAGTCGACGCCACTGGAACGCGAAGTCGAGGGCGTCGAGCTGGTGGGGGTGCAGTTCGACGGCGAGACCTATTGGTGCCCAGCCGATCCTCTCGACTGGCCCGCGCGGGCGATCAAGGCTTTCGAGGACCAGAAGGCGCTGACGTGCCTGCAGTATCTCCTCCAGCGCGACGAGGACGACCGCAGCGGGTACCAGACCCTCATGGAGAAGGACTACACGCTGCGCCAGATCAACGAGCTCTTCCACAAGCTCGGTGCCGCCGGCGGATTCGAGCGCTCGGGAAACTGAGGGGCCTCCTGGCTCTGCTCAAGTCGGATCGGGCGGACCTGGTGGAGGCCGACCTCGAACGGTTCTATCACCGAGATCTCGGTGACCTGTGGCGGTTCGATTCGCACGGGCGGCGCCTGCTGACGCTTCGGCAGGTGTACGTCCGGATCAAGGGCCTGCCGCCGGAGAGCTTGCTGGCCATGGAAGCGAACAAGGGGCGCCGCCCGTGGGGTGCGGTCGAGTTCCTCCTCGCCGACCTGTGGGAGCTCACCGCGAACCGTGGCCTGAAAAAGGGGCGCAAGCCCGCCCGCCATCCGGCCCGCCCGGTCTCGTCGAAGGCGAAGTCGCCCGAAGCCCGCCAGCGCCACGACACCGCGATGCGCAAGCACCGCCGCCAGTTCCAACGCCACTACGCCGCGCTCGGCGTCGGCGCTCACTGACCCCGAGAGGAGTTCCCCTTTGTCGACGATCGGATACGCGACCCTCCAGGTCATTCCGTCGATCCAGAACGTCACCGGCGAGGTCGGCAAGGGCCTGTCGGGGATGGACGCGTTGGGGCGCAAGGCCGGCGTCACCCTGGGAGAGGGCATCGCGTCGGGCGTGGAGTCGTCGAAGGCGCGCGTGCAGAAGGCGACCGATCAGGTCGCCAAGGCCCGCGACAAGGAAGCCGACGCCGCCGGCAAGGTGCGTGTCGCGGAAGCGCAGCTCAACGCGCTCCGCGACAAGGGCATCACCGACGCCGGACGGCTGGCGGCGGCGGAGGAGAAGCAGGCGAAGGCCAAGCGGGACCTGGCTGCGACGTCGAAGTCGACGGAGTCGGCCGTGGAGTCGCTGGCCGCCGCTGAGCGTGACCTGGCTGAGGCCAGCGACCAGGCTGGGCAGGCGATGAAGGGCGCGAACGATTCGGCGTTGCTTTCGTCCGAGGGGTTCAAGAAGTTCGGGCTGGCTGTCGGCGCGGGCGTGATCGCCGCGGGCGCTGGCCTGTACAAGATAGGCGAGGTCTTCGACGACGTCGCCGACACGATCCGGATCGGCACCGGTGCCACCGGTGCCAACCTGGATGCGCTCACCGATGTGGCCAAGCGCGTCGGCACGCAGGTGCCGGCGGAGTTCGGTGCGATCGGCCAGTCCGTCGCGGACCTCAACACCAGGTTGGGCCTGACCGGCCCGGAGCTCGAGCAGGTGTCGGCTCAGGTGATGGAGCTGGCCAACATCGGTGATCCGGTGGACATCAACGCACTTTCGGGCGCGATGAGTGCGTTCAGTGTCGAGTCGTCGCAGACATCGGAGACACTCGATCAACTGTTCCGGGTCTCGCAGGCCACTGGTGTGCCCGTCGGGAAGCTCGCCGAGACTGCGATGAAGGGCGCCCCGGCGCTCAAGCAGTTCGGGTTCGACGCCGCGGGCTCGGCCGGTCTGATCGGTTCCCTGGACAAGGCCGGCCTGGACGCCGACAAGATGCTCGCCGCGATGACCCGCTCGCTGGGCTCGTTCTCCAAGGAAGCGGGCAAACCCGCAAAGGAGGCGCTGTACGGCGCCGTGCAGGAGATCGGGAAGTTCACTGCCGCTGGCAATGACGCCGCCGCGATCGACATGGCCGGGAAGCTGTTCGGCACGCGCGGCGCCGCCCAGTTCGTCGACGCCGTCAAGCAAGGCAAGTTCAGCGTCGACGACTTCGTGTCGGCGACCGGTGCGGGATCGGACACGATCCGGGGTGCCGCCGAAGAGACCCGCGACTTCGCCGATAACTGGGATCTTCTCAGGAACCGCAGCATGGCGGCGTTGGAGCCGGTCGCGTCCCGCCTCTTCGGGATCATCGGCACCGGCATGGGGTTCATCGCCGACACCGCGGTCCCCGCGCTGGAATCGATGGCCAACTGGATGGGCCGCAATGAGCCGATCATGATCGCGGTCGCCGGTGTCCTCGGCGCTCTCCTCATCCCCGCCATCATCAACTCCGGCACCCAGGCCACTATCGCTGGCGCCAAGACAGTAGCCGCGTGGATCGCGACGGGCATGCGCGCGATGTGGTCCGCCGGCGTACAGGTCGCTCAGGCGGCGCTGGTCGTCGCCTCGTGGATCGCGAAGGGCGTCGCTGCGGCCGCGCAAGGCGCAATCGTCGCCGGCGCCTGGGTCGCGACCCAAGCGAAGGCGATCTGGTCGGCCGCAATCCAGGTGGCTCAGGGTGCGCTCGTGATCGGTTCGTGGGTCGCGCAGAGTCTGGCCGCAGGCCTGGAAGCGGCGAAGGTGGTGGCCGCGTGGGTTGCCACCCAAGCGAAGGCCGCGTGGTCTGCGGGTATCCACGTTGCCCAGGGCGCGTTGGTCGTCGGGTCGTGGATCGCGATGGGCGCGGGAGCAGTTGCTCAGAGCGCTGTCGTGGCTGCGGCGTGGGTAGCGTCGGTCGCGCGCGCAGGAGTCGCGACCGCGGCGACGGTGGCGTACGCCGTCGCGCAGGGCACGGTGACTGCCGCGACCGGACTGTGGACTGCGGCACAGTGGCTCCTCAACAGCGCATTCTTGGCGAACCCGTTGACCTGGATCGTCGTCGGAATCATGGCGCTTATCGCCGCCGTGGTCTTGATCGCTACCAAGACCACCTGGTTCCAGACCCTGTGGAACGCAGTCTGGAATGGCATCAAGACCGTCGCCAACGTCGTGTGGACCGCGATCAAGGGCTACTTCATGTTCTGGATCGGCCTCTATAAGAAGGTCGGCGAAGGCGCGATGTGGCTGTGGAATAACGCGATCGTGCCAGCGTGGAACGGTATCAAGGCGGCGTTCCAGATTGCCGCCGACTTCATCGGCGGAGTGGTCGAGTCGATCAAGCAGTTCTTCCAAGGCGTCGCCGACAAGGCGGGTCAGGTCAAGGACTGGATTGTCGAAAAGTGGGACGCGTTGGTCGGGTTCTTCACCTCGCTGCCCGGCCGGGTCACGTCGGCGCTCGGCAGCTTGTGGGATGGGCTCAAGGACGGCTTCAAGGGCGCCCTGAACTGGATCATCGACGCCTGGAACAACTTCAAGATCGAGATCAAGCTGCCGTCGATTCTTGGCGGTAAGCAGATCACGATCGACACCCCGAACTTACCGCGCCTGGCGACCGGTGGCGCTGTCCGCGGTCCCGGCACCGGCACCTCCGACGACGTCCTCATGTGGGGCTCCAACGGCGAGCACATGTGGACCGCGCGCGAGGTCGCGGCGGCCGGCGGCCACGGCGGCGTGCAGCAGCTACGTGCCGCAGCCCTGGCCGGTGACCTCCCCGCGTACGCGACCGGTGGCCCGATCGGCGGCGAACCGTACGGGCTACCAGCTGGCGGATCCAGCGACTTCCCGCAGTGGGTCCGCGACCTCGAATCGGAGTACGGCGTCACTGCGTCGACCTATGCCGGCCACCAGGAGGGCGACCGGAACGAAGCCGGGTACGCGCCGAACCCGGAGGGCCTGAACCGCGGCATCGACTGGGGCGGTCCGGTCGATGCTATGCAGCGGTTCGCCCAGTTCGCGCTCAGCGCGGCACCAGACTCCGAGGGCCTGGAGCAGATCATCTGGCAGAACCCGCAAACTGGGGAGAAGATCGGGTGGGCAGGACGCTCGGACGTGTCCTCCAGCGGCTACTACGCCAGCGACTACGGCGGTCACCAGGACCACGTGCACACTCGGCAGGCGACCGCATGGCCGACGAAGCCAGCACCCGACGTGGCCCCAACACCGGAAGCTCCAGTCGCCCCCGCAGACCCGACCTCGCCGACGGAATCCCCGAGCACGACGCAGCCGGCGCGCATGAAGAGCTTCCGCGAGCTGGGCCAGGACGTCGGCGGGATCATGGCCGACGGGCTCGCCGAAACCCTCGGGCTGCCGTCGTGGATCACCGATCCGGGCAACGCCGTCGGCGTCGATGACGGATCGAACGTGCGCACCAGCGGCACCGATGAACCGACGCCGACGCCCGGCATCACGCCGGACCCGGCGCCCGTAGCGCCAGCCGCCACATCGACGCGTCCTGACGGGTGGGAGGGCTACTCCTACGACATCACCAAGGCCGCACAGGACCTCGGTCTGCCCAAGCGGGCCGCGATCATCGGGAACGGCACCGCACTGGTCGAGAGCGGCGACCCGATGAAGATGTGGGCCAACAACGCCGTGCCGGAATCGTTGTCCTTCCCGCATGACGCGGTCGGTTCCGATCACGACTCGGTCGGCCTCTTCCAGCAGCGCGACAACGGCGCGTGGGGGACGATCGAAGAACGGATGTCGCCGTCGGGGTCTGCGAAGTTGTTCTACAACGCGCTCGGCAACGTCCCCGGCTGGGAGCAGATGGACATGGGCGCGGCCGCGCAGGCCGTCCAGCGTTCGGCGTTCCCCGACCGGTATGCGGCGATGATGCCGCGCGCGGAGGAGCTGGTCGACGAGGCTGCGCTGTTCGATACCGGCGGTGTGTGGGAGCCGGGCACGTGGGGCTACAACGGGCTCCGCGAACCGGAGATGGTGCTGCGCGCCGATCACTGGTCGTCGGTGGATGACCAGACCGCCGCGGTCCGCGACCTCGTGTCCGCCGGGCGCTCCGGGAATACCACCAACATCAACGTGCAGGGCCTGACCGCAGGCGACATCGTTGCCGAGTTCGCGCGTCACCAGTGGCGCGGCGCCGGCGGCTACGGATCGAGAGGCCGATAGATGGACCTGCCGCCGCGGCGAGTGGAGTGGCACGGCGTCAACGAGTCCGTGTGGCACCTACATGGTGCCCGCATGGGCGAAGAGGGCCTGTACATGCAGGGCGTCAAGGGCCTGTATCACCCGCAGCGGACACCGCGGGTGCAGACGCCCGCCTTCTATCCGGGCGCAATCCCCGGGGCACCGAAGACCGATCCGACGGTCACCGACCTGAAGGTGTTGTCGGTCGGTGTCGGCGGCGCCGAGTGGGAGGCAGTCGAGGAAGCGTGGTGGTCGTCCTGGTCCGACGAGGCCGACGGCACGCTGCGCGTGTGGAACCGTGCCGGCACCAAGTACCGGTGGCAGCCGTACCGGATCCAGAAGTGGCCCGACGACGACATGGACACCGAACCGGACGAGGAATGGCCGTGGGCGCTGCCACTGGTGTCCTACCGGCCCGGGTGGCGTGGGCAGACGATCACCTCGACGTGGTCCGGCACCGGCTCGGGAACGCTGGCGCTGGTCAACCCCGGCGACCTGCCGTGCTGGGCGCAGATCTCCCTCACCAACAGCGGCGTCGAGCAGTGGACCGTCCCCGACGGCATCGGCGGCGACACCGTGCAGTTGGAGGTGTTCGACGCGTCGGTGGGTGACCTGTTCGTCGACACCGACCAGTTCGAGCTGCAGCTGGAGTCCGACGTGGAATCGCAGATCGCGGCGTCCCTGCTTGGGTTGCGGTTCCGCCAGCCGATCCCGCCCCGCACCACGGTGCCGGTCAACGTGCCGATCTCGGTGACCGGCAGGCCCGGTGCAGCGAAGGCGTACATGACGCCGATGTGGCTTCGGCCGTGGTGACCGCCGAGCAGGAGATCCGGCTCGACGGTGTCCGCACCCGCGTCATGGACCGGCGGCGCATCGAGGCGGTGGCGCTCGCGGCCAAGCCCGAGGTGATCATCTGCGACAAGCAGTGGCAGAAGGTCTGCTACCTGCAGAACGAGCTCCTGGCCGACGCCGAGGAAATCGCGAACGACACCGGCGAAGCCGACATCACCATTCCCGGCCGGCACCGGCTCGCGGCGTGGCTGCTGTCCAAGCAGAACCAGCCCGCCGACGTGCACATGATCATCGAGACGCCGTACAAGCGGTGGGCCGGTAAGTGCCAGTCCATCCAGCGGGTCGTCGCCGGCGGCGAGATGGTCGCGATCAAGCTCCACTTCCTGCACGACTACGACCGCGCCAAGAAGATGTACCTGTTCGCCGTCCCCGCCAGTCCTGCCGAGGTCCAGCCACTCAAAGCGATGCCGTGGGTCGGTCCGTCGGTGACCGGCGTGAACACGTACGCGTTGACGAACGCGTGGCGCAACCAGTCGCCGCTGAACATGCTGCCCGGGGACATCCTCGACCCGGGGAACTGGTCGAACTATCTGCCGGAGAACTGGTGGACCACCTGGGTCCCGAACAACCCGCTGACTGACGGGTCGCGGTGGACGGCGATGTCCGCACGGTTCCCCGCGCTCCACGACCACGTGCTGCCCACGCTCCTCGACGGCGGCCTCCACATGAGCGTGCAACGCTGGATGCCCGGCGACCCGCCCATTCCAGGAGTCCGACTCTCGGGCGAGCATGCGGTGCGCGTGTTCAAGACCGTCGACAAGTCCGGGTACGTCGGCTACACCGGCACCATCGCCGACGGCATCCTCAACACGGTCGGTGTGATGGCCGAGGACTTCATCAACGAGGTCCGCACCGAACTGGCCCGCGAGGTTCCCGAGGAGTACAAGCTCCCCGGGATCTTCGGCACGCACAAGTCAGCGCCGGCCATCGTCATCCCGGAAGGCGAGTACACGCCGCTGTCGTCATCGACGATGACGCTGCACAAGGCGATCGCGTACGCGATGATCACCGGCGGCAAGAGCCCCCAGTGGGTCAACTCGCTCGCCAAGCTCGCCGCCAACGCCGCGCTGGGCTGGTTGGGTGCCACGATCGGCAACCCCGGACTCGCGCTCGGCGTTTTCGACTTCCTCGTCGAGGACACGATCCTCGCGTTCCACCGCCTCCCGAACTTCGTGCGCGCGGACATGATGGGCCCGGACGCCGACTGGGAGATGTGGGTCCAGGGCCCCGGCGTCGGAGCGACCCTCTCCACGCTGCAGGCGATGCGCGTCGGACTGTGGGACAGCCGGTTCTACACCTCGTATCAGGCCGAGGTCGAGCCAGCGGCGATGGGCTGGAAGCTCGGCAAGCACTACGACCTGATGGACCGCTTGACCTTCGAGATCGGCGGCGGCCTGTACGTGGACAACCTCACCCGCTGGGGCGTGTCGTGGTCGGCAACCGAACCCGTCCGATACCGACTGACCATCGGCGACGGCCGCGCCGAGGAAGCACCGGCCGCGAAGGCCACCCGCTACAAGGAGTCCCTGCTCGCGGTGATCCAGCAGCAGGGGGTCCTGTCCGACGGCGGAACGATGTGAGAGGACCCGCATGAGGCACGTGAATCGGATCGACGACGGCGACCCGACGTACTCGATCCCGTACGACCCGGCCACCCGCAAACGGCACCCGAACGAGGCACTGTTCCTCGACATCCCGATGTCGATGGCCAAGGGCCCACACGGCCGGTTCATCGCCGCGCCGGGCGCGATCATGCTGCCGCACACCGCGGCGCGGCTGGCCGAGCACGTGGAACTGTGCGGGTTCGTCCTCGACCCGGACGCCGCGGCGATCCGGCGCGTGGACCTACCGCGCGGCGCCGCGCGGTGGCAGGACATCGCCGACCCCGTGCCCGACGTCGATCCGGTCGACGCTGTGCACGTCGCCGCCGCCGCGGCGCTGACGCCAGCTGAGCAGGCCGCGCTCATCGAGCGGCTA
This sequence comes from Gordonia phosphorivorans, assembly GCF_042432625.1. Lineage (NCBI taxonomy): Bacteria > Bacillati > Actinomycetota > Actinomycetes > Mycobacteriales > Gordoniaceae > Gordonia > Gordonia phosphorivorans. Next base: position 71,977 of record NZ_JBHLWV010000016.1, on the reverse strand, counting down.
CAAGAAGGCCTCGACGGCCAACGCTGAACTGCCGTCGCCGACTCCTGCCCCGTTCATCCGGACGGGGCATTTCGCATCCCCGGAGGGAACTAGAATGGCCGAGAGAGTCCTCGCCTACGACCGCACCATCGTCCCGCAGGAGACCGGCTGGTACTGCGGTCCCGCCAGCGTCCAGGTCGCGCTCAACGCGCGCGGCGTCGTCAAGTCCGAGCGTGAGCTCGCGCTGCGCCTCGAACGCTACGAGGGGAACGTCGACGGCCGCGGGCAGGTATTCGACGACCAAGATGGCACCGACCACATCGGGCAGGTCACCCGCGTCGTCACCGACTACCTGCCGGCAGCGAAGATGGCGACGGTCGAGTACCCGAAGGATCCGCCGACGGCCGCGCTGAAGGATCAGCTGTGGAACCATCTGCGGGCGTCGATTGACGCGGGGTTCGGCATGGTCGCGAACATCGTCAGCCCGCCGTCGAACCGGTGGCGGTTGGCGAAGCCCTCCACCGTCGCCCCGAACTATGGGAGCGTCACGGTCTGGCATTACGTCGCGATCATGGGTTACTCCGACGTCGGCGGCGTGCGGAAGGTGTGGGTTGCCGATCCCGGGTTCGCGCCTCACGGGTGGTGGGCCACCCTCGACTCCCTCGCGAGCCTGATTCCGCCGAAGGGCTACAGCTACTCAACCGCCGCGTCCAAGCCGGTGACCGCGCCGCTACCGGACGCGCCGGCGGTCGCGATTCCGAAGTTCACCGAGGTCCGCGACATCGGGCAGTCGCACCAGGCCCGCACCCGCGCGCCGATCAACTTCCTGCTGCACACGTCGCAGTCGACCGGCGACGCCCGCGCGCTCGCGAACTACTGCAAGAACCCCGCCAACTCCGCGAGCTACCACTTCATCCTCGGCAGCGGCCAGCTCATCCAGATCGTCGACACCTCGCGCGCGTCGTGGTCGGTACTCGACGCGAACGCGTACACCATCAACCTGTGCTTCTCGGGCTCGTTCGCGGAATGGTCGCGCGCGGAATGGCTCAAGCGGCGCGACGACATTCGGATCGCCGCCTACATCGCCGTCCGTGAGGCCCGCAAGGCCGGGATCTCCGTCGATGTGCTGCGGCCCGGCCCGTACCGGCGAGGCTCGGGTATCTCCGACCATAAGTACGTCACCGAGGCGCTCGGGATCGGCACGCACACCGACGTCGGGAAGCACTTCCCGTGGGATCTGTTCGCGGCCGACGTCCTGGCGTTCGTGCAGCCCGCCTTCGCGCCCGTGAACCTCATCGACGCCGAAGCGGCGCGCGCCGCGGCGTGGATCGGGAAGCGGCTTGCTCCGGTCGGCGTTGCTGGCGAGACCGTCATCCGCCGCGACGGCGCCGAGGTCGGCCGGTTCGTGGTCTACGAGCACGCGCACATCTACTGGAAGACCGGCACCCGCCAGGCCTTCGCAGTCCCGCACGCCGATCCCGCGCTGCCTGGCACCGGGCTGTTCGAGACCTGGGGCGCGGACTACCGGTGGGAGCAGGGCCCGCTCGGGTTCCCGGACCGCGCGCACGCGGTCGTCACGAACGGCGCGGTGCAGGCCTTCGCGCACGGCGTCCTGTTCCGGAAGAACGGCCAGCCGCGCGGCTACGCGGTGTGGGGCCGCATCTACGACGCCTACCGCGCCAACGGGTCCGAGCAGGGTCCCCTCGGCTGGCCGACGTCGCCCGAGGAAAAGGTCGCCGACACCGACAACGTGCAGCAGCGGTTTGAGCATGGCCGTCTCGTCTGGTCGCCGTCCGGCGTCGCAGTCCTCATCGACACCAAGGAGCTCGCAGCATGACCACACCCGCCCCCATCCCCGGCACTGACGTTCTCGTCGACGTCCTCGTCGAGCAGATGCAGCAGCAGCCGTGGTGGCGCCGCTTCGCTAACACCGTCTCGGCCGCCGCGGGCGCCGTAATCCTCATCCTGTGGGTGGCGGTCGCCGCCGGCCTCGACGTGCCGAGCGACTGGCTCGGCGGGGTGTCCGCAGCGATTGGGCTCCTCACCACCCTCGGCGTTCTCCGGACCCCGAATGGGTTGACGCCGCGCGGCGTCGATCGCGTCGCGGCCGCCGCCGGCGTCGAATACCAGGGCCGCCACCGGAGCGCCGAAGAGTGATTCTTCGCCGCGGGCAGTGGCGGGCGCTCATCCCTGAGCGGTGGAGGACCGCGGTCCTCGCCGTGATCCCGCTGTCGATGATCGTCATCGGCGTCGACTACTGCCTCGGCGAGAACACGCCCGCGCTTACCGAGATCGAACGCGCCGCGCCCGTCTGGGCGTGGGGAGCTGGGCTGCTGGTCTCCGGGCTCGTGGTCCTCGCCGGGTACGCCGGCCGGTGGCGGCACATTGCGATCGGTGGCTTGCACGTCGGTGGCGCGCTCATGCTCACCCTCGGCGCGGGGATCGCCGTCGAGACCGTCGACACCACCGGCGGATTCCGTTGGGCGTGGCTGTACGGTGCCGTCGGGCTCGCGGCCTGGGGTGCCGCAATCGGCTACTGGATGCAGGTCGAACCGCCTGCCGACGACGATGAGGAGCGCTGATGGACTGGGACACCCCGCCGGCAGGGGTCCCGTGGCCCGTCTGGTTGTTCCTGACTCTTGTCGGAGGACCCGCCGGGGCGTCGTTGCTCTTCACTCAGGCCGCGGCGCGGCTGCCCGGAGCGCTGGGCGCTCTGGGCCGGTGGTGGCAGCAGCGGCGTCGGGATAAGCGCGACGAGTTCCTGCAGTCGCAGGCGGCGCGCGTCGATGATCGGGAGATCAAGCGCCTGTCAGTGCGCTACGACGAGCTTGCCGCCGACGCCGAGCAGGATCGGATCCGGCACCGCGCGGAGATCGCCGAGGTGCGCGGGGAGGTGCAGGAGCTCCGGGACCTGCTGACCGCAGCCAACTCGCGGTTGTGGGCGGCGATCGGGTACGTGCGGATCCTGATCGACTCGCACCACAAGCACGCGCCAGCGGCGCAGGTTCCGACCGCACCGGACAAACTGCAGGACCTGATCTGAAAGGCGATCGATGACCTCACCCGACGGGTTGCCACTGGCCGCCTATCAGCGCGCCTTCGGCCAGTCGATTGGCGACTGGGACATGGACGATCTCGTCGACCGGGTCGAGCTCGGCGACGAGATCCTGTTCGGCCCGCTGCGGCAACTGCTGTCGCAGGTGACGGGGCTGCCACCATCGACGTGGCCGACTGTCGCGTCGGTGCGGACAGCGCTCACCGATTGGTTCGCACAGATCGGCGCTGACTTCGGCGAGCTCCTGGACGCGCTTGCGGGCAGGTACACCGGCACCGATCCTGTTCTTGGCGCGATCCAGGCTGTCGCCGGCGGCTTTCGGCAGGTCCTCTCTGGTGGTCGGCTGATCAACCTCGGGCAGCTCACGGCGTCGCCGGTGAACCTGATTCCGGCTGGGTTCGACACGCTGGACACGATCGATGAGGGTGAGGGCTGGTCCTGGGACTCGGGTGTTGGGCGGACGCTGCCTGGTGCGGCGCGGTTCGACGCGACCGGCGAGCCGGCCGTCTTGTTCCCGCCGTTTCCTGGCGAGGTCGAGCCGGGCAAGGTGTACCGTGCCGCGATCTGGGCTCGGTGGTCCGGCGTGGACGCCGGCCAGGCCACGCCGTTCGTCCGGTGGCTCGACGCCAACCACGCGACGATCACCGACACCTCACTACCGTTCTCCGAGATCAGTGGCACCACGGCGACGTGGTCGGAGATCACGGGGAATGTCACGGCGCCCGCGGCGGCCCGGTGGGCGATGATCGCCCTCGGTGTGACGCCGATCGGCACCGGAACCGTGTGGTGGGATGATCCCGGACTCTGGGCCGAGCAGCAGACACTCCCGCAACAGGTCATCGATGGCCTGACGGTCGCACTGGATTCGTTGGGGGATTGGATTGAGGCGCTGGTCGATCGGATCCTGGATGCTCTCGGGGTCCCGAAGCTCGGTGGCTTGTTCGACAGGATCCTCGACGCCGGCGACGCGTTGTCTGAGCTGCAGGACACCGCTGAGGATGGGGTCGCCGCGGTCCGGGACTTGTTCGACACGATCGGCGGGCACGTCGGCGCGAATCTCGCAGACGTCGAGCAACGCCTGACCGCGTTCCTCACCGCGGCGTCGAACCTCGACGGCGGGAAGATCGTCGGGTCGGTGTCGGCGGCGCTGATCGCCGGCGTGCTCGACCTCGCGCGTATCCCGGCGTTGCCGGTGACCAAGGTGACCAACCTGCAGACGATCATCGCCGCGTTGGATGGTCGGGCGAGTACCGCTGAGGCCGACATCATCGACCTACAGGACCGCTCCCAGGCTTTGGAGGGTGTGGTCGGGTACGGGTCGGCGTACATGTCGGGGTCGCCGGGTGTGAACACCTCCGCCACGCTCATGCAGTTCGATCAGCGGGTCGGCCCGATGGTCGGCGCGACGCTGGCGGGCGGCCGGTTCACGCTGGGCAGCAAGGGCTTGTGGCGGTTCGAAGCGCAGGTGCGGTTCTGGGGTGCGAAGTACGCGCCGCCGAAGTGCTTCATGGACATCATCATCCGCAACTCCGGTGGCACGGAGATCGCGCGGTTGAAGGCGATGGCTTCCTCCGATGACGAGATCACGGTGACGAACGTGATGCCGGCGGTGGTGCCGTCGGCGGGGTGCACGGCCGAGGTGGTGGCGTGGACGTCGGCGATCCCGATCATCGGCGGGAACTGGCGCGGTATCGGCGGCGGGTACTCGACGACCAGATTCTCGGTGTTCAAGATCAGTGAGGAGACCAGCTGATGGCTGATCCGATTGAGCCGGACCAGAATGCGACGTCGGCGGGAGTGACGTCGATCCCGGAGATGATCGGGAAGGGCGCACCGTCGGGGGTGTGTGACCTCGATGCGGCCGCGGTGGTTCCGATGTCGCGGATCCCGATGGCGGTCGGCGGTACCGGAGGGTTGACGTCGACGCCGACGCAGATCGTCGCGCACTCGATGACCGGCACCGCCGGCGGACTGGCCGGGGTGTACCCGTCGGTGTGGGAGCAGGCCTCGGACCCGAACTACTACACCGGCAGCTTCGGTGTGCGCCGGGACAGCAGCTACACCGGGTACACCGCGGACTACTACCTGCACACCACGGCGCTGTCTCAGACGCAGTGGGCCGAAGTGGAGGTGTCGCCGGAATCGGCGTGCGGGTACGACGACATGCACGGCGTGGTGTTGCGGGCGGGCAACGAGACGGGACCGTCGACGCGGAACGGACTGCTGGTGGTGGTCGCCAACGACTACGGATCGAACGGGTTCGTGTCGATCGCCCGGTTCACCTCGCGGGTCTCGAACATCACCTGGCTTCGTGAGGTGCGCATGAGTGCGCCGATCGCGCCGGGCGATGTGATTCGGGCGCTGGTCGACGGGGACACGATCACCGTCTCGGTCAACGGCGCCGAAGTGGTGGCGTACTCCGGTGCGCAGGTGTCGGCACAGACCGGGTCGCGGGTCGGGGTGTACGCGGGCAACGGGGGCCGGATCAAGAACTTTAAGGCCGGTACCGTCTCGACGCCGATGCGCGTGAATCAGCCGTTGTGTGTGCACCTGGCGTCGACGTACTCGAACCCGGCGAACACGGACTTGATCGCGGGCGGCAACTGGTCACAGGTGACCGGACCGTCGGGGGTGTACCTGCCCGGCGGCACCTCCGGGCTTGGCGGGAACACGGCGTACGCGCGGTGTGTCATCCCGGCAACCGCCTGGTATCGCGTCGAGCTGACGGTGCAGTCCACGGCCACGACCGGCACCGCGGGCATCAAGATCATGAAACGCACCGGCACCGCGGCACCGGTGGTCACCACGCACTCGATCGCGTCGGCGCTCGGGAACGCCGGCGGTGAGGGCACCCCGCTGTATGCGTGTTCGCAGCCGGAGATCTTCGCCGCTGGTGATGTCATCTACTGGGCGACGTGGGCGTCGGTGGCGACCACGTTCCAGCCGCAGGCGTTCGGGCAGATCAAGTCGAAGTTCACGTTGACGCGGGTCGCGTCCTGATGGGGTGGTCGACGACGCTGCCACCGGTGGCGGGTGCGGGCGGGTGGACGACGACACCCCCGGTCCCGGCGCCGTCGGCGGCGTGGACACCGCGCCGCATGTTGGCGTTGGCCGCTCAGATCACCGCGGCCCCGCACCTGGCGTTGCAGGCTGTGCAGGCCCTGGGCGTCGACCACGACGCGGCCGCTACTGCGGTTGTGGAGTTGGCCGCCGAACTTCACGTCTCCGTGCAGCAGGCGGGGAGCGTGACGGCCACGGCCGGTCTCATCGCGCGGCTGCACGTGGCGATCGTCGCCGCTGTCGGTGTGACGGCGACGGCCGCGTTCCAGACCGTCAAACCGCTCGATGTGGCGACGGCTTCGTCGCTGACCGCGGCACTGGACCTGATGGCCGTCAAGGACATCGCTGCGCAACTCGCGGTTGTCGCGTCCACGGATGTGGCTCTGACCCGCTACCTGCTGGCCGAGTATGTCGCGGCTGCGACGGTGGCCACCACGCTTTGGGTCGACCGGATCGCCACCGCCGATACCGCTGCCACGGTGTCCGCCGACACCACATGCACAATCGGCTATCCACCGCTTTCACCGGTGACCACCGCGATCACAACCACCTCGACGTGGACGTTTCCTCGTGCGGCTGACTGGCTCGACATCATCGTCGTCGGCGGCGGTGGTGGCGGACATGGCGCCGGATGGGCTCTCAACGGCGACGGCGGCAAAGCCGGCCGGTGGCAAGCCACAACGATCCAACGAGGCGTGCACCTACCTTCAGATGCGACCGGCATCCTCTTCGCGATCGGTGCCGGAGGTGGCGGCGGATCGGGAGGCGCGATCGCCAAACCTGGAAGCGCTGGAGCCGCCACCACCGCGGAGGGTTCCGGTTCCGATGGCTCATACGTGTCCCTCTACGGTGCTGGCGGCGCCCGCGGATCGGGTACCGGCGCCGGAGGCGACCGCCGCACCGGGGAAGCGGCAGGCAACTACACCTGGAACGCCCGCATGTACACCGGCGGCGGAGCGGACGGCGGGACGCCGGGATCAGGCGGTCGCGGCGGTGCAGCAGCATCCGGTAACGGCAGCGCAGGCGGCCGAGGCCAAGGATGGGGGACCGCTTACCAATGATCAGCCCCGAGGACTATCCAGACCCGCCGCACGACGGCGAATGGCCAACTGAGTTCCTCATCGACCGGGACTACGCCGACACCATCACTTCCGCGTGGCGCCGTATCCGACCCGACACAACTCAGCTACGACGCACCGGCGACCTGCTACACGTCAAGCAGAGCGACCAGACCAGAACGTACCGACTAGACCACCGCCTGGTGGCAACCGATCACCAGGTGTACCTCGCCACCGAAAGGACAACCTGATCATGCCTGCTGGAGTCTCCACTTTTCTGGCCAATGCGCTCCTCGACCACGCCACCGGCCGAGTCGCCTACACCAAGCCGAGCGCTGTCTACGCGCGCCTGCACACCGGCAACCCCGGCGCGGCCGGCACCGCGAACGCGTCGGCACAGACCACACGCGTCGCCACCACGTTCGCTGCCGCAGCCGCCGGGACGATCGCGATGTCGAACGCGCCCGAGTTCACCCTGACCGGATCCGAAACGATCAACCACGTGTCGTTCTGGGACGCAGCGACCGGCGGCAACTTCCTGTGGTCCGCCGCGGCGACCGTGGCGAAGGGAGGCACTGCCGGCGACATCATCCGCATCGCGACGAACAGTCTCAGCCTCGGTGTGATCGCCAGCTGACGCCCCGCACACGAACGCGCCCCCGGCCATGTTCATGGCCGGGGGCGCGTTTTCATGGTCATTTATCGAGCAAACTGTCGTCGGTCCGCAGTGTCCAGAACGCCCTGCTGCTCGATCTTGGTGGTTCCGCCCATGAACTGGACCATAGTGTCGAGGTTGTCCTGAACGATCTGCCGCTGTTCCGTCGAGACGTGGAAGTTCTTGCAGAGGTCGGCGATCGGGAACTTCTGGATCTGCAGGTCCAGCACTTCGATACCGAGAACGACGTTGAACTGGTCGAGGTCGACGAAGATGCTGTCGTTCAGCTGCGCAGTCCGGTGTACCTCGCGATCTCCATGGATCGTCACGTAAGCGGCGCCAGCGGTCCGGTCCACCTCAACAACTACCTTGGTCTGGGACATCGGGGTCACTCTCCTCTCCACCACGCGGTCACAACCGTGAGCGTACCTGTACAAGATCTCTCGACGGTCACGATCCCAAGCTCTCGGTCGTCTACCGTCGCTTGGTGTACCCAGTTCGAATTGTCTCCTTCGCGGTGCAGATGGCAAGCGCGAAGTGCGACGACGATGTCCGCTTCGGTGATCTTTCGGCGCTGGCACTGGCGGCGCGCGTGCGCTGTGATCTGCAGATGCACCATCAGTCTGTGATCACCTCGAACTTGAGGACCCGGACTACGTCCTCGTTGAGGGTGATCGTGAGGGTCACGAGTCCGGGCTCGAGGATCGCCAACGGCTGTGAGATACAAAACAGAACTGCAGACTTGCCGTCGTACACGTGATCGGTCATCGACGAGTCGATTGTCCCGTTGATGGTGAATACGGGGGAATCGCCGGGGAGGTCGAACGACAGCGCCATGTCGAATGGTGCGAATCCTTCATCGGCGCGGACGCGGCCAGCGACGCAGAGCGATACCGCGAACGGCGTACTCGGCACCTTCATGTCGATGAAGCTGGCTCCGACTGCGGTGATCTTCCCGTCGGTGATGGTGGCGTAGTCGGCGAGGAAGGCGTAGTCCAGTTCGGGCATGGTTGCTGACACTAGTTTGTGCTGGGCGTTGTCGCCGCAACTTTCGGGATGGTCAGCGCGTCAGGTCGGTTCGTGCGCCGCGTCCAGGACGGGCGGCGTTCCATGCGTCGATGGTTTCCGGCAGCCAGCCGCGGACGGTGCCGCGCGGTAACGTCCCGTCGTCGTTGACCGGCCCGATCGTGACGTCGGGTTCAGGGAGTCGGTAGCGGCTGAGGGTGGACGGCTCGACGCCGATGTGTGCCGCTACCTGTCGCTGGGACAGGTAGCGGCGGGTGTTAGCGGGCATGTCGGCGGCGTGCCTCGTAGGTCGCCCACGCGCCGATTCCGGCCCATGCGGCCCAGACGGCGAGCAGTGCCGGACTGTAGGCGACAGACGTGAGGATCGCGAGGATCGCGGCGGTGCCGATGGTGGCTTGAATGCCCTTGTCGTGAATCATCGGTCTGGTGTCCTTTCGTTGATTCGGTGGTGCTGGTGGTGGGATGATGGGCCCTGCTGGCCCGGAGGACCGGGGGCGGTGTCTACGCCCCCGGCACTTCGGGTCAGTCGCGGTGGCGGTTCTGCCAGACCTGGATCGCCTGGAGCAGCGTTGCCGCGATCGCGATGATCAGGGTCACATCCGTCTTGTCCATTTGGCCTCACCTCCTTTCCTGTTGTCGTCCTTACAACTACGACTATACAGGGGTGAGCTGTAAAGTTCAAGTGGGTGTCATCACCCGCTCGGCACATGCCCCCGTGTGCCCGTGGTCTGTTCGTGGTCTACAGGAGCTGGGTGTCGATCACTTTGGCGTCGTTGGCTGCCGAGTCCCATTCGACGGTGCAGACGAATCTCTGTTGCACGGGCCCGCCGAAAGCGTTCCTGCCGGTGACGCTTCCCGAGACCTTCCATGCGTCGCCGAACTTGGTGACGCGGGTATCGCTGAAGTCGTCGTAGTCGGTGTCGAGGACTTCCCTCATGATGGCGGAGTGACACTTCACCTTGGCCGTCACTTCCTTGGTGCTCTCGCTCGCTTCGCCGCCGCAGGCGGTGAGGGAAAGCAGTAGGGCCGCTGCGGCGCTGGCGGTGGCGGTGGCCGTGAGCATGCGGGTCATGAGTTTCTCTGTACTCCTTGGGGGGTGGTTTACGGATGACGATACGAACGTGTGGCCGCCGACGGCAGTCCTGACGGCAGGAGTCATCTGATCAGATGAACAGGGCTGCGGGGCCAGGGATGCTCCGCTACGCGGCTACGGAAACGGGGCGCTTCGCTCCGCGCATCGGATCGAGTCGGGTGATCGCGTCCCGCCGGCGGTGCGTTGGCACCGCGGTGTAGATCTGTGTGGAGGCGATGCTCTTGTGGCGCATCAGCTCTTGCACAACGCGGATGTCGACGTCCTCGTCGAGGAGCGTGCTCCCGAACCAGTGACGCAGCGCGTGCGGGGTGCCGGGGATGCCGGCGCGGCGCATGGTCCGGCCGACGATGTCGGAGACCGACTTCGGGAGCACGTGCTCAGACGGCAAGCCGCGCATCGGGAACCAGTATCCGGACTCGGGCATCTCGGAAGCCAGCTCGACGAGGGCGGGGTGCAGCGGCACCGATTTCAGCTTGCGGCCCTTGCCCCGGACCCACAACAGCCCGGCCGGCAGGTCGAAGTGCTCGCCGCGGATCTTCGCGATCTCGTGGACTCGGAGGCCAGCGAGGAGCGCGAGGAGAATCATCGTGCGGGTCTTCGCGCGCATGCGGGTCTGCAGGAGGGTGATCACCGCGCGGTCGGACACCGGGCGCGGTTCGCGGTCGGGCAGCCGCGGGCTCCCGACCTTGATCATCGGGTTGTCCAGGCGGCGGTCAGTGAGCTGAAGCCACTTGAACCAGGAGCGCAGGTACGCGCTGTAGGTGCTGGCGGTCGAGTCGGACCAGTCGTCGTGCGAGGCCATCCACCGGACGATGTCGACGGCGTCGATGGTGAGGGGCTGGATCTGGGTTTCGCGGTGCAGCTGTCGGAGGACGCGGAGGCGCTCGTCGATAGTGCGGCGCGAGAGGCGTTGCGCGGTCTGCCAGAGTTCCCAGTCGTCGAGGCCTCGTGTCGAGACGGCCCCCACGGTCACATCAGTCTCATGAATCACAGGGGGACTGTCCTGCGCGTGCCCGGCGAGCGTCGGGCAGTTCGCCATATTCGGGACTTTCGTCCCGCATAGCGTCGAGCGCTGCTCCCAGCTCGGCGCGTAGCTCACGGCGCTGCCGGTCCGCCAGGCGCTCCAGCTCGTCGGCAGTGAATGGGTGGCCGCTGCGCACAAGGTCGGCTGCGAGCTCGAGCGCTGCTGCCGTGCCGGCCATGACGCCGCGTGAGTAGTCGTCCATCAGGCGGCGTCCGCTACTGACGGAAAGAGCAGGACGGTTCGGCGGACTTTTAATCCGCAGGTCGCAGGTTCGAGCCCTGCTGGGGGCACCGAATAAGGGCAGGTCACGACACCTTTCGGTGTCGGGCCTGCCCGTTTTCGTCCTACATCGTCCGACCGCGTCCTACATCGTCCTACGGCGTCGTTCGCGTCGCCCGGCCACGTTCGCGTCGCCCGGGCGCGACGCGAACGTGCTCGGCCGTCGCGAACGGGCGGGTTGGGACCGTTCAGGGATGGGCGTAGAGGCTCAGGAAGAGGTCGACGGCGAAGCGTGCGCGCTCGGCGACGCTCTCCGGGTCCATCGGATGCTCGCCCAGCAGCACCAGCAGGTGATCGTCCTGCAGCAGCAGCCCCAGCAGCACCTTGGCGGCGGCGACCGGATCGTCCACCTTCAGGTGCCCGCACCGGTGCAGTTGCGACAGGAACTCGGTGAGTAGCGGGCGCTCCCAGTTGCTGGTCGACAGCATGGTGGCGCGCAGTTGGGTGTCCGACAGAGCCGCGCGGGCCAACGCGAGGGAGACGTCGTTCTGCAGCGCAGGCAGCAGGCCCTCGGTGAACCCGATGAGCGCCTCGCGGGGATCGTCGTCGATGGCAGGCGGCGGCGTGAATTTGGCGCTGTGTGCTTCCTGGGAGCGGGTGATCACCGCGTGGAGCAGGCCCTCGCGGTTGCCGAACCACGAGTACACCGTGCTCTTGGAGGTACCGGCGCATTCGGCGACGGCACTGACCGTGAAACCCCCGTATCCGTCCTTGACGAGCACGGTCACCGCGGCGTCGAGCATGGCCGCTTGGCGCGCGGCGAGCTCGTCTTGCCGGGGCCGGCCTCGACGGCGACCGGCTGGTGCGGAGGCGTTCATGGATAGAGACGGTACTTGGTTATTGCCATTGCAAGTATTAGGGGCCGCGCCCGTGTGTCGTTTTCGGGTCGCAATATGCGTGCTGGCCTGCCGATTTGTTATTCCGCGGCCTCGTGCCATACGCTGATCACGCTCCCAAAACGGGGACGCGGGCCCCCTTCGTCTAGCGGCCTAGGACGCCGCCCTTTCAAGGCGGTAGCGCGGGTTCGAATCCCGTAGGGGGTACGCTTTGCGGCGAAAGTCGTGAGCACAATTGAACAAGGCCCTGTGGCGCAGTTGGTTAGCGCGCCGCCCTGTCACGGCGGAGGTCGCGGGTTCGAGTCCCGTCAGGGTCGCCAGGTGTGGCGTCGGCATGTCCGGCGCCCTCCCGGCCAGGTAGCTCAGTTGGTACGAGCGTCCGCCTGAAAAGCGGAAGGTCGTCGGTTCGATCCCGACTCTGGCCACGCAAGACCCGTCGTTCGCGACGGTGCAGTAAGCCCCGGTGACACGGGGTTTTCTCGTGCGAACGAGAAGAGAATTTCACATGGCCCTGTGGCGCAGTTGGTTAGCGCGCCGCCCTGTCACGGCGGAGGTCGCGGGTTCGAGTCCCGTCAGGGTCGCCATGGAAAGCCAATAATCCCCCGGTGCACAGCACCGGGGGATTATTGGTCTGTTGCCTCGCTCACGTACCCTTACCTGGCAAGATCTTCCGAATATCGGGAGCAACGTGAACCACACTGGGCGCACCGGCGGTGAACCGCCGCGGAGGTGTCCCCAGGTGTACGGCAGCCAGCACTAGGGAGGCACTGTGGCTAAGAATGACCGCACCGAACCGGACTCGAGTCCGAAGGTCGTCGACACCGTGGTGGACCGTGAGTTCACCGTCGAGCGGCTGGTGGAGAACCCGGTCGAGCGGATCGTCGACAAGCCCGTGACCCTGGAACGCATCGTCGAGCGCCTGGTGGTCGACACGGTCGACATGGTGGTGGACAAGCCCACCACGGTCAGCCGCCTGGTGGAACGTCCGGTGGTGACCATCGTCGATTCCGTCGAGGACAAGCCCGTCGAGGTGCGCCGGCTGGTGGAGCGCCCCGTGGTCAGCGTGCGCGACGACATCCAGGACAAGCCCGTCGAGGTGTCGCGGCTGGTGGAGAAGCCGGTCGTGACCATCGTCGACGACGTGGTGGACAAGCCCGTGGACGTGTCGCGGCTGGTGGAGAAGCCGGTCGTGACCATCGTCGACGACGTGGTGGACAAGCCCGTCGAGGTGACCCGCCTGGTGGAGAAGCCCATCGTCACCGTCCTCGACGACGTGGTGGAGAAGCCCAAGCCGGTCTCGCGCATGGTGGAGAAGCCCATCGTCACCGTGGTCGACGAGGTGGTGGACAAGCCCGTCGACGTACCGCGGCTGGTGGAGCGCCCGGTGGTCTCGGTGGTCGACGACCTCACCGAGAAGCCGGTCAACATCCAACGGATGGTGGAGAAGCCGGTCGTCTCCATCGTCGACCAGATCACCGAGAAGCCCGTCGACGTCCCGCGCGCCGTCGAGCAGCCGGTGGTCACCCTGATCGACGAGGTGGTCGACACCCCGGTCGACGTGGCCCGTCTGGTGGAGAAGCTGGTGGTCACCTTCGTCGACGAGATCGTCGAACGCGAGGTGGACGTGCCGCGTCTGGTGGAGAAGCTGGTCGTGACCGTCGTCGACGAGGTGGTCGACGCGCCGGTGGAAGTGGACCGCCTGGTGGAGAAGCTGATCGTCGACATTCGCGACGAGATCGTGGAGAAGGAAGTCACGATCGAACGGCGCGTGGAGAAGCCGCTGGTGACCATCGTCGAGCGCGAGGTCCAGATCCCGGTGGAGCAGATCGTCGAGAAGATCGTCGAAGTGCCGGTCGAGAAGATCGTCGAGGTCCTCGTCGAGAAGCCGGTGGAGCAGATCGTCGAGAAGATCGTCGAAGTGCCGGTGGAGAAGATCGTCTACAAGATGGTCGAAAAAGAGGTCGAGAAGATCGTCGAGCTCGTCGTGGAGAAGCCGGTCATCAAGCTGGTGGAGATCCCGCGGGAGGTCCTCGTCGAGCAGATCGTCGAGAAGCCGGTCGAGACCGTCGTCGAGAAGATCGTCGAGCGCATCGTCGAGAAGCCCAACGTGGTGGAGAAGGTCGTCGAGCAGTCGGTCGACCGGGTCGTCGAGCGCGTGGTGGAGAAGCCCAACATCATCGAGCAGGTGGTGGAGAAGCCGGTCGACCGCATCGTCGAGCGCATGGTCGAGACGCCCAACGTGGTCGAGGAGGTCGTGGAGAAGCCCGTCGACCGCGAGCTGGAGCGCATCATCGAGGTGCCCAACATCATCGAGAAGCTGGTCGAGAAGTCCGTCGACCGCGAGGTGGACAAGGTCGTCGAGGTCCCCAACATCGTGGAGAACGTGATCGAGCGGCCCGTCGACCATGTGATCGAGCGCGTCGTGGAGACGCCGAACGTCGTGGAGAAGGTGATCGAGAAGTCGGTCGACCGCGAGGTGGAGCGCATCGTCGAGGTGCCCAACATCATCGAGAAGGTCGTCGACAAGCCCGTCGACCGCGAGGTGGAGAAGGTCGTCGAGAAGCTCAACATCATCGAGAAGGTGATCGAGGAGCCGGTCGACCGCGTGATCGAGCGCATCATCGAGACGCCGAACGTGGTGGACAAGGTGATCGAGAAGTCGGTCGACCGCGAGGTGGAGCGCATTCTCGAGGTGCCGAACGTGGTGGAGAAGGTCGTCGAGGCGCCGGTCGACCGCGTGGTCGAGCGCATCGTCGAGAAGCCGAACGTGGTGGAGAAGATCGTCGAGACGCCCGTCGACCGCGTCGTCGAGCGCATCGTCGAGAAGCCGAACGTCGTGGAGAAGATCATCGACAAGAACGTCCAACACGTGGTGGAGAAGGTCGTCGAGCGGCCCGAGATCGTGGAGAAGCTGGTGGAGAAGCCGGTGACCCGCGAGTTCGAGAAGGTCGTGGAGAACCCGGTCCTGGTCGAGAAGCTGGTGGAGAGAGAGATCAACCAGGTCGTCGAGCGCGTGGTGGAGAAGCCCGTGTTCATCGACGTGGAGAAGATCGTCGAACGCCCCGTGTACGTCGAGATAGAGAAGATCGTCGAGAAGCCGGTCGAGAAGATCGTCGAAGTGGTCGTGGAGAAGCCCGTCTTCGTCCGCAAGGTGGTGGAACGGGAAGTGGAGCGCGTGATCGAGGATTCGACCGCGCAGCGCACCGTGACCCACCAGGCGCGCGGCGGGCAGGATCCGCAGGCACAGTTCCTGGAGCGGGACGAGGAAGCCGACAGCAAGTGGCTCGACGCGCACACCGGGGCTCATCCCGCCGACGGCGTGGCCGGTGCCACCTCGCCGGAGCTGGACGTGCAGGGTCCGCTGGATCCGAAGTACGCGGTGTCCAGCGATGACGACGACAGCGAGGCCGGTCCGCGAGGGCGTCACTCCTGATGAACGGGGTTCGGGGGCGGATCAGCCGCCCGGGAATCGTGCTGGCCGTGCTCGCCCTGATCGTGGCGATGTCCGCGACCTGGTCGTCGGTGGCGGCGCCCGCGCACGCCGACGTGCGATCGGAAGCGCAGGCCGCGATCGACGCCTACGCGAGCGATCCGGCGCGCAGCGCCCGACTGGGCGCACCGACGGGTGACGTGCGCACCGTGCGCCCGGGCGGGGCCGCGCAGAACTTCGCCAACGGCACCGTCTACTACTCGCCGCGCAGCGGCGCCCACGCCGTCCTCGGGGCGATCGCGGCACGCTATCGCGCGGTCGGCGGACCGGCGACGATCGGATTCCCCACCGGCGACGAGCAGCAGGCCGGCAGCGGTCGATACAGCACGTTCGGCGAGCCCGGGACCGCGGCGATCTACTGGAGTCCGCAGACCCGTGCCTCACTGGTCACCGGGGGCGTGCTGCGGGCGTGGCTGGCCTCCGGCGGGGTCGACGGCCCGTTCGGCTTCCCGACCTCCGACACCGCCTACACCGGGCGGGCCGACGAATCGTCGTTCGCCGGTCCCGGCGGCACCCTGATCTCGTGGTCGTCGACCAGCGGCCTGACCACCGAGCCCGCCGACCTCGCCGCCGCGCAGCCGTTGATGGCGGCGGCCGCGGCCACCGAGGAAGCCCGGATCGCCCTGAGCCCTGCCGACCCCGCGACGCCCGCGACCGCGAGCTGGTGGCAGAAGTGGTGGCCCGCGGTGGCGGGGGCCGCGGCGGTGCTGCTGGTGCTGATTCTCCTGCTCGCGGTGCTGGCCTGGCGGCGACGTCGCCGCGGCGCCGCGGCGGCAGCCGGGGCCGATACCGCGGAGGGGGCCTCGCCGACGCCGTCGGCCGCGGTGCCCGCCGCGCTCGTGGGTGAGCGGCCGGATCGGGCCGACGCCGAGCCCTCGGCCGAACCGGAACCCGACGCCGAACCCGAGCCCGAGACGGAAGCCGAGCCCGAACCGGAGCCCGAGCCCGAGATCACGCTCAGCGATGAGACGGCGCTCGCCTCGGCGCTGGTGGTGGCCTACCAGGACGATGCGGACTCGGCGCTCACCGTCGCCTACGTCAACAACGCGCTGGGCACCGATCGGGCGGGCAGCAGCGATGACACCCATGCCTGGCTGCACCGCGCCGATCCGCTCGAGGACGCTCCCGCCGAGCAGGACGACACCGAGACCACGGAAAACGCCGAGACCACGGAAAACAGCGAGCCGAGCGATCAACAGGAGTAGGCCATGAAAGCAGCAGTCTGCCGCCGGGGCGAGTTCGATGTTCAGCATGTCGAGCGGCCGGTGCCGGGGCCCGGGCAGGTGCTGCTGAAGGTGCTGCGCGCCGGGATCTGCGGCTCCGATCTGCACGCGCGGGTGCACGCCGACGAGACCGCCGACCTGGTGACCGAGATCGGCTACGACGACTTCATGCGCACCGACCAGGACGTGGTCCTGGGCCACGAGTTCGTCGGCGAGGTGGCCGAGTACGGGCCGCGGTGCCGCGAGCGGTGGCCGGTCGGGGCCCGGGTGGTGTCCCTGCCCTTCCGACGCGCCGACGGCGAGGTCCAGCTGACCGGGCTGTCGGCCAAGGCACCCGGCGCGTTCGCCGAGTACCTGCTGGTCGACGAGGCCGTCACCATGCCCGTTCCCGACGGACTCGACTCCGATCTGGCGGCGCTCACCGAGCCGTTGGCGGTGGGCTATCACGCCGTCGCGCGCAGCGAGATCGGTCGGGGCGAGGTGGCGGTGGTGGTGGGCTGCGGTCCGATCGGGCTCGCGGTGATCCTCATGCTGAAGGCCCGCGGGGTCCGTCGGGTGGTGGCCAGCGACCTGTCGCCGGCGCGTCGGCGCCTGGCCGCCCAGTGCGGTGCCGACGTCGTGGTGGACCCGACGGTGGACGACCTGGCGGCGGCCCTCGGGGACCGCAGCATGCACTTTCGCAGCGGTCCGGCGCTGATCGACTTCGCCCTGGAGTCGATGCGCAAGCTCCAGACCATCCCCGGCCTGCCCTGGTGGCGGCTGATGGCGCTCGGGGAGCGCCTGGGTCAGGTGCCCAAGGGGCCGGTGGTGTTCGAGTGTGTCGGTGTGCCCGGCATGATCGATCGGCTGTGCACCGACATGCCGTACCGCTCGCGCATCGTCGTGGTGGGTGTCTGCATGGAGCCCGACACCGTGCGCCCGGCGCTCATCTCGAACAAGGAGATGGATCTGCGGTTCGTCTTCGCCTACAACCCGGACGAGTTCCGGGCCACCCTGCACCTGATGGCCGATCGCAAGATCGACGCGCGGCCGTTGCTCACCGGAACGGTCGGCCTCGGCGGTGTGCGCGCGGCCTTCGATGCACTCGGAGACCCCGAGGTGCACGCGAAGATTCTCATCGACCCGGCCTCGTCGGCCGAGGAGATCTGAGTCGCGGCTGTGATCTGTGTCTCAGTCGGGAGTGTCGGGGACTAATTCGGACCCCGGTCCGGTTGTGCCTTCTGTGGGTCGCGATAGGCCCTCGGGGCGAATGCACCACCCGCATACGCCGCCGCACAGCACGTAACTTTCCAAGGAGACCTCATGACCGCCACCCTGAACGCCCTGCCCCTGATCCCCACCGGCACCTGGGCCATCGACCAGGCCCACTCGTCCGTCGGCTTCTCGGTGCGCCACCTGATGGTCTCCAAGGTGCGCGGCGAATTCACCGAGTTCTCCGGTGCCATCGAGATCGCCGAGGACGGCACGCCGTCGGTCTCGGCCGTCATCGAGGTCGGCTCGATCACCACCAAGAACGAGCAGCGTGACGCGCATATCCGGTCCGCCGACTTCTTCCACGCCGAGGAATTCCCCAAGGCCACCTTCGTCTCGACGTCGGTCACCCCGAAGGGCGACGACTACCTGCTCACCGGCGACTTCACGCTCAAGGGTGTCACCCGTAGCGTGGAGCTGAAGCTGGAGTTCAACGGCACCAACGCCGGCATGGGTGCGGGTCAGGTCGCGGGCTTCGAGGCCACCACCGTGATCAACCGTCGCGACTTCGGCATCGACATCGAGATGCCGCTGGAGACCGGTGGCAGCGTCGTCGGCGACAAGATCACCATCACGCTCGAGATCGAGGCCGTGCTCTCCGGCTCCTGATCGACCGGTGCCCTGCACCTCCCGCGTTTGGGTAGTCTCACTCTATTGCCCATGTCGCGGGAGGTGTTGTGCCGATTCAGCGTTCTCGCAAGGCACTGCACGCATTCGCCGACCGCCTCGACACCCTCGGCCCGCGACACTGGGTCACGTCGATCCTCAGTGAGGTCGGTTCTCCCGTGGAACGGGAGCAATGGTTGGCCGCCGACTGGCAGGCCCTCGACAGCGACGTACGCCGTCGGCTGGTCGACCGGGCCGCCGTCGTCGCTTTTCTCTTCGGAGTGTTCTCCAAGCTGATCATCGGCTTGGAGACCTTCGCCCTGGTGCTGCTGGCCTTCAACGGCGGGCGGATCACCCTCGACTCCGGGGCCAGCCACCCCGACTTCTTCGACATGCTGATCGCCGCCGTCGTGGGCACCGCGGCCAGCACCGTGGCCGCCGTGCTGATGGTGCGCCCCCACTTCACCTGGTTCATCGCCGGTGCTCCCGCCGATCCGGCGCAGCGGCGCGCGGTGGCGCGGATCCCGATCCGGCAGGTCGGCGCCGACCTGATCGGGTGGGCGGTCAGCTTCGGCACCTACGCCTTCATCGCCGACGTCAGCGACTTCTTCCTGGCCATCGTCGGCGGCGCCTTCGCCTTGGCCGCCATCACCTCGTGCAGCCTCACCTATCTGATCGCGGAGACCGCGACACGGCCGCTGGCCATCCTCGCGTTGCGCGGGACGTCCGAGGCGCGCGTGGTGCACGGCGTGCGCGAGCGCATGGTGGTGGTCTGGGGTGTCTCGGCGGCGGTGCCGATGATCGGCCTGATCACCATCAACGCCGGTCGGTGGGCAGGCTGGCTGCCGCCCGCCGCGGGGCCGCTGGACTGGACCTCGGTGGCCTTGGCGCTGGTGGCCCTCAGCTCGGGGCTGAGCATCGTGATGCTGGTGGGCCGGGCCATCGCCGATCCGCTCACCGAGATGCGCAAGGTGATCGAGGCGGCCTCCGACGGCGATTTCGGACGTCGGGTCGCGGTCTACGACTCCTCCGAGCTGGGCATTCTGCAGACCGGGCTGAACGACCTGCTCGACGGTCTGGCCGAGCGGGAACGCATTCGGGCGCTGTTCTCCAAGCACGTCGGCGACCGCGTCGCCGAACTGGCCATCTCGCACCGCGGCGAAATGGTCGGCACCAATACCGATGTCGCGGTGATCTTCGTGGACCTGACCGGATCCACCGCGTTCGCCTCCCAGCGTGACCCGCAGGAGACGGCGGCGGTGCTCAACGTCTTCTTCTCCGTGGTCGCCGAGGTCGTCGCCGAGTACGACGGGCTGATCAACAAGTTCGAGGGCGATGCCGCCCTCGTGGTGTTCGGCGCGCCCACCGCCCTGGCGGATGCGGCCGGCGCCGCGTTGGCCGCCGCCCGCGAGCTCGGCGATCGCCTGGGCGAGAAGGTGCCGCTCGAGTGGGGGATGGGCATCGGCTACGGCACGGTCTTCGCCGGCAACATCGGGGCGGCGAACCGCTACGAGTACACGGTGATCGGCGACTCGGTGAACGAGGCGGCGCGACTGTCCGATCGGGCCAAGGAAGGGCGGTTGCCGATCTATGCCAGCGGCGCCGCGGTGGCCGCCGCCGACCCCGACGAGGCGCACCACTGGCAGCCGCTCGAACGCGTGATGCTGCGGGGACGCAAGGACCACACGGAAGTTTTCGTGCCGACGGCCCTGGCCAACCGCGCCGAGCCGCCGACATTGGGTAGCGTGCTGTCGGAAATGATGAAGTTGCCGTCGCGCCGGGGTCGGTGACGACGTGCCGGGCCGGACATACCGAGAACACAGGAGAAGAGCCGATGAGTGGTTGGTCGATCGCGGACATGCCCGATCAGCGGGGGCGACGCATCGTCGTCACCGGCGCCAACAGTGGACTGGGTGAGCAGACCGCTCGGGCGCTCGGACGCGCCGGCGCGGACGTGGTCCTGGCCTGCCGCAACGTGGAGAAGGCGCAGCGGGTGGCCGACGAGATCGGCGCGAATGCGACGGTCGCGGCGCTGGACCTGGCCGACCTGGGCTCGGTGCGCGCCTTCGCCGACGGTTTCGAGGGCGCCGACGTGCTGGTCAACAACGCCGGCGTGATGGCGCTGCCGCTCGGGCGCACCGCCGACGGCTTCGAGATGCAGATCGGCACCAACTTCCTGGGGCACTTCGCCCTCACCGGTCTCATCCTGGACCGGATCGGCGACCGCGTGGTGACCCTGTCGTCGCTGGCGCACAACGTGGCGCGGCTGGACATCGACGACCTGAACTGGGAGCGCCGCAAGTACAACCGCTGGGTGGCCTACGGCGATTCCAAGATCGCCGACCTCATGATGGCGCTGGAGCTGGCCGATCGGTTGCGGCAGGCCGGCTCGTCGACCGTCTCGCTCGCCGCGCACCCCGGTTACGCCGCCACGGAGCTGCAGACGCGCACCGAATCGCCGATCGACTGGGTGATGAAGCTCGGCAACATGACGCCGCTGGCGCAGTCGGCGTCCGACGGCGCCCTGCCGACGCTCTACGCGGCCACCGCACCGGACGCGGCCAACGGCACCTTCTACGGGCCCGGCAGCCTGGGCGGCATGCGCGGCGCCCCGGCGGTGGCCGGCTACCGCAGCGTGGCCGACGACCCGGCCGTCCGCGGGCGTCTGTGGGCCACGGCCGAGGAACTCACCGGGGTCAGCTACGGCGTCTGAGCAGGATCGGGTCAGAGCACTCCGGGCGGGCGGAACTGCACCGACATCCGCGGCCCCGCACCCGGGGCCTTGGGCACCGCGTGATCCCAGGTGCGCTGGCAACTGCCGCCCATCACCAGCAGATCGCCGCTGCCGAGGGTGAATCGCAGCGCGGCCCCGCCGCCGCGCGGCCGCAGGGCCAGGACGCGTGGGGCGCCCAGGGAGACGATGGCCACCAGGGTGTCGCGGTAGGCGCCGCGGCCGATCCGGTCGCCGTGCCAGGCGACGCTGTCGTTGCCGTCGCGGTACAGGCACAGTCCGGCGCTGACGAAGCCCTCGGGCAGCGTCGGGCGGTAATGCGCGGTCAAGTCGGCGCGCAGCGTGGCCAGCAGCGGGTCGGGCAGCCGAGCACCCGCCGGGTAGCCGGCCATCAGCCGAGGTACGGGCACCGTGGACTCGTACATGCGGACGCGTTCGGCCCGCCACGGGACGCTCCGCTGCAGGTGATCGAAGAGGTCCGCGGTGCCGGTGAGCCAGCCCGGCCGCAGGTCCACCCAGGCGTCCGCCGGGAGGTGGCGCCGGGTGATCGCGCCGTCCAGGGGGTGCACCGTGGGCGCGGCGCCGGTCGCGGGCGTATCGAAGAGCGAGTCCTGGATGCCGATGCTCATGCCGCCACCCTACGCCCCGAATCGAACGCGCGTTCTAAGCGCGCCCGATCCTCCCCGTTCGCGTCGGTCGTCCCCGTCCGCGCCTGCCGGTCACGTACGCGTCGCGCGCGGCCGCAGCGTACGTGCGGTGGCGACGCGAACGCCGGATCGGATCAGTCGGCCAGGGTGCGCAGTCGCCGCGCGGCCTCGGCGAGCACGTCGTCCTGCTTGCAGAAGGCGAACCGGACCAGGTGGTCCCACGGCGATTCCGCGGCGGCCGGCTCCGGTGCGGGATCGACGAAGGCGCTCACGGGCACCGCGGCGACCCCGATGGCCGCGGGCAGGGCCCGGCAGAACGCCGCGGCGTCGGTGTAGCCGAGCGGGCGGGGGTCGGCCAGCACGAAGTAGGTGCCGTCGGTGTGGTGGACCCGGAAGCCGGCGTCGGCCAGCGCCGCCGAGAGGACGCCCTGCCGTCGGGCCAGATCCCGCGTCTGCGTGGCGACCCACGCCGTCTCGGTGCGCAGGGCCCCGGCGACGGCTGGCTGGAACGGCCCGCTGCCCACGTAGCTGAGGTACTGCTTGGCGCCGCGGGCGGCCGCGACCAGCTCGGCGGGGCCGCTGATCCACCCGACCTTCCAGCCGGTCACGTGGAAGGTCTTGGCGGCGCTGGAGATGCGCAGGGTGCGCTCGGCCATGCCGTCCAGCGTCGCCAGCGAACGATGCCTGCGCTCGCCGAACACCAGATGCTCGTACACCTCGTCGGTGATCGCGACGACGTCGTGCGCGATGCACAGGCGGGCGATCTCGGTCAGCTCGTCGTCGGTCAGGACGGTCCCGGTCGGATTGTGCGGCGAGTTGACCACCACGGCGGCGGTGTCGGCGGTGAAGGCCGCGCGCAACGCGTCCAGATCCAGCCGGAAACCGTCACCGTCGGGCACCAGCGGAACGGTGCGGCGCACCGCCCCGGCCAGGGCGACGGTCGCGGCATAGGCGTCGTAGTAGGGCTCGATCATGATCACTTCGCGACCAGGTTCCACCAGGCCCAGGATCGCCCCGGCGATCGCCTCGGTGGCGCCGACGGTCACCAGGACCTGCGTGTCCGGGTCGTAGTGCAGCCCGTAATCACGGGCCTGCTGCTCGCTGACGGCCTCGCGCAGGGCGGCCACCCCGATACCCGGCGGGTACTGGTTGTGGCCGGACGCGATCGCCTCCTGCGCCGCCGTGAGCATGGAGGGCGGGCCGTCGGTGTCCGGGAAACCCTGTCCCAGATTGATCGCCTCGTGGGCGGCGGCCAGCGCCGACATCTCCGCGAAGATGGTCTCCGCGAACGGTCGCAGTCGGCGGACCAGCCGCGCGGGGTGTTCGGGGACCATCGTTTCCTCTCTCAGACCAGCGGAAGGTCGCCGGCGTCGATGATGCGGTACGCGTAACCCTGTTCGGCCAGGAAACGCTGGCGGTGCGCGGCGTAGTCGGCGTCGAGGCTGTCCCGCGAGACCACCGAGTAGAAGTGCGCCTGACCGCCGTCGGCCTTGGGGCGCAGCAGACGGCCCAGGCGTTGCGCCTCCTCCTGCCGGGAACCGAAGGTGCCGGAGACCTGAACGGCCACCGAAGCCTCCGGGAGGTCGATGGAGAAGTTGGCCACCTTGGACACCACCAGCGTGTTCAGCTCGCCGCGCCGGAACGCGTCGAAGAGCTTCTCCCGCTCGGCATTGCGCGTGGACCCCTGGATCACCGGGGCGTCCAGCTCGCGTCCGAGCTCCTCGAGCTGGTCGATGTAGGCGCCGATCACCAGCGTCGGCGCGCCCCGGTGCTGTTCCAGGATCGAGCGCACCACGCGCAGCTTGGAGTGCGCGGTGGAGCAGAGCTTGTACTTGGCGTCGGCCTCGGCCACCGCGTACTGCAGGCGCTCGTCGTCGGACATCGTCACCCGGACCTCCACGCAGTCGGCCGGCGCGATCCAGCCCTGCGCCTCGATATCCTTCCACGGCGCGTCGTACCGCTTGGGGCCGATGAGGCTGAACACGTCGCCCTCGCGGCCGTCCTCGCGCACCAGGGTCGCGGTGAGGCCGAGACGACGACGCGACTGCAGGTCGGCGGTCATCCGGAACACCGGTGCCGGCAGCAGGTGCACCTCGTCGTAGATGATCAGGCCCCAGTCGCGGGAGTCGAACAGGTCGAGGTTCTTGTATTCGCCCTTCGTTTTGCGCGTCATCACCTGGTAGGTGGCGATGGTGACGGGGCGGATCTCCTTGCGTTCGCCGGAGTACTCGCCGATCTCATCCTCGGTCAGCGTGGTGCGCGCGATCAGTTCGCGCTTCCACTGCCGGCCCGCGACGGTGTTGGTCACCAGGATCAACGTGGTGGCGCCGGCCTTGGCCATGGCGGCGGCGCCGACCATCGTCTTGCCCGCGCCGCAGGGCAGCACCACCACGCCCGAGCCGCCGGCCCAGAACGAGTCGGCGGCCATCTGCTGGTAGTCGCGCAGCTCCCAGTCGTCCTGGGCCAGGTCGATCGCGTGGGCCTCGCCGTCGACGTAGCCGGCCAGGTCCTCGGCCGGCCAGCCGATCTTGAGCAGCACCTGCTTGAGCCGACCGCGTTCGGACGGATGCACCACCACGGTGTCGTCGTCGATCCGCGCGCCGAGCATCGGTGCGACCTTCTTGTTGCGCAGCACCTCTTCGAGCACCGCGCGATCGAGGGAGATCAGCACCAGGCCGTGCGCCGGATTCTTGGCCAGCTGGAGGCGTCCGAAGCGGCCCATGGTGTCGACGACGTCGACCAGGAGCGGCTGCGGCACCGGATAGCGCGAGTAGGTGACCAGGGCGTCGACCACCTGCTCGGCGTCGTGCCCGGCGGCCCGCGCGTTCCACAGCGCCAGCGGCGTCACCCGGTAGGTGTGCACGTGCTCGGGCGCGCGTTCGAGTTCGGCGAAGGGCGCGATCGCGGCGCGTGCGGCACCGGCCTGCGGATGATCGATCTCCAGCAGTACCGTCTTGTCCGATTGAACGATGAGGGGTCCGTCAGTCACATGCCCATTGTCCAGGTTCGACGCGCCGTGGCCACCCGGGGTGGGCTACAGCAGTTCCAGGCCGTTGATCCGGTGCAGGAGGAACGTCACTTCGGAGCCGTCGTCGGCGGCGCCGATCAGTTGGCCGGCCTGCAGCGCGCGCGGCTTCACCACGTGCCGACTGGCCGCTCCTTGCGCGTCCACGTAGCCCAGCCGCACCGACCGCCCGGTGCGCAGCGCCAGCTGGATGAGTGCGGCCGCGTTGGTGTCGCCGGTGGCCTTGATCGAGGTGCGCGGCTCCTGGTCGGCGCGGTCGGCCGCGCGCAGGCGGTGCACGAGGGTGCGGGCCTGGTCCGGGCCCACCGGTGCGCGGCGCTGGGGCATGCGGGCCGCCCGCGCACGATTGGGTACCCGGGCACCGCGACTGCGCAGGTCCACCAGCGCGCCGGTGGAGTCCTCGCCGGCCGGCGCGAAGCCGCCGCGCCGCAGGGCCTCGACCACGTCGCGCACGGGCGCGGGCGAGACCGCCACGGTGGGCGCCAACGCGCGCAAGGCCACTTCCGCGGCCGCGTCGCTGGTGAGGACAGCGGTGAGCAGTGCCGGATCGTCGCAGCGGACGAAGGTCGAGGCCACACCCACCCGCAGCCGGCCGTGGCGGCGGGCGACGTCGTCGACGAGATAGGTCAGCGACTGGGGCACCGGGGTGCGGGAACGGCTGGTCAGCAGCGCGGTGATCTCCGCGCCGGACAGCCCGGTGTCGAAGGCGCGGCGCAGGCTGGCCTCGCTGATGCGGTACACCGACGCGGCGCCGCCGGATTCCAGGTCGGCGATGGCCTGCACCTGCTCGGTCAGCTCCGGCGTCATCGGGCCGGGCACCATGACGGTCAGGTCGGCCTGCACCAGGAAATGGTCCACCGGCGTCGGCAGCGCGGTGAGCATGACGGCCAAGACCTCGGCCGCATCGTCGTCGGTGCCCGCGTTCAGGAGGGTGCGTCCGGGGGCGGTCAAGGCGCCGTGGGCCACCAGGCCGAGTTCGCGGGCCTCGGCCACGGTCTCGCCGACGAAGCGGCGGGTCCACCGGCGCAGATGGCGAGGGTGGTGCCAGGCCAGGTTCGCGGCCAACGCGTCCACGTCCACCGGCGCGGCGGGCGGCGCCTGGGCCAGCATGTCGAGCACCTGCCGCCGGGTGAGGGGAGCGGTGGCGTCGAAGAGCTCGCTCGACAGCGCGGCCAGGGTGTTGCCGTCGCGGTCGGTGTCGCCGATCTGCCACGGTCGGCGATGGAGGTCGAGCCAGGCCTGCGCCAACCCGTGCCACTTGCGTTCGGTGGTGCTGTGGCCCCACGCGTCCACGGCCGCGGTGGGGGCGAAGACCGGTTCGCCGGTGGATCCGGCGGGCTCGGGTTCGGGGTGACCGGAATCGACCAGGCGGTGGGCCGACAGGATCTCCACGATCAGGCCGATGCGGGCGACGGGCAGGCCGGTGGCCTTGGCCAGGCGCCGCAGTTCCCGGATGCCCAGCCCGCCCGACTTCAGCATCGCGGCGGGCTGCTCGCCGAGCAGCTCGAGCAGCGCCGCGCTGTGGCGGATCAGTTCCAAGGCTTCGCCGGCGCCGGCGGCGTCGATCGCCTCCGGCCCGAAGCGACCCGGGCCGTCGCTCATGGGCGGGGGTGCCAGCGTGGCGGTCAGCAGGGGCGGCTCGCCGCGCAGCAGCACACCGACCATCGGCACCAGCTCGACGGTCTGCTCGTCGATGCGGGCGAGTAGACCGTCGCCGATCAGCCGGGGGACGGGTGCCGCGGGGTCGGCGTCGGGTGCGGCGTCACGGCTGCGGCCCAGCGACGGTCCGGAGGCGAGGGTCGCCAGCAGCTCGCGCGGGCGTTCGTCGAGGGCGTCGAGCAGCTCGTGGATCTGTTCGGGCGAACGGGTGGCGAGCGGGCCCACTAGGTGGTGGCCGCGCCAGGGGAGCGCGGCCGACAGGTGGATACCCGCGATCCACGCCGGTTTGCGGGCGGTGCCGGCGCCCGAGTCCCAGATCAGACCCTGCGCGACGAGGTCGGCGAGCCGTTGGTCGAGGGCGGGACGTTTGAGGCGGCGCCCCAGGACGGAGACCAGTTGATCGCGCGTGACCGGTCCCACCACGTCCGAGCGCGCGGTGTCGGAGCCGCACTCGAGGAAGGCCTCGATCACCGCGACCGTCGCCAGGTCCAGCCCCTCGCCGGCCAGGGCGATCGACGCTGCGGACAGCGCGCGCTGCGCCAGGATCGTCGTGCCTCGCAGCGGCGGCGAGGCCAGATCGCTGCGCCGCGTCAGCAGGTCGGCGAGATCGGCGTCGGAGCGGTCGGCCAGCGTCTCGGCCAGGCCGCGCAGGGGGCTGTCCGGTTCCATCCGGTCAATGCTACCGACGGCGCCGTCGCGGTCGACGCGACAGGTCCGGGCGGTTTGCCGGTCCCCGTGCCCCTCCGTCGGGCCGCATGGCACAATGAGGCCGTGGCTAAGAAGAAGACTTACGTGGACAATGGCTGGCCGGACATTTCGGTAGAGGATCACGCCGTCACCGAGTTCACCGCGCATCTCGCAGGTGCACTCTCGCCCTTCGGCAATGAGAACCCCTTCCCGGTGCCCGCGAGCGAGCTGCCCTTCATTCAATCGAACACCGTTATCAACCGCTGACGCGGCGCTGACACGAACGAACCCCGTACCGCTGGTCGGTACGGGGTTTCGTCGTGCCCGGGTGGCCCGCAGCCGTCGCTCGCCGCGGTCCCTCGCCGCCGTGTCGCGACCCGTGCCGAACGTCGCCCGCGCTGCAGCACGGCGACACGAAGGACGGGTCGCGACACGCGAATGGGGGTCCTCCCCGCGGGGGGAGGAGGAGGACGGGGGCGTCAGGGGAGTGACGGGGGAGACGAAGGAACCCCGCACCACGGGTGCGGGGTTCCTTCGATGCTGGGGCGCGTCACGAATGGACGCGGCCGGCTCAGTTCAGGCCGAGCAGGCCCTTGTTCTCGTTGAACAAGTTCAGCTGGCCCTGGTCGAGGGTGTAGCCCGACTTCGCGAGGGCGTCGGCGGCCGAACGCAGTTCGGGGCTGCCGCCACGTGCCTGCGAGATGGCGTCCTTGGTGCTCTTGGCGTCGTCGGCCTTCGGGGTGGCCTGGCGGTCCTTCAGCGTCGGCAGCGACGGGGTGGACGGCTTGCCCGGGGCCTGGCGCGGGTTGTGGCCGGACAGGCCGACACCGCAGGACGGCCATGCGCCCTTGCCCTGGCTGGCCAGGACGCGCTCGGCGACGACGATCTGCTCGGCCTTGCTGGCCTGGTGGGCGCTCGGGGCGAACTGGCCGCCGCCGTGGCCGCTCCAGGTGCTGGGGCTGAACTGCAGGCCACCGTAGTAGCCGTTGCCGGTGTTGATCGACCAGTTGCCGCCGGACTCGCACTGCGCGACGCGATCCCATTCGGCGTCGGTGGCGGCCGAGGCGTTGCCCCCGCCGAGAAGTGCGGCGCCGCCGCCGAGGACTGCGGAGGTCAGGGCGACCTTCGCGACGGTCTTGGTGCTGCGGAGCGACTGCTTAGCGTGACGTGCCATGGGTGATTGAGTTTCCTCTCTCCACGCGCCTGCGAAGTGAGCTGTCGGGTTCGAGCTGAGAGGTGCTCGGTCCGTTCCGGAGCGATCCGGTCTGGACTTAACCCCAAGGCGGTCCGTCGGTGACGGTCCGCCGTTATCCGGTGGGATGGTGGGTCCCCCGCCCTCGTTCCTGAACTGAATAGTTCGGTGAACCCGGCGGCGGAACGAGGTTGGGCGCGTCCGCCGGGTGATGTTTATTTGTCGGTGCCCGAGGGCGACCGGAATGAACACTACGTAATCGGTTTGGGGGAAGTCACCCGGTCGGAAATCGGGGTTTTCACGCTCAAACGGCTCACTTTCGTGTGCAATCGGCATTGCCGCAGTTCACGGCAGTGATGGTCGTCCCGTAGCCCGTTCGTTATCTTGCCGTTATGTGACTAAGGTCACAACTAGATTGAGATGCGCACCACGCGTCCCAGGCGGCCTACGCGTCGTCGAGTGCGCGCCGAGCCTCCAGTGCGCGGAAGGTGCTCGCGTGAAAGACCAGCGGTTCCGCCGTCGGATCGCTCCGCAGCGACTGGATCTGCAGCAGGACGACGGTGTGGTCGCCGGCCGGGAGCTCGCCGGCCACGGTGCAGACCAGGTGGGCGGTGGCGCCGGGAATGAACAGGGCGCCGCTGTCGAGGGCCAGTGGACGGACACCGTCGAACCGGTGATCGGGATGGCCGGCCAGCTGGCGGGCGAGGTCGCCCTGGTGGGCCGCGAACACGCTGACACCCAGCTCATCCGCGTCGCGCAGGGTCGGCCAGGTGGCCGACTCCTGCCGGACGGCCACCGAGACCAGCGGCGGATCGAGGGAGATGGTGGCGAATGAACTCGCGGCCATGCCCACGTCGACGCCCGAGCCGGTGCGGCGGCAGACGCCGACGACGCCCGACGGGAAACAGCTGTAGGCGCGCTTGAGGGCGCCGGGATCGTCGGCGGGGACGAGCGGGGCCGGTTCCGCGGTCATCGGCTGCGTCGTCCGGAGAACAACGCGAAGACGACCGCGAGAAACAGCCCGATGGGTGCGCCCATCGCGAGGATGTAGGTGATGGTCACGATCACCTGGTTGGAGTCGCGCACCGCGGGGATCAGCAGCGCGATGCTGGCGATGAATCCGATGACGACCAGGATCACGGCCGCGGGCAGCAGCGATGATGACTTCTGGGACTGCATGAGGACCACGGTAGCCCGACGCGTACCATCGGGCGAAGTGCGCCTCAGTGTCTTCCGCGAGCATTCGCCGCGGGGGCGGGGCGCATTCTGATGAGCAGTTCCGAGCAGTTTGAAGGTGAGCACTGTGCCGACCGGTCACGTGAAGTGGTACGACCCCGCCAAGGGGTTCGGATTCCTGTCGCAGGAGGGCGGGGAAGACGTCTACGTCCGTTCCTCGGCGTTGCCGGCGGACGTGGAGTCACTCAAGCCGGGTCAGCGCGTGGAGTTCGACATGGCGGCCGGTCGCCAGGGGCCGCAGGCCCTGCGCGTGACCGTGCTGGAGGCGGCGCCCAGCGTCGCCCGCAATGTGCGGGAGACCCAGCGGGCGGCCACCAAACGGCACACGCCCGACGAACTGCACGGTCTGATCGCCGACCTCATCACCCTGCTCGAGGGCAAGGTGCAGCCGGACCTGCGCAACGGTCGTTACCCGGATCGCAAGACCGCCCGCCGCATCTCCGAGGTGGTCCGCGCGGTGACCCGGGAACTGGACCGCTAGCGGCACCGGCCGCCTCAGGCGGTGCCGCGGACCTCCGGCAGCACCGTCTGGTTGGTGATCACGAAACCCTCCGGCGCGGTGTCGACCGCATAGTGGCCGCGGAACGGAATGCTGCCCTGGCCGGATTCGATGCCGTCCGGCGCATCCTCGACGACGGCCGAGAACGCCTTCACCTCGATACCCAGCAGCACGCGCCGCGGGGTGGATTCGAGCACCTCGGTGTACGACGTGCCCGAGGTCTTGACCCACGTCACCGGCTGAATTCCCGCGCCGGTGGCGTACAGGGCGGTCAGCGTCCACGGCTTGGTCGCGATCTCGGCGGGCACCGACAGCACCAACGACCGATCCAGCGGCACCGGCAGCGCGGTGACCGGCAGGGCGCCGATCTGTTCGTTGCTGAGCGCCGCGGGGCGGCAGTCGGTCATCTGGAGGCTGCACCAGTACGACGGTGCCACCTGGAGATACGTCTTCCCCGTCGACACGGAGATCTTCGGATCGGACTCGTCGTGGGCGCGCACCAGCAGGGTGGTGGCGATGGCGATGACCGCGACCATCACCAGGCCGACCGCGGCCAGGATGGTCAGCGCCTTCTTATCTGCGGGCTGCAGGGACACCGGGAAACCTCACTGTCGTAGAAACCTCGGGGGGAACGTCGGGGTGGAGACGGCCGACTACCGCGGGCGGGAGCGACGCTGCGGACGCGTGCGCGGCGAGCGGTCGGCCTTGGGCTGTGCGGCGGTCGGCTGCTCGGAGGGCGCGTCGGTGGCGAAGGGGCGGGTGTGGGGCGTTGGCCGGGTCGGCGCGTCCTGGGCGGCGAAACCCACGGTCGGCGCGGGTTCGGCCGGGCGTCGGCCGCCGAACCCGGGAATCAGGGTGGCCCCGCGGCTGGTCATGATGGTCTGCGTGAAGCCTGCCGCCATGAGCACCGCGACCACGGTGAAACCGATCCACAGGGTGGTCGGCAGGATCACGCCGAGGCTGGCACCGAGGACCCAGCACAACTGCAGCACCGTCTCGGAGCGGCCGAACGCCGACGCCCGGGACGCCTCGGGGAGGTCATCCTGGATGGTGGAGTCCAGGCAGACCTTGGCGATGGCGCTGACCCCGGACGCGATCAGGGCGGTGATGACCACCATCAGCAGCGATCCCACGATGGCCGAGAGGATCGCCGCGCCGGCGGCCGCGCCGGTGCTGGCCAGGATGATCCGCGGCGGATTCTTCAGCTCCAGCCGGGTGCCGATGCCGTTGCCGATACCGTTGCCGATACCGGCGGCCGCGCCGACCGCGCCGAGCATCATCAGCTGCGCCCAGCCGTCGCTTCCGGTCTGCGCCTTGGCGTAGAACGCGATGTACAGGGTGAGGAAGCCGGTCAGGATGCGGATGGTGCCGTTGCCCCAGAGGCTGGTGACCACGGTGCGGCCCAGCGGCTGCCGCATGGTCGCCGCCAGCCGGGTGGACAGGCTGCCGCGGGTGGCGACCGTCTCGTCACCGGCGGAGCGCGGCGCGTCGGTGCCCTCGCGGTAGGTCAGGGTGGTGGGCACCTCGCCCTCGGTCACCTCCACCCAGGACGGGATCTTCATGCAGAAGTACGCGCCGGCGACGGCCAGGAAGGCCAGGAAGACCATCGCGCCGGGGATGTGCAGCGGCAGCCACGTGCCCAGGATCAGGTCGACGGCCGCGGCCAGGCCGCCGGCCACGATGGTGCCGAAGATCAGGCCGAACATGGTCAGCCGGGAGTTCACCCGGACCAGGTCGATCGACGGCGGGAGCACCCGCGGGGCGACCGCGGATTTGAGCACGCCGAACGATTTGGACAGCACCATCAGGCCCAGCGCGCACGGGTACAGGATCCACGGCTTGTACTGCATCTGATGGGTCACCGGGTCCCACGAGGAGTTCACGATGATCAGCAGGGCGAGGAGCGCGCGGAGGCCGAAGGTGGTGGCCATCGCGATCCGACGACCGTGCTGCAGCTTGTCCAGGAGCGGACCGATGAGCGGGGCGATCACCGCGAACGGCGCGATGGTCAGCGCCAGGTACAGCCCGACGTTGACCTTGGACTCACCGGTCGCGGCGGCGAAGAACAGGGTGTTGGCCAGCGCCACGGCCATCGCCGCGTCGACGGCGTTGTTGGCGATCACCGGCATGGTCAGGGCGGTGAGCCCGGAGCGGTCGGCGCCGTCGGCGGTGGCCGCGCGATGCACCATGTCCACGCCGCGGCCGGCGAAGTACTTCGACCGTCGCGCCATCACCCGCATCACGGTGACCTTCTCCGGCGGCACGTAATCGGTGCGCCGCCCGCCGCGCGGTGCGGCCTCGGTCGCCGGGTCGTCGATCACCCGGGTGTCGGGATCGTCCAGGGGCGGCAGATGTCGATTGTGGGTGCGCGGCGGCGGTGGCGTCGGTCCGCCCGGCGCCGGGTGGCGGCGGGTGCGGGGATCGGCGGGATAGTTGCGCGCGCCGGGGTGATCGTCGCCGAACCGAGGCTCGGGGCGGCGGGCTCGCGAAGGGTCCCCGGGGGGTCCGGGGTGCTTGCGTGCTGATCGGGAAGCCACAACGTCGATTGTTCCCTATCGGGCCGACGGGGTCGGCGGATGGGCGTCCCGGGGTGTTGTGCGCGTGTCCTCGACGTGCATTCTCCCACCGCACTGAGGCACACTGAAGGCGTGAGTGTGGCAACGCAGACGACCTCCTTGGACCAGGCCGAGCAGTTCGCGCGACAGGTGCTGGTGGCCGACGGCGAGCATCCCGGCGAATACCTGGGGGCTCGACCCGAGGGCGAGTGGGCGGTGGCGCACAGCTTCGCCGCTCAGGTTCCCGGGTACGGCGGCTGGCACTGGTGCGTGGTGCTGGCCGGCGCGCCGGGCTCGGACGGGGTCACCGTCTCCGAGGTGGTCCTGCTGCCCGGCGACGGTGCGCTGCTCGCGCCCGAATGGGTGCCGTGGTCCGAGCGCGTCTCCGCGGGCGATCTCGGCCCCGGTGACCTGCTGGCCGCACCGCCGGACGATCCGCGCCTGGTGCCCGGCCAGTTCGACACGCTCGACGTCGATCCGATCGACGCCGACCAGGTGGGCCAGGTGGCCGCCGAGATCGGTCTGGGACGCAAACGCCTGCTGTCGTTCGACGGGCGCGCCGAGACCGCGCAGCGCTGGCACGACGGCGATCACGGCCCGGAGGCGCCGATGGCGCGCAATGCCCGCTATTCCTGCGGCACCTGCGGTTTCTTCCTTCCGCTGGCCGGTGCGCTGCGCGCCAAGTTCGGCGTGTGCGCCAACGAGTACGGCGTGGACGGGCATGTGGTGGCCATCGACTACGGCTGCGGCGCGCATTCGGACACCCCGATGCCGCCCGGCGGCCAGGGCAGTCCGGCCTTCGAGGCCTACGACGACGGCGCGGTGGAGATCTTCGAGTCTCGATGACGCCGTCTCCGGCGGACACCGACCCGGCCGACCCGTTCGGTCCCCCTGATCCGTTCGGGACTGCTGATCCGTTCGGGACTGGAGCGCTGCGTGCGGCGGCACTGTCCGCCTGGCGCGACTCGCCGACTCGGCTCGCCGAGGATGTGGCCGCAGAGGCCGAACTCCTGCAGATCGGGTATCGCGATCGCTGGTTCACCGAGCTGGCCGCCAACGCGGCCGATGCGGCGTCCGCGGTGGACACCCCGGGCCGGATGCGGGTGCACGCCGACGGCACCGCCCTGCGCGTGGCCAACACCGGTGCGCCGCTGAGCGCGGCGGGCGTGCGCGCCCTCACCGCGCTGCGGGTGTCGCCGAAGAAGGACGCACCGGACCGCGCCGGGGGTGCGGTGGGCCGCTTCGGTGTCGGCTTCCGCTCCACCGGCTTCGTCGACCGCGTCGAGCTGCTGTCGGTGTCCGGCTCGATCCTCTTCGATCGGGGCGCGACCGTCGCCGCGGTCGCCGACGTCCTCGGCCGCACCCCGGCCGCGGTGCCCGGGCAACGCCTGGCCTGGCCGTCGACGCAGGCGCCGAGCCCCGGATATGCGACCGAAGCGGTGCTGCACTGCGGCGATGCCGAGCAGGTCCGGTCGCTGCTGGCGCAGGCCGACGCCGAGGCTCCGGATCTGCTGCTGGAACTGCCCGCCCTCGTCGAGATCGACGTCGGCGGCACCGTCTACCGGCGGCGCGACGAGCGCGACCACGTGAGTATCGAGGCCGACGGCCGGGTGCACCGACGGTGGCTGCGCGCCGGCGCGGGCCGGACGCAGTGGCTGGTCCCGGTGGACGGCGACCGGATCCGCCCGCTGACCGACGACGTGCTGCGCAGCCCGACTCCGACGCAGATTCCGCTGTCCCTGCCTGCTCGACTCATCACCGATCTTCCGGTGACCCCGGACCGGCGCGGCCTGCACCCGGACGCGGAGCCGGCCGTCGCCGCCGCCGGCTATCCCGATCTGGTGGCGGCGGCCCCCGCCGACCAGCGACATCTGCTGGTCCCGGCCCCGGCGTTCGCCGCCGGTGTCGAGGACGGGCAGCTGCGGTCGGCGGTGCTGGCGGCACTGTCCGCGCGGCGCTGGGTGCCCGGCGTCGACGGCCGTGAGCTCGCGCCCGAACGCACCCTGGTGCTGCGCGGTTTCACGCCCGCGCTGGCCGAGCTGCTCGGCGAGGCGCTCGACCCGCTCGCGCACCCGGTGGTCAGCGACGGGCCCGCGGCCGCGGCCGTTCTCCGGCTCGGCGGCCGGGAACTGGGCCTGGCGGAGCTGGCCGACCTGCTCTCCGGGCTCGACCGCGCACCGTCGTGGTGGGGACGACTGTACGAGGCGCTCGACCCGCTGGTGAGCGGTCCCGAAGCGACGACGGAACTGGGGGCGCTGCCCATTCCACGGGCCGACGGCCGCCTGCACCGCGGACCGCGGGGCGTCCACCTCCTCGACCTGCCGGGCGAGCACGAGCTGGTGCTCGACTGGGTGCCCACGGTGCATCCGGCCGCCCACCACCCGCTGCTGGAACGGCTCGGCGTGGCCCGGCTGACGCTCTCGGAGGTGCTGGCCCATCCCGGGCTGGAGCAGGAGTTCGCCGCGGTGCAGGGCGCCGACGCCTACGACGATCAGGGGCAGGAGGACCTGGCCGACGTGGTGCTGCGACTGCTGGACGCCACCGACGCAGATCCGGTGGTGCCCGCCTGGCTGGGCGCGCTGGAGGTTCCCGACACCCACGGCGAGCTGCGGCCGGTGGACGAGTTGCTGCTGCCGGACAGCCCGTTGGCGTCCGTGCTGGCCGAGGACGCGCCGCTGGGCGTCGTCGATCCCGCGTTCGTCGCGGCCTACGGGGCGCGCCCGCTGCGTCGGCTCGGGGCAGGCTGGGGCTTCACTCTCGTCCGCGACGACCTGCCGACCGCGCCCGAGCACGACCTCGACGCCGAGGACCGGTGGTGGGACGGGCTGCCGGTGCCGTCGGAGACCTTGCGCGCGGTGCGCGACCTGGAGCTGGTGTCCGCAGACCGCTGGGGCGCCGCCCTGGACCTGATGGCCCGCGACCCCGAGATCGCGCCCGAGCTCGCCGATCCGGCCGGGTACACCGTGTGGTGGTTGCGGCGCTTCGCCGAGGTGACGCCGGGGACGCCGCTGCGCCTGACCGCGCACCCCGACGACGACCGCTGGCGCGGACTGTTCGCGCCGCTGGCGCATCCGGCGGCGGACGCGCTGACGGCGCTGCTGGTCGGCGCCGAACCCGACGCCGGGGACGACGCCGGCGACTGGCTGGCCGCGCTCGCCGATCCGCGGCGCACCGTGGCACCGGGGGTCGCGGCCCGCGCGCACGCCGCGGTGGTGGCCGCCCATCGGGCCGGCCGGTTCACCCTCGACGACCTCGAGGTGCCCGCCGGGCTGCGCACCCTCGACGGATCGGTCAGCGCCGACGGGCTGATCGTCGACCAGCCGTGGTGGGTGCCGGTGGTGCCGCCGCAGATCGCGGTGCTGGCCGGCACGCACCCGCAGGCGCGGGTCGCCGCCGACTTCGCGGCGCTGGTCGACGCGCCGCTCGCGTCGGAGGAGCTGTCGGTCCGGGTGGCCTCCAGCGGCCGACCGCTGGATCCCGACTCGGCGCAGGCGGTGCGCCTGGCGGCCACTCTCGGCTGGGAGCTGACGGGGCCGCTCGTGGTTCACGACGAGCTCGTCGTCGCCGTTTTCGATGCCGATGATCGGGAACGGCGGGTGCGCGTGCCACGCTGGAAGGACGACACCGGCGCCATGCATGTCGAGGGGTGCGTACCGTGACAGGGCAGCGGGTCCGGCGGTCGACGGAGAGAGGAATCTGCCAGTGAGCTTGTCACCGTTCGGTTTCGACACCAGCACTCTCGACTGGGTGCTCTCGATCCGCGCCGAACCGTGGAACTCGCTGTGGCAGCT
Organism: Gordonia phosphorivorans; assembly: GCF_042432625.1. Lineage (NCBI taxonomy): Bacteria > Bacillati > Actinomycetota > Actinomycetes > Mycobacteriales > Gordoniaceae > Gordonia > Gordonia phosphorivorans. The sequence goes on along the minus strand of NZ_JBHLWV010000016.1, from coordinate 35,320 downwards.
GGTGACCGTCTTCGGCGACACGCTCACCCTCACACTCGTCACGATCGGCGTCTTCGTCCTGGCCTGGCTGGGCGACCGCATCGACCTCGCCGCGCTGATCGCGGTCGGCGGCATCTCCGGCTACGTGGTGATGGTGCTACTCAAGGGCGCCTTCGGGCGGTCCCGGCCGCCGGTCGTCGATCGCCTGGTCGAGGTGGGCACCCTCTCGTTCCCGTCCGGGCACGCCATGATGTCGACGGTGATCTTCGGGCTGACGGCGGTGATCGTGTACCGGCTGTACCCGTGGGTGCGGGGGCACCCGGGGATCCTGTTCGTCGCGCCGGGACTGGCGCTGGTGATCGGCGTCTCCCGCGTCTATCTCGGTGCCCATTGGGCCTCCGACGTGCTGGCGGGCTGGGCGATCGGCGTGGTGTGGGTGGCGCTGTGCCTGCTGGCGCACCGGCAGATCGTGCGCTGGGTGCAGCTGCGCACGCAGCAGCCCACGGCGGCCGGTCAGCAGAACTGACTCCGGTCAGTCCAAACCCTCTTGGGCGCCCTTGGTGCCGCGCCGCACGGCCAGCCGCTGGATCAGCACGATCGCGGTGCCCACCAGCCCGACGACCAGGCCCACCCAGCACACGGTGAGGGCGCGGTCCGGGCCGATCCCGGTGACGGCGACCACGACGGTGGCCACCAGCCACGCGAGCATGCCGCCGACGATGACCGGCTCGGGTGCACGCAGTCGCGCGGGCAACTCGGGGACTGCAGGCGTTGAGGGCATGCCTTTACGGTAGCTTCTCCCGGGTAAGCCCCCGATTCCCCGTCGGGAACTTCCTCTTCCACCAATGGCAAGGATGGTCCGCGCATGAGCGAGACGACGGATACGGCCAGCCCGGCGCAGAAGCCGTCGGCGTCGGACCGTATCGCCGGATATTTCAAGATCGCCGAGCGCGGCTCCAGCTACGGCCGCGAGGTGCGCGGCGGTCTGGTCACCTTCTTCACGATGGCCTACATCGTGGTGCTCAACCCGATCATCATCGGCGGCATCGCCGGTGGCGGCCGCAACGCCGACATCAACGGCGACGTCCTGCCGATGGTGCAGGTGGCGGCGGTGACCGCGCTGGTGGCCGGCATCATGACGCTCCTCATGGGCTTGGTGGCCAACTTCCCGTTCGCCATCGCCGCCGGTCTGGGCATCAACAGCCTGCTCGCGGTGACGATCGCCCCGGAGATGAGCTGGCCCGCGGCCATGGGCCTGGTGGTGATCGACGGCATCATCATCGTGATCCTCGGTCTCACCGGTTTCCGTACCGCCGTGTTCAACGCGGTGCCACCGGAACTGAAGTCGGCGATCGCCGCCGGTATCGGCGCGTTCATCGCGTTCATCGGGCTGGTCGACGCCGGGTTCGTCTCCCGCACCGAGGGCGGTCCGCCCGTCCAGTTGGGCGTGGACGGCTCGGTGGCGACGGTGCCGACCCTGCTGTTCGCCGTCGGCGTGCTGCTGATGGGCGTGCTGACCGTGCGCAAGGTGCCCGGGGCGCTGCTGATCGGCATCGTCGTGATGACCGTCGTCTCGCTGATCATCGAGGCCATCTGGAACGTCGGCGGCCGCAGCGACACCAATCCGGGCGGCTGGGCGATGAACACCCCCGGGGCGCCGGACAGCTTCTTCGGTCTGCCCGACCTGTCCCTGGTGGGTCAGGTCGACCTGTTCGGCGCGCTCGAGCACGTCAGCGTGCTGATCGCCGGCATCTTCGTCTTCACCCTGGTGCTGTCGAACTTCTTCGACGCGATGGGCACCATGACCGGCGTCGGCAAGGAAGGCGGCCTGACCGACGCGAAGGGCAACCTGCCGGGCATCGGCAAGGGCCTGGTGGTCGAGGGCGCGGGCGCCATCGTCGGCGGCGGCGCGTCGGCGTCGTCGAACACCGTTTTCGTGGAGTCGGCCGCGGGTGTGGCCGAGGGCGCCCGGACCGGTCTGGCCAACGTGGTGACCGGTCTGCTGTTTCTGGTCGCGATGTTCTTCACCCCGCTGTACGAGATCGTGCCGATGGAGGCGGTGACCCCGGCGCTGGTCGTGGTGGGCGCGCTGATGATGGCGCAGGTCCGCGACATCGACTTCGGTCGCTTCGAGTACGCCCTGCCGGCCTTCCTGACCATCGTCGTGATGCCGTTCACCTACTCGATCGCCAACGGCATCGGCGTCGGCTTCATCGCCTGGGTGGTGCTGGCCTCGGCGCGCGGCAAGTGGCGTTCGGTCCATCCGCTGCTCTGGGTGGTCGCGATCCTGTTCGTGATCTACTTCGCCCGCGGTCCCATCTCCGACTGGGTCTCCTAGCGCGCACGCATCAGAAGTAGGTGCCGGCGAACGGGGCCCGGTCGGTGCGGAACATCGCGTCGAGCAGGTCGACGGTGGCCGGCGAGTCGCAGTCGATGCGGCCGGCCGTCGCGAGCGCCCGCGCGGTCGTGCCGCCGGTGTACAGCGAACTCAAGGTCGCGACGCTGAGCGCGGCCACCGGGAGCCCGTCGGCGGTGGTCACCCGCGAGACCGAGGCCCGGCCGCCGTCGACCGCCACGCGGTAGAGGCCCTCCCGCCCGCACCAGCCGTCGGAGACCTCCAGCGCCAGCGCGCCGTCGGCGGCGTAGGTGCGCGCGGTCAGCGCGGCCGTCACGTCCAGCAGAGACACCCACAGTTCGTCGCTGCGGCCGGTCACCCGGACGGCACGCGCATTGCGCAGGTGCAGGCCGAGGGTGTCGTCGACGGGGATCTTGGCGCTGATCGAGGTGACCAGGTCCAGGCCGGTGAGCACGCGCCACAGGTCGGTGTGCGCCTGATCGGTCACCGCGACGAACTCCTCGACGGTGGCCGAGGCCTCGCGCGCATCGATGCGGTAGGCGGCGTAACCGTCCTCGTGCAGCAGGTAGTACAGGTCGGTGGTCTGCGAGTTCCGACGGAAGCCGCGGTCGGCCAGGATCGACGGCCACCAGGTGTCGGGGCGGTGCACGGCGCCCGGCTGCGCGGCGGCCCAGCGTGCGTGCAGGTCGGGAATCCGCGCGGCGATCTGTTCGGCCGTCCCGTACCGGACACGTGAATCGGCGGGTGCCTCGGTGCGCCACACCACGGCGCCCGGGTCCACGGTGACGGTCTCGGCGAAGCACGCGGGACCGAAGCCGAAGCGTTCGTAGATGCCGCCCTCGGAGGCGGTGAGGATCGCCAGCGGCAGACCCGCCCGCTGCCACGCGGCGAACTGCTCGGTCAGCATGCGCCGGAGCAGGCCCCGGCGGCGGTGCGTGGCGGCCACCGACACCCAGGACAGGCCTGCGCTGTCCAGGCGCGCACCGCCGGGCACCGTGACCGGAAGCCGGAAGTACAGCGACACCGCCACCAGCGGCGCACCGTCGCTGCCGTCGTCGCGCACCACCATCGTGTCGGTCACGCGGGCGCGGAATTCGGCGACTTCGGCGTCCGGCAGCGGGGCGGGGAGGGCGAAGGTACGCGCATCGAGGGCGATGATCTCCGGCCAGTCCGCGCTTTCGGCACGGCGCAGGGACAGGGGCGACGGCTGGCTGTTCACCGCATCGAGTCTGCCAAACGGCTTTGGTTCGGATGCAGCCGATATGGAACCGTGGTGCCCGTGCAGTCCGATCTGACCGTCGACGTCGTCGACATCACCGACCCCGACGACCCGCGCGTCGACGATTTCCGCGACCTGAACGCGGCGGATCGACGGCCCGATCTGGCGGTGCTGCCCGGCGGGGAGGCGGGCAAGGGGCTGGTGATCGCCGAGGGCGTGACGGTGGTCGAGCGGATGATCGCCTCCCGGTTCGCACCGCACGCCCTTCTCGGTGTGCGCGGCCGCGTGGAGCAGTTGGCCGCGGCCCTGTCCCGACCGGAACTGACCGGCACGCCGTTCTATCGGGTGAGTGCGGAGGTGATGGCGGCGATCGTCGGCTTCCATCTCAACCGGGGCGTGCTGGCTGCCGCGCATCGCCCGCCGCCGCTGACCGTGCCCGAGGTGCTCGCCGGCGCTCGCACCGTCGTGGTGCTCGAGGGGGTCAACGATCACGAGAACATCGGCAGCATCTTCCGCAACGCCGCGGGCCTGGGGGTGGATGCGCTGCTCTTCGGCGCCCGCTGTTCGGATCCGCTGTACCGCAGGAGCGTGCGCGTCTCGATGGGGCACGCGCTGCTGGTCCCGTTCGCTCGCTGCCGCACCTGGCCGGACGATCTCGCCGAGGTCCAGCAGGCCGGGTTCTCGCTCGTCGCGCTGACGCCGGGGGAGGGGTCGGTGCCCCTGCACGACGCCGTCGGCGCGGCCCGCACGGCCTTCCTGGTGGGTGCCGAGGGGCCGGGGCTGTCGGAGGCGACGATGCGGCGCTGCGACGTGCGGGCCCGCATCCCGATGAGCCGGGGCACCGATTCCCTCAACGTCGCCACGGCCGCGGCGATCGCCTTCTACGAGCGCAGCCGCTCGCTCGAGGCTCAGTCGTCGTGACTGCGGACCCCGAGCAGGACGTCCTCCCACGCCGGTACGGCCGGCTTGGCCCGCTTGGCGCGGTGGCGGCTCGCCCCTGAGTGTTCGTCGCCCTGTTCGCGCTCGCCGTGCGGATCGTCGTCGTGGCGGAGGTTGTCGTAGGCCTCGGCGGCCGGCGTCGTCGAGTACTGCAGGTCCAGAATGTCGGCCAGCGGCGGACGCGGCCGCTGCGGTGTCCGGGTCTGCTGGGCGTCGATCAGGGAATCGGCGTCGACGGTCACCTCTTGGTGCCCGTCCGGCCGCACCTCGCGACGCGGTTCGGTCGGCACCGCGGCCAGGCGCGTGCGGCGCGCGGCCCTCGAGAGCGCGGGGTCGGTGAGCTCCACCGCGAGTTCGTCGATCGGATCGCTGGTGCCGCCGTAGGAACCGGGCAGGAAGCGCCAGTGCGCGAAGGACTCGGTGTGGCCTTCGTGGAAGGACAGCTGCACCACCCAGTCGCCGTCGTCGGCCTTCCAGGAATCCCATCGGGCGTCGGCGGGGACCTCGCCGCGCAGCACCAGGCACTCGGCGACGAGTTCACCGAGCGTGGCCGCGCTGGGTCCGTCCATGCTCATCGGGTGGGAGGCCCGGGCCAGTTCGGCCGCGCGGGCGCGTTCGAGCAGCACGGGATGGGCGTAGCGTTCGATCTTGCCGACCGAGACCCCGGCGATCTGCGCGAGTTCTTCGACCGAGGCGCCGGCCCGGATCCGGGACTGAATCTCGCGGGGGCGCAGGGCGGCGTCGCCGCTGACCGGCATCTGACCGAGCTCGGTGGTGTCGGCGCGCGCGGCCGCCCGCAGATCGTCATCCGCGCGAATACGGAAGTGCTCGTCGTTCTCGCGATCGATGCAGACGACGTACTGGCCGTCCGACTCGACGCGCAGGACCTCCAGTTCTCGCATTCGATCCTCCTCCCGGTGGCCGTTTCGCACACGGCGACGGTTGTGGACTACCCTAGCCGACCCGGGCGGCCCAGAGCTGCGGACACGACGAGGACGCGCAGGTGACGCCCGTCGGGGTCACCTGCGCGTCGGTCACGATCGGCTCGGCTCAGAGACGTTCGACGATGTAGTCGATGGCGGCCGTGAGGGTGGAGACGTCCTCGGGCTCGATGGCCGGGAACATGCCGATGCGGAGCTGGTTGCGGCCCAGCTTGCGGTACGGCTCGGTGTCGAGGATCCCGTTGGCGCGCAAGGTCTTCGCGATCGCGGCGGCGTCGACGTCGTCGTTGAAGTCGATGGTGCCGACCACCTGGCTGCGGTGGGCCGCGTCGGCGAACGGCGAGGCGAACGCGCTGGCGTCGGCCCAGTCGTACAGGCGCGAGCTGGAGTCGGCGGTGCGGGCGACGCACCAGTCGAGTCCGCCGTTGGCGTTCATCCACTTGATCTGATCGGCGAACATGATCAGCGAGGCCACGGCCGGGGTGTTGTAGGTCTGGTTCTTGCTGCTGTTGTCGACGGCGGTCGGCAGCGACAGGAACTCCGGGCACCAGCGGTCGGAGGCGCCGATCTCGGCGACCCGCTCCAGCGCGGCCGGGCTCATGATCGCGACCCACACGCCGCCGTCGGAGGCGAAGCTCTTCTGCGGGGCGAAGTAGTAGACGTCGGTGGCGCTGATGTCGACCGGGAGGCCGCCGGCGCCGGAGGTGGCGTCGATGGCGACCAGGGCGTCACCGGCGGCGGCCGGACGCACCACCGGGACGGCCACACCGGTGGAGGTCTCGTTCTGTGCCCAGCCCACCAGGTCGATGCCCTCGAAGTCGGCGGCGGTCAGGGCGGCCGGGTCGGGCGCGGTGCCCGGGTCGGTGGCGATCACCTTGGGGTCGGCCAGGAACGGGGCCTTCTTGGAGACGGTCGCGAACTTGGACGAGAACTCGCCGTAGGTCAGGTTCAGGGCGCGCTCGCGGATCAGGCCGAAGGCGGCGGCATCCCAGAACGCGGTGGTGCCGCCGTTGGACAGGACCACCTCGTAGCCGTCGGGCAGCGAGAAGAGATCGGTGAGCCCGGACCGGATGTCGCCGACCACGTTCTTCACCGCGGCCTGACGGTGGCTGGTGCCCATGATCGACGTGCCGCCGTCGACGATCGCCTGCAGCTGTGCCGGACGGACCTTGGAGGGTCCGCAGCCGAAACGGCCGTCGGTGGGCAGGAGCTCTGCGGGCAGGGTGATCTGCGAATCGGTCATGGGATCAGTTTAGGGCGTGATTGCGATGACAGCAGGTCCGGGGAGCACTCGGGCCCGACCGGGGTTGCTCGGTCGGGCCCGAAGGCGGTGTGTGCGGGGCGTCCGGTCAGAACTGCGCCGGTCCGGTGCCGCTGGTCGGGCCGGGTGTGAACCACGCCTTCGACGACTCGGTGGCCCACAGCAGGATCGGCACCGCGATGGTGGCGACGATGCCGACGCAGGTGAACAGCAGCACGACCGCGGCGACGGTGGCGAGGATCCGCGCGTTGTTCGACCGGTCCTTCAGCAGCCAGGCGCCGCCGCCGAGGGCGGCCGCGCAGACGGCCAGGCTGATGATGGTGCCGACGATCGTGCCGGCGATGTACGCGGTGTCACCGTTGATGGTGATGGTGCCGGCGAACCGGCTGGCGAGGGTGCCGAGCAGGCCCAGTCCGCCGAAGACGAGCAGGATGATCGCGGCGGCCAGCACCGACCCGGGGCGGGTCATCGGGGTCGAGGCGGGCGGATAGGCCCCACCCGGGTAGGCCTGCGCGGCGTACGGCTGGCCGGGGTAGGGCGGTCCCGGGTACGGCTGACTGTCGAACGGCTGGCCGGGGTACGGCTGACTGTCGTACGGCTGGCCGGGGTACGGCTGACCGTCGTAAGGCTGATTCGGGAAGGCCTGGCCGGGGTACGGCTGGCCCGGGTAGGGCTGGTCGGGGACGGCCGGAGTGCCGATCTCGGTGCCGGCGTACGGGTCCACCGGCTGTGACTGCGAGGCCGGAGGCTCGGTACCGCCCGCTCCGGTCTCGTCGGCCCTGGCGTCGTCGTTCGGGTGGGTCATCACAGTTCCTCGATCGCCCTGGGCGGGCGGGGTCGTCGACTCTTGGCGAGCAGTATGCCGGATCGGTCGGATCTGCGCGCCGTAAGATTCGGGCGGTGAGCGAGCAATTTGATCTGCCGGGCATGCGGGTCGGTTACGGCGCGGCCGATTCGACCGGGGCCGACGGTGTGGTGGAACATCTGGACCCGACGTGGCTGACCGGGGCCCCGCCCTGGCTGGACCTGTTCCAGCGCTGGCTGGGCGAGGCCGTCGCCGCGCGCGTCCCCGAACCCAACGCGATGGTGCTGGGCACCGTCGACGCCGACGGGGCGCCCGCCACCCGGACCGTGCTCTGCAAGGGCGTCGACGCCGACGGCGTCGTCTTCTTCACCGGCTACGACTCCGGGAAGGGGCGCGCGCTGGCGGCCCACCCGGTGGCGGCGGTGACCTTCCCGTGGATCGCGATGGAGCGCCAGGTGCATTTCCGCGGCCGGGTCGTGAAGGTGGATGCGGCGGAGACCCAGGCGTACTGGCGGTCTCGGCCGCGCGGCTCGCAGTTGTCGGCCTACGCGTCGGAGCAGTCGCGGCCGGTCGCCTCGCGCGCCGAGTTGGAGGCCGCGGCCGCCGCGGTGGCCGACGAGTTCGGCGGCGTCGACGGACAGACGCCGGTGCCGGTGCCGCCGCACTGGGGCGGCTACCGGCTGGAGCCGGTGTCCGTCGAGTTCTGGCAGGGCCGCGCCGATCGCCTGCACAACCGAGTGATCGCCGAACGTGCGGGAGACGGTTGGGGCCTGCGGCGCCTGCAGCCGTAACCATGTCGCGGATCTTCGCCGACACCCGTCCGCTCGCGGTCGCCAACTTCCGGCGGCTGTGGTGGGCCAACATCGTCACCGTCATCGGTGCGCAGCTCACCGTGGTCGCGGTGCCCGCCCAGATCTACTCGATCACCGGGAGCTCGGCCTATGTGGGCCTGACCGGACTGTTCGGTCTGGTCCCGCTGGTGGTCTTCGGGCTCTGGGGCGGTTCGCTGGCCGATGTCTTCGACCGCCGCAAGATTCTCATCGTCACCACGCTCGGTCTGATCGGCACCGCTGCGGCGTTCTGGCTGCAGGCCTTCGCCGAGTGGAACAACGTCTGGTTCCTGCTCGGTCTGTTCGCCGTGCAGCAGGCGTTCTTCGCGGTCAATCAGCCCACGCGGACCGCGGTGCTGCCGCGCATCCTCGACGACGAGCTGCTGCCGGCGGCGAACTCCCTGAACATGACGGTGATGCAGGCCGGCGCCATCGCAGGTCCGCTGGTGGGCGCCTCGCTCATCCCCGTCCTCGGGTTCTCCCTGCTGTACCTGGTCGATGCGGTCTCACTGCTGGCCACCCTGTGGGCGGTGGTGGCGCTGCCGTCGCTGGTGCCCGAGCGTGCCGACGGCGTCAAACCCACCACGCCGGGTCTGCGATCGGTGATCGACGGTCTGGCCTACCTACGGCATCATCCGGTGCTGCTGGCCTCGTTCGTGGTGGATCTGATAGCCATGATCTTCGGTATGCCGCGCGCCCTGTTCCCGCAGATGGCGCACGAGAGCTTCGGCGGTCCCACCGACGGCGGCCTGGCCTTCGCGCTGCTGTTCATCGCGATCCCGTTGGGCGCGGTGCTCGGCGGCGTGTTCTCCGGGTGGGTCTCGCGGGTGCAGCGACAGGGGCGCGCGGTGGTGATCGCGATCGGCATCTGGGGCCTGTCCATCGTGGTGGCCGGCGGCGCCCTGTTCTTCGCCGACGGCACCATGCTGCCGGTGCTACCGATCGTGGTGGTGGCACTGATGGTGGGCGGCGCCGCCGACATGGCGTCGGCGGCCTTCCGGCAGACCATGCTGCAGGCCGCGGCCAACGACGACGTCCGCGGCCGCCTCCAGGGGGTGTTCATCGTGGTGGTGGCCGGCGGCCCCCGGATCGCCGACGTGACGCACGGTGCGTCGGCGGCGATGGTCGGCACCGCGGTGACCTTCGCCGGCGGCGGCGTGCTCACGGTGGTCCTCACCGTGGTCGCCGCGCTCGCCTTCCCGCTGTTCTGGCGTTACCGCGTGACCACTCGCGGGGAACCGGTGGTGGAACGCTGACCGGCGAGCGGTGCTCCCGCGGCCCCGTCGGCGCCGGCCCCGGGAGCGCTCAGTCGTCGACCTCGTTGCTCTGCCACGGCAGCTGCGCGCGACGCTGGGCGTGCACCGGGCAGTAGTGGATCGGTTTGTCCCGTTCGCCGAGGGACGGCAGATTGCGTGCCGGGGTCTCCAGCAGCGGTGCATCGGCGGGCACCCGACCGCTGAGGCGGTCGTACGCATCCCGCAGGCGCGGGTGCAGGCGGTAGCGGGTCGGCACCAGGCGCATGGTCAGGTTCACCGCGCGGCCGAACAGGCGGAAGCGGCGTTGATCGGCGGGCGTCCAGGTGAGCCCCAGGAGCTCGCGGACCGGTTCGTCGTAGAGACCGGTGGTGATCCACATGAACATGCGCTGGATCACCGTGACCTGCCGACGCCACAACCACGGGGGCATCCACGAGCGCATCCACGGCGGGGGCGGCAGCACGGTGATGTCCAGGACCGTGCGCACCGCGTCGTGGTCGCGGAGTACATGGCGGCACATGTGATCCCAGTACTCGAGGAACTCCTCGTAGGTGTCGGGGCACGGGCGCATGCTGACGCCGTACATCGAATACCAGGTGCGCGACTCCTCGAACATCTGGCGCTTGTCGGCGTCGCTGATCGGCGTGCCGAAGGCCTCGGCGCAGCGGATGTTGCCGTACCAGAAGGTGGCGTGCGCCCAGTAGAAGACGTCGGGGTCCAGTGCGTGGTAGCGCGAGCCGTCGGGCATCGTGCCCTTGATGGTCAGGTGATAGTCGCGGACCTGACGACCGGTCTCCGGGGTGCGGTCGAAGACGACGCCGCTGATCGGATACAGCGAGCGGTGCAGGCGTTCCCAGCGCTCGTCGAAGAAGTCCGAGTAGTCCCAGACACCGGCGGCCAGCTTCGGATGCATGTTCTGCATGGACCCCGACCACAGGCCGATCAGCATGCCGCGCCAGTCGACGTAGTGACGCCAGGTGGCCGAGTCCGGTCCCAGCATCTCCAGGGGCGAGTCCGCTGCGGGGACTCCCGTCTCGGCGGGCGCGGGCACCACATCAGTCATGACACAGAATCTAGCATTTGTGTCAATAATGTGGTGGCGGTCAGAGCAGTGTCGACAGGTGCGACACGGCGAACAGGGTGAGCGGCAGCGCGCTGATGCCGGTCAACAGGCCCAGGCCGAGGTGTTCGGTGTCGGGACCCCGGCGCAGGTCGACGCGGATCTCGCTCATAGCGGCACGTTGCGCAGGAGGAGGAAACCGGCGACCGTCGCCGCCGGCAGGGCACAGGCGACGGTGAACACGATCAGCGCGACGGTCCAGGTGGGGCGATGACGATAGTGCCGAGCCGCCGACAGGACGGTCAGTCCGATACCGATCAGGACGAAGGCGGGAGTGACGAGGGCGCACGCGAGCATGGCGAAGAAGGCGTCGGACTCGATGTCCGACGCGGTCAGCGCGCCGTGGACGGCGACGACGAACAGCACCACCGTGCCCACCTGAAGGAACAGGCCGATCGCGTTGACCAGCCAGGCGGCCGCGAAGAGGGTGCTCCCGGGTGTCGGGTCGGGCTGCGTCGGTGGCGCCTGCGCGGCGGTCGCGGACGGAACGGGGGAGGGCAGTGGCTGGAAGCCGGGCGGCAGCGTGGTCATCGGCGATACTCCTCGGGTATGCCTGGCACGTTTCCATCCGGCACCACCGGCCGACATCGGTAGATCTACCTGCCGGGCGTCGGTAATCAGCGCAGGCGAGGCAGTCAGTGCAGGTGGAGCAATCAGCGCAGGCGGAGGCGCACCACGTCGCCGGCCACCAGTTGGGCGGCTCGATCCACCGCCGCGGCGGTCAGCACCGCGGCCACCGGATAGCCGCCGGTGACCGGGTGGTCGGCGAGGAAGAGCACCGGTTGGCCGCTCGGCGGTACCTGGACCGCGCCCAGCGGCACGCCCTCGGAGGGCTGTTCGTCGAGTCCGGGGCGCAGGGTCGGCGCGGCGCCGGTCGGCGCATCCAGGCGCACGCCGATCCGATTCGAGGCGGCGTTCACCGTCCAGCGGATACGACCCAACGCGCTCGGGTCGGTCAGGTCCGACAGTCGGGGGCCGGGGCGCGCCTCGAGTTCGTGTTCGCGGGCGGTCGGCGGCGGACCGGGAGCGAAGGTGGTCGGCGGCCACGGGGCGCGGTCGTCGGCCACGGCCACGTGGTCCCCGACGCGCAGGGGCGGCGGGCCCAGTCCGGACAGGGTGTCGGTCGAGGCCGAGCCCAGCGCGTGCGGTGCGGCGAAACCGCCGCGGACGGCGAGGTAGTTGCGGCAACCGGCGCGGGGCGGTCCGACGGCGATCACCTGACCCGGGTGCACGCCGAGGGCCGCATGGCTGCCGACGCCGCGACCGTCGAGGGTCACCTCGGCGACCGCACCGGTCACCGCGATCACCACGAAGCCGGTGGCGCGGGCCGACCAGCCGCCCAGCGTCGTCTCGACGGCCACCGCCGATTCGCGGTTGCCCACCAGCCGGTTGGCCAGGGTGAGGCCGCCGCGGTCGGCGGCCCCCGACCGGGGCACCCCGAGGTGCGCGTAGCCGGGACGACCGAGGTCCTGGAAGGACGCCAGCGGGCCGGTGCTCAGAACGGTCAGTCCGCGCATTCGAACCTCACCGTGCGGCCCGCCGAGAGCAGTGCGGGCGGCGTGGCGTCGACGTTCCACATGTCCAGGTCGGTGCGGCCCAAGAGGAACCAGCCGCCGGGGCTGATCCGCGGATAGACGGCGCTGTATCCGGCGGCGGCCGCCACCGCGCCCGCGGGCACCGCCGGCCGCGACTGCTCGCGGCGCCGCAGACCGGTGAACAGCGACCGGGCCGACTCCGGGCCGGCGGCGGGCACCAGATAGCCGAAGCCGGGGGCGAATCCCATGAACTGCACGCGCCACTCGATCGCGGTGTGCGCGGCGACGACGTCGTCGGCGGTGCGGCCCACGAGGGCTGCCAGCTCGTCGAGGTCGGCGCCGTCGTAGGTCACCGGAACTATGAGAGCGGTCACAGTCGCCGCGTCATTATCGGGTCCCGGCGGCGGCAGGTCGCGCAGCACCCGACGCACGGCCAGCACGTCCAGTCCGGTGCCCGGCTCGGCCTGCACCAGGACCGAAGAGGCGGTCGGCACCGCATCGCTGATCCGCAGCATTCCGCGGTCCGCCGCTGATCGCAGCGCCTGAGCGGCTCGGCCGGGCGCGGTCGGGTCGGCCGCGGAGGAGAAGTCGAGCACCACGGCGTCGTCGCCGGCGGGAAGCTCTCGCATGACATCACGCTACCGACTGGGGGTAAGCTGTGCGCGGAACGGGAACCGCCTGAGATCCGAGTTGCGGGACCCTCAGTTGGGCCGAAGAGGCGCCAGCAGACTAGCTTGTAACCCAAGACAACTGGTCAGACCGCGAGTTAAAGGGGTATGTGTGTCCGCGGATAAAGCAACGACCGACGATCAGGTGACCGGGACCTTCACGTACCCCGGCGGTTCGATCGATCTGCCGATCCTGCAGGCGAGCGAGGGCAGCGACTCGGTCGCACTCGGTCCGTTCCTGGCCAAGACCGGTCTGACGACGTTCGACGGTGGTTTCGTCAACACTGCCGCCTGCAAGTCGGACATCACCTACATCGATGGGGATGCCGGGATCCTGCGCTACCGCGGCATCCCGATCGATCAGCTCGCGGGCAAGTCGACGTTCATCGAGGTCAGCTACCTGCTGATCTACGGTGAGCTGCCGACGCCGACCGAGCTGGAGACCTTCACGAACAAGATCCGCCGGCACACCCTCCTGCACGAGGACCTGAAGCGCTTCTTCGACGGCTTCCCGCGCAACGCACACCCGATGCCGGTCGTGTCCAGCGCCGCGAACGCGCTGTCGGCGTACTACCCGGACTCGCTCGACCCCAAGGATCCCGAGCAGGTGGAGCTGTCCACCATCCGCATGCTGGCCAAGCTGCCCACCATCGCGGCCTATGCCTACAAGAAGTCGGTCGGACAGCCGTTCCTCTACCCGGACAACTCGCTGAGCCTGGTGGAGAACTTCCTGCGTCTGACCTTCGGTTTCCCGGCCGAGCCTTACGAGGTGAACCCGGAGATCGCCAAGGCCCTGGACATGCTGTTCATCCTGCACGCCGATCACGAGCAGAACTGCTCCACTTCGACGGTGCGGCTGGTCGGTTCGTCGCAGGCCAACCTGTTCACCTCGGTGTCGGCCGGTATCAACGCACTGTGGGGCCCGCTGCACGGTGGCGCCAACCAGGCAGTGCTGGAGATGCTCGAGGGCATTCAGGAGTCCGGCGGCGACACCGCGGCCTTCATGAAGAAGGTCAAGAACAAGGAAGACGGCGTGAAGCTCATGGGCTTCGGGCACCGCGTCTACAAGAACTACGATCCGCGCGCGGCCATCGTCAAGCAGACCGCGGACCAGATCCTCACCTCGCTGGGCGTGCAGGATCCGCTGCTCGACATCGCCAAGGGCCTCGAAGAGGTCGCGCTGAGCGACGACTACTTCGTGGAGCGTCGCCTGTACCCGAACGTCGACTTCTACACCGGCGTGATCTACCGCGCGATGGGCTTCCCGACCCGCATGTTCACCGTGCTGTTCGCCCTCGGTCGTCTCCCGGGCTGGATTGCGCACTGGCGGGAGATGCACGCCGACCCGGCCACCAAGATCGGCCGCCCGCGTCAGCTGTACACCGGCTACACCGAGCGGGACTACGTCCCGATGGAGGATCGCTGACCATGACGTCCAAGCCCGAAGTCGAGTTCCCCGAGGGCCCGGCCCCGACAGAGCTGGAGATCACCGATCTCATCGTCGGTGACGGCGCCGAAGCCGTTGCCGGCGGGATCGTCGACGTTCACTACGTCGGCGTCGAGTACGACACCGGCGAAGAGTTCGACTCGTCGTGGGATCGCGGTCAGAGCGCGAACTTCCCGCTGGAAGCGTTGATCCGCGGTTGGCAGATCGGCATCCCGGGCATGAAGGTCGGCGGTCGCCGTCGCCTCGTGGTCCCGCCGGAGCTGGCCTACGGTCCGGCCGGCGGCGGGCATCGCCTGTCCGGCAAGACCCTGATCTTCGTGATCGACCTGATCGGCGCCTGACGCGTCACTTATCGACATAAACGCCTGCGGCGCACCGGATCTCCGGTGCGCCGCAGGCGTTTGTGCGTGGTGCCGAGCCCGCCTCAGCGGCCGGCGAGCATGCCGGCGACCTCCGACCAACTGGTTCGACTGCCGGTGCGCAGCACCGAGCGGCTGTAGATCCGCGAGGACACCCAGACGACGAGGGCGCAGGCGGCGATCATCAGCACGAAGCTCAGGGCCATGGTGGCGGCGGAGACGTCGCCCACCGCCAGGCGCATCGGCATCAGGATCGCGCTGAACGGCGGGATCCAGCTGAGCACCTGCATCCAGGTGCTGTCCATCGCCTGGATGCCGAAGATCCCCGAATACAGCACAAGGATCGACAGCATGGTCAGCGGGCTGGCCGCGCCGTTGAGCTCCTCCTGCCTGCTGACCATGGCGCCGGTGGCCGCGTAGAGGGCCGCGAAGAACAGGAAGCCCAGCAGGAACCAGGCCACGACGGCGACGAACATCGAGACGGCGGTGCCGGCGATGGTGAGCAGGCCGGTGGCGGTTCCGGCGATCAGGGCGGTGGCGCCGAGCAGGACCACCTGGCCCAGGGAGATCACGCCGATACCGAGGATCTTGCCCCACAGCAGGTGCAGCGGCCGGACCGCCGACAGCAGGATCTCGACGATCCGGGACGTCTTCTCCTCGACCACGCCGACCGCCACCATCAGGCCGCCGGTCATGATGGCCATCATCAGCAGGATCGACCCCACCAGGGCGATGGTCACGCGCTGCTCCACGTCCGATTCCACCTGCTCCAGGTAGCTCGTGGTGATCGCGGGGCCGCTCAGTTCGCCGAGGTCGACGCCGCGGGCGGCCAGGGACGAGGTGAGCTGGTACTGCGCGAGGCCGCTGCGCAGGATGCCGTCGAGGGTGGCGTCCAGTTCCTTCTTCGAGACCACGGTGTAGTTGCGGGCATCGTCGACCACCACGGCGGCGGCGAGCCCGCCGTCGCGGACCTGCTGGTCGGCGGCCGCGGCGTCGGGGAGGGCCTTCACAGTGACGGTGGTGCCCGCGGCCTCGCCGGTCTGCTCGAGCGAGGTCGACAGCGCGGCGTCGCCGCCGACCATGCCGACCGTTTCGGTGCTCTCGCGGCCGGCGAACATCGACCACACGATGGTGCCGGCCACGATCACCACCATCATGATCGCGGTGCTGATGAGGAAGGACTTCTCGCGGACGCGGGTGGAGATCTCGCGTCCGGCGATGAGGGTGATGTTGGTCAGGAGGGGATTCATGGTCTTCACACCAGCTCTCGGAAGAGTTCGGTCAGTGACGGCGGGTCGGTGGCGAACCGGTGCACCGGTCCGTGGGCGAGGGCGGCGGCCAGGATCGTCTGATCGTCGACGTCGTCGTGCACCCGCAGGCGGGTGGCGTCCGGGGAGTAGTCCGCGGCGAGGACGCCCGGCAGGCCGTCGGCCCACCGCGACGCCGGGTCCGGCCCCACCACCTCCAGGACCTGGCCGTCGCGGGTGCGGAGCTCGTCGACGGTGCCCTGCGCGGTCATCGTGCCCGCGGAGATGATCCCGACCCGGTCGCACAGACGCTCCACCAGCTCCAGCTGGTGGGACGAGAAGAGGATCGGAACACCTTGCGCCGCTTTGTCTTTCAGGACATCACTCATCACGTCGACGGCGACCGGGTCGAGCCCGGAGAAGGGCTCGTCGAGCACCAGCACCTCGGGGTCGTGCACCAGCGCGGCCGCCAGCTGGACGCGCTGCTGGTTGCCGAGAGACAGGTCGGCCACGTCGTCGTCGAAGCGGGCGCCGACGCCGAGGCGCTCGGTCCAGGTGCGCGCCGAGGCCTCCGCCTGCGCCGCACTCATGCCGTGCAGGCGGGCAAGGTAGGTGAGCTGGTGGCCGACCTTCATCTTCGGGTACAGCCCGCGCTCTTCGGGCATGTAGCCGATACTGCGACGGCGTTCGAAGTCGATCGGCTCGGCGCCGAGGCGCACTTCGCCGGAGTCCGCGGCGAGGACGCCGAGGATGATGCGCATGGTGGTGGACTTGCCGGCGCCGTTGCTGCCGACGAAGCCGAAGATCTCGCCGGGTGCGACGGAGAAGGTGACGTCGTCGAGGGCGCGGAGCGGTCCGTAGTTCTTCCGTAGTCGATTCACGTGCAGGGAGTCGGTCATGATTCGCCTCAAAAAAGGGGGGAGGGTGGATGTCGATGCGAGGGGGGCGTCGTGGTTCGTTGTCGACTCACTCCTGCTCGTCGTCGGGAAGCCACCAGGTCAGGAGGATGTCCGGCAGGCAGGCCAGGGAGAGGAGGGCGGCGATGAACAACCAACCGACGGCCGTCACGGTCTCCCCGGCGACGTACTCGCTGTGGCCGAGGAAGTTGGTGACCAGGAAGATCGCGATGCCGGTCGGGATCAGCAGGACGTAGGTCAGCGAGCGCGCGGCGTTGCGCTGGGCCAGCTGGATCTCGTCGAGCGCCTGGGCGGGGGCGTCGGCGACGGAGTCGTTGGTGATCCGAATCAGGGTCAGCGGGATCAGGCTGCCCAACGTCGCGACGACGAAGACCAGCGTGGCCGTCGCCAAGTGCCAGAAGGCGGCGATCGACGAGGCGACGGCCACGCCCAGGATGATCATCAGGAGCGCCACGAGGGCGCGACGCATGCGCCGGGTGCGCAGCGCGGGCCACCGGTGGCTGTAGCGGGCCGTGCGGCGCTCGAAGGTGGCGGCACGTCGGTCGTTGTAGCGCACCAGCCACCGGGGCATGCTGCCGGCGGGGATGGTCAGGTTCGGGTCAGGCATCGGTGGGGCCTCCGTACAGCTCGGTGGACATCGCGGTGAAGGGGGTGCGGGAGAAGACGGCCTCGATCGGCAGGCCGAAGACCTCGCAGATCCGCATGGCCAGATCCAGGCTGGGGTAGTTGTCGCCGCGCTCGAGCGCGCCGACGGACTGCACATTGATCGAGACGAGTTCGGCCAACTGGGCGCGCGACAGATTCCGCTCGGCCCGCAAGACTGCCAGGCGGTTGTAGATCGGACGTCGCTGTGCCCGCTGTGCTGTACTCATAGGATGAAGTGTTGGGTAAACCCAACAGAATGTCAATTAGGCACACTCTGGGTCGGGGGCGAAAGGCCCGGGTACGCTTTTCGGCATGATCGAGAGCAGTGCTGTGGGGGCCGTCACCACCATCGAGTTGGTGCGGCCGGAGAAGCGAAACGCCCTGAACCGCGAGATGGTGCAGGCGCTGTCCGTGGCGTTCACCGAGGCGGTGGAGGCGGAGGCCCGCGCCATCGTGTTGACCGGCCGTGGCGAGGTCTTCAGTGCCGGCGCCGACCTGTCCGGACCGGTCTACGAGCACGGTTTCATCGAGCAGCTCGTGGCTTTGGTCGAGCAGATCGAGACCACTCCCGTGCCGGTGATCGCCGCGCTCAACGGCGCCGCCCTCGGTGCCGGGCTGCAGTTGGCGATGGCCGCGGATCTGCGCGTGATGGATCCGGCGGCGCTGGCGGGCATCCCCGCGGCCAAGATCGGCGTCGGCTTGGACGAGTGGACTATCCGCCGGCTGGCCTCCCTGGTCGGCGGCGGCCAGGCCCGCGGCATGCTGATCGGCTGCGATCCGCTGTCGGCCGACCGCGCGCACACCCTGGGCTTCGCCAACCGCATCGGCGATCTGGCCGAGGCCCAGCACTGGGCGGCCACTATCGCCGGCTATGCGCCGCTGACGCTGCGGCACTACAAGCTGGTGCTGACCGGCGACGGTGCCCGGGACGTGCCGCCGGCCGAGCGCGAGCAGGCGATGCGCGCGGCGTGGCTCAGCGACGATCTCCAGGAGGCCCGCGCGGCCCGGAACGAGAAGCGCGCGCCGAAGTTCACCGGACGATGACCGACCAGCCGCAGCCGCCGATCCCCGAGTCGCGCCGCCTGGTGTCCTACGGGCTCATCGCGCTGCTCGGGGTCTGGTTCACCGTCCGCGGATACGACGGCGTGCGCGCCGACGACGCGTCGTGGTTGGACTGGCTGTCGCTGATCCTCGGCGCGTCGGCCGTCGTCGTCTGCCTCTCCGAGATGGCCCGGCCCTACCTGCTCCGGGCGCTCGGCAAGTCCGACGACGACGGTCGGAGCTGATCAGGTGCCGAGGACGCGATCCAGGTACGGGTTGCTGAACGTGCGGTCCGGGTCGTAACGATCCCGGACGGCGAGGAACTCGTCGAAGCGCGGGTACACCGTGCGGAAGTAGTCGGCGTCGCGGGTGTGCATCTTGCCCCAGTGCGGGCGCCCCTCGTACGAGGTGAAGATCTCCTCCGCGTCCCGGAAGTAGCGTTCGGCGGCCGCCGGATCGTCGCGGTGGTAGCGGTGCACGGCGATGTAGCCCGACTCCCGGCCGCTGGCGGTGGACATCATCAGGTCGTCGGCGGCGGCCGCGCGGACCTCGATCGGGAAGCTGACCTGGTGGCCCCGCCGCTCGATCATCGAGCGCAGGTCGCGCAGCACGTCCGGGACGGCCTCGAACGGAACCGCGTACTCCATCTCCCGGAAGCGCACCGTGCGCGAGGAGATGAAGACCTTGTCCGAGCGGTCGGTGAAGGTGCGCGCCGACAGCACGCGGCCGGCGATCTGGTTGATCTTCGGCGCTAGCGCCGGGACCGCGGAGCTGAGCGCGCAGGTGGCGCGGAACAGGCCGTTGGAGATCAGTTCGTCGTCCACATAGCGCCGAGCCGTGCTCGGTCCGCTGGCCGGAGTGTGCGCCGGCACGCGGGTGTTGGTCTTGGTGAGCGTGCAGTCGGTGTGCGGGAACCAGTAGAACTCGTAGTGGTCGTGCGCACGGCAGTTGTCGACGAAGCCGTCGATCGTCGCCTCGGCCTTGCCGGGGGCCTCGTCGGCGCGCATCGAGAAGGCGTCCACGCACTGCAGCGTGATCTGGGTGAGCACGCCGAGTGCGCCCAGGCCCAGGGCCGCGGCGGGCAGGTCGGGGTGGTCCTCGTCGAGCACGTGCACGGTGCCGCGGCCGTCGATCAGCTCGGCGCCCACGATCTGGGTGCTGATGCCGCCGAAGCCCAGACCGGTGCCGTGCGTGCCGGTGGAGGTGGCGCCGGACACCGTCTGCCGATCGACGTCGCCGAGGTTGGCCATCGCCAGCCCGTGCGGTTCCAGCAGGCCCGGGATCTGGTGCAGGTGCGTGCCGGCGGCGAGGGTGACGCGGCTGCGGGCGGCGTCGACGCCGAGCAGCCCGCCGATGCCTTCCATGGAGAGCTGGATCGACGGTGCGACGGCGATCTCGGAGAAGCTGTGGCCGGCGCCCACCGGCTTGACCTTCTCACCGCGCTCGGCGGCCGCGTGGATGGCTGCCGCCAGCTCCGGGGTGGATCGCGGTGCGATCAACCGGCTGGGCCGGCACGACGCGGTGCGGCCCCAGTTCTGCCAGGTGGCTTGTGTCGTCATAGGAAACACTGTCCTTCGCCTCGATAGGTGGGGACCACGTCGACCACATCGGCACGGCCGGCTTCGTCGCGGGCGATCAGCGCCACTCGCACGGCGCGCTCGCTCACTTCCCCAGACTTAGTGTGACGGAACCATACTCGACTTCCGACACGGAGGTGTCTCACTTGTTCGCCGCGGAGTGGTGTCTGCACCTCGCCGGCGGCCTCGGTGTCGACGTATTCGAGCCCGGCCGGCCAGACCGGCTTCGGTAGGCGGTCCGGTCCGGGCGGCCCGGAGGCGATCCAGCCGCCGCCCGCGCAGGTGGCGTACTCCGGGCTCGGGCGGCGCACCACGTCGAGGCCGAAGGCCAGCGCGGGCGCGGGCTGGAAGTGCCGGTAGGTGTCGAAGAGGTGCCCGCCCAGCAGACCGCTGCCGACCGCGATGTCGGTGACCGCGGAGTCCTTGGCGGTCTCCTCCAGCGAACCGGTCCCGCCCGCGTTGACGAACTCGAGATCGGCGTATTCGCGGACCGCGGCGATGGCGCGTCCGCGGCGATGGCGCAGCTCGGTCATCGACAGCGCCTGCATGGCTCGCACCGCGGTGTTCATCAGCGCCTGCCCGGGCACACCGTTGCCGACGCCGGCGACCTGCGCCTCGTACGACATCACGCCGACGAGGGTGAAGCCCGCGCGCGAGGCGATGGTCTGCGCCAGGCGGCGTATCTGAGTCAGATCGTGGATGGGGGAGCGGCGCACGCCGAGGTGGACGCGGCCGCCGAGCAGCCGCAGCGACGCGTCCAGGTCGATCGCCACCCGCACGGCGGAGCGCTGATCCGGTGCCGCGACGGCATCGATGACGTCGAGCTGGGCGGGATCGTCGATGAGCAGGGTGACGCGGGCGAGCGCGACGTCGTCGGCCAGCAGCTCGCCGATCGCCTCGCGGCGGACGCTCGGATAACCGAGCAGCACGTCGGTGACGGCGGAGGCGGTCGCCAGCCAGCGCGCTTCGGCGACGTCGTAGGCCAGCACACCGGCGAAGCCGGGGCGGGAGAGCACGTCGTCGATCACCGAGCGGATGCGCAGCGACTTGCTGGCCACCCGGATCGGCACGCCGGCGGACCGTCGGCGCAGGTCGGCGATGTTGTGTTCCAGGGCCCCCAGATCGAGCGCGAGGGCCGGCGAATCGAGACCGGCGCGCGCGATCGCGTCGTCGATGCCGCCCCAGTACTCGCCGGGGTCGGTGACATAGGGCGCGGGCCGGGAAGTCATGGCGGGACTCCTGTGATCGTCGGGGTGGCGCTTGCCCGCCGGGACGGCGATTGGCGATTAGGCTAGTCAAGCGTGACATCGATCCGAAGTCTTCTGACCGACGGGGTGGCCGAATCCGTGGGGGCGAGCGTGGTCCGCACCCGCCGGGCGGCCGCCCGTCTTGGCGCGACCGGCGCGCAACTGAGCGAGACCGCCTTCACCGGCGCCGTGGACCTGCTCGCCGAGCGCGGCTTCGCTCCGGCACGGGCCTTGGGGGCCACCCACGCGGAGATCGCCGCGGCCACGGCGGGTTCGTCGTTCGCCGTCGACGGCGTGTTCGGCAATCGCGAACCCAGCACGCCGAGCCGTCCCACCATGGCGATGTCGATCGACATGGCCCGCAATCCCGGGGTGCCGAGCGCTCCGATCCCAGTGCTGACGCCCCGCTTCGATTCCCCGCCGGCCGATCTGGCCGCCACCTGGCTCGGCCACGCGAGTGTGCTGCTCGAGATCGACGGCGTGCGGGTGCTGACCGATCCGGTGTTCAGCCGACGCTGTTCGCCGACGCAGGCGATCGGCCCGCAGCGGATGCACGCCGCACCGGCGAGCGTCGGCGGACTCGGTCCGGTCGACGTGGTGCTGATCTCGCACGACCACTACGACCACCTCGACGTCGCGACGATCGACGCGCTGGCCACGGTCCATCCCCACGCGCAGTTCGTGACGCCGATCGGCGTCGACGCGCACCTGCGGTCGTGGGGCGTGGCCGCCGACCGTATTCACACCGCCGACTGGTATCAGCGCGTCACCCTCGAGGTGCGCGGGACCGCGATGACCTTCCATGCCACGCCCGCCCGGCACTTCTCCGGCCGCGGACTGGTGCGCAACCTCACCCAGTGGGTCAGCTGGGTCGTCGTCGGACCCGAGCACCGGGCGTTCTTCTCCGGCGACACCGGCTTCACCGAACGCTACGCCGAGACCGGGGAGCTGCTGGGGCCGTTCGACCTGACGATCATGGCCGTCGGCGCGTACGACCCGCTGTGGCCGGACGTACACATCACCCCGGAGGAAGCGGTGGTGCTGCACCGGTTGCTCAACCGTGAAGCCACCGCCGAATCGCTGCTGTTGCCCATACACTGGGGCACGTTCATGCTGGCCCCGCATGCGTGGGCCGATCCGGTGCAGCGGCTGCTGACCGCCGCCGGGGGAGCGGGTGTCCCGGTGACGGTGCCGCGTCCCGGATCCACCGCCGATGTGACCTCGCGGACCGGCACCGCCTTCGACGACCCGACCTGGTGGGAGCGCTGCGCATGAGCACACCGACACGATCACGACCGACCGGGCTGACCGCCGCGGAGGTCGCCGAACGGATCGCGGCCGGCCAAGTGAACGCGCAGTCGGCCAAGTCCGGTCGCAGCGTCGCCGACATCGTGCGCGCCAACGTGTTCACCCCGATCAACGCGATCCTCGGCGTGCTGTTCGCGATCGTCGCCTACACCGGGTCGTTCATCAACGGCCTGTTCGGGCTGCTGATCATCGCCAACTCGGGCATCGGCATCATTCAGGAGGTGCGCGCCAAGCGCACCCTGGACCGGCTGTCCATCGTCGGACAGGCGCAGCCGACGGTGCGGCGCGACGGTGTGAGTGCGTCCATCCCGCCCGATCAGGTGGTGCTCGGCGATCTCATCGAGTTGGGGCCCGGCGACCAGATCGTGGTCGACGGCGAGACCGTCGAGTCCGAATCGCTCGACGTGGACGAGTCGCTGCTGACCGGTGAGGCCGACGCGGTCGACAAGGCCGTCGGCGATCCGATCATGTCCGGCAGCTTCGTGGTGGCCGGCTCCGGCTCCTACCGGGCCACCAAGGTGGGGGCCGACGCCTACGCAGCCCAGCTGGCGGCCGAGGCCTCCAAGTTCACGCTGGTCTCCTCGGAGCTGCGCAGCGGCATCAACAAGATCCTCGCGGTGATCACCGTGATCCTGATTCCGGCCGGTGCGCTCACCATCTACAACCAGCTGTGGATCAGCCGCCAGGACCTCAACGACGCGCTGCTGGGCATGGTCGCCGCCCTCGTGCCCATGGTGCCCGAGGGTCTGGTGCTGATGACGTCGATCGCCTTCGCCGTCGGGGTGGTGCGGCTCGGGCAACGGCAATGCCTGGTCAACGAGCTGCCTGCCATCGAGGGTCTGGCGCGCGTGGACGTGGTGTGCACCGACAAGACCGGCACGCTCACCGAGAACGGCATGCGCCTGTCCGAGGTGCGGGTGGTCGACGACGCCTACGCCGCCGACGAGGTGACCGCGGCGCTGGCGGCCATCGCCGCGGCCGACAAGCACCCCAATGCCAGCATCGAGGCGATCGCCGAGGCCTACCCGACGGCGCCGGACTGGACGACCTCGGCGGTGCTGCCGTTCGCGTCGGCCAACAAGTTCAGCGGGGTCTCGTTCGTCGGCACCGACGGCGTCGGGCACGGCAACTGGCTGATCGGGGCGCCGGACGTGCTGCTCGACCCGGCGTCGGCGACCGCCCGGCTGGCCTCCGAACTCGGGTCGACCGGTCTGCGCATCCTCCTGGTGGGCGCCACCGATGTGCCCGTCGACGCGGCGCCGGCCGCGGGTGCCGCCGTGCCCTGCACGTTCACGCCGGTCGGGCTGATCGTGCTGGAGCAGCGGGTGCGGCCGGACGCCGGCGACACCCTGCGCTACTTCGAGTCGCAGGGGGTGGAGGTGAAGGTGATCTCCGGCGACAACGCGCGTTCGGTGGGCGCCGTCGCCGAATCCCTCGGCCTGGGCACCTCCGACACCGCGATCGACGCGCGCAACCTGGCCGACGGCGGGGACGAGCTCGCCGATCAGGTGGTCGACGGCGTGACCTTCGGGCGGGTGCGTCCGGACCAGAAGCGGGCCATGGTCGGCGCGCTGCAGTCTCGCGGGCACACCGTCGCAATGACCGGTGACGGCGTCAACGACGTGCTCGCACTCAAGGACGCCGACATCGGGGTGGCGATGGGTGCCGGGTCGTCGGCCGCCCGCTCCGTGGCCCAGATCGTGTTGCTGGACAACAAGTTCGCCACCCTGCCGTACGTGGTGGGCGAGGGCCGACGGGTGATCGGCAACATCGAGCGGGTCTCCAACCTGTTCCTCACCAAGACCATCTACGCGGTGTTCCTGGCGCTGTCGATCGGTGTCGCGGGCCTCATCGCGCACTGGCTGGGCAATCAGCCGATCAGCTATCCGTTCCAGCCGATCCACGTCACCATCTCCGCCTGGTTCACCATCGGTGTCCCGGCCTTCGTGCTGTCCTTGGCGCCGAACAACGAACGCGCCAAGACCGGTTTCGTGCGACGCGTGCTCACGCAGGCGATTCCCAACGGCCTCATCATCGGCTGCCTAACCTTCCTGTGTTACCTGTGGGTGAGTCCGGAGACGTCGACGGTCTCGGTGATCGGTGCCGAGGCGGCGTTCTCCGAGGGGCAGACGCAGGCGGCCACGGCGACCCTGGCGGCGATGATCGCGATGGCCTGGTGGGTCCTGGTAGTGGTGGCGCGCCCGATGAACTGGTGGAAGGTGATTCTGGTCGCGACCGCGATCGTGGCCTACGTGATCATCTTCCTCTGGCCGTTCACGCAGGACCTGTTCAAGCTGGATTCGTCCAACGGCACCATGATGTGGCGGGCGGGCATCTGCGCGCTGATCGGCATGGTGGCGATCGAGGTCTCGTCGCGAATTCTCAAGGCGCGCTTGGATCGTCGGGCCGCGGCCGAGGCGGCGGCGCTGCTGGAGCATTCCGCCGCGCATCCGGCCGGACATCCCGGCGCGCACTGACGGCGCGACGCGCCTAGGATTGGGGCCATGAACCTCAAGGGATTGGTCGATCAGGCCAAGAGCGCTTTGCAGAAGAACCCGGACCTCATCGAAAAGGGCGGCGACATGGTCGACAAGGCCACCGGCGGCAAGTACGCCGGCCAGGTCGACAAGGCTCAGGAAGCCGCGCGCAAGGCCGTCGGCGCCGAGCAGAAGCCGGCCCCGGCACCGGAGAACAAGCCCGAAGGCAACTAGCCGTCCGCCTCGGCCAGGCGGTGCCGCCGATAGGCGGACACCGTCGGGTCGTCGGCGATCCAATAGCGCCACGGTCGGTCGGCGGCCAGTCGTACCCCGACCCGAGGCCCCGAGCGGATCCGCGCCGCCGGGATCGGGACCGTCGGTCGCCGCACCACGATGCCCGGCGGCACTCGCACGTCGGTGCCGCGGTCGTCCATGGTGATGCCCAGGGCCCGGGCGAGGTTCCCGGGACCGCGGCCGAGCCGGGCGTCGAGCACGTCGCCACGCCGAGCGCGGGCGGCGGGCAGCCCGGCGACGATCTCGCCGGCGCGCAGCAGTGCCGCCGCACCCCGGCCCTCCTCGCTGGTGACGATGTTGGCGCAGTGATGTCCGTGGATGCGGTACACGTAGAGCCGGTCGGCCGGGCCGTACATCAGCTCCGAGCGCGGTGTGCGGGTGAAGGCGTGCGAAGCCGGGTCGTCGGGGCCGTTGTATGCCTCGGTCTCGGTGATGCGCGCGATCACGCCGTCGTGCCCGAGGATCTGTGCGCCCAACAGTGCCCGAGCGGCCGCGCAGACATTAGGCTCATCAACCATGGCGAAGACCAGTGACTCCATTTCCGTCGATCTCAGCCCGGACGATACCTTCGCGGCCGCGTCGGATCTGTCCCGCTTCGACGATTGGCTGCTGCTGCACGACGGCTGGCGGCGCGACGTGCCCGGCCCCGGGGAGCTCGCGGTGGGCGCCAAGGCCACCTCGGTGGTCAAGGCCAAGGGCACCCGCGTGCGCTTCGACTGGACCATCGACACCTTCGACCCGCCGCGCCGAGTTCGCTTCTCCGGAAACGGAAAGGGCGGCGTCAAGGCCAAGATCGACCTGACGGTCGAGCCCGACGGCACCGGCTCCAAGGTGACCTTCCTGATCGACCTCGGCGGCCTCCCGCTGATGGGCCCGGTCGGCAAGGCCGCCGCCAAGGCCGTCCACGGCGACATCCACCGCTCCCTGGAGCGCTTCCGCCAGATCTTCGCCTAGCCCCGGCCCCTGACCGGGAGGGTGGACCGGGCAGGGTCGGGCCAGCGGCACTCGTCGTGCCCCCAAACTCCTGACGTAGACTCACCTAGCGCAGGCCGACGACCCCATCGAGCGCGGCCCGCACCGGACTGAGCCCGGTCGCATGGACGGAAGCCCGAGCCTCCGCCCCGTGGTCCGCCAGTTCCCGCTCTCGTAGCTCAGGGGATAGAGCACCGCTCTCCTAAAGCGGGTGTCGCAGGTTCGAATCCTGCCGGGAGCACCACATCGGCGGTCGGCCGCGCCGTGCGAAATCCGCAGCGTGAGAGTGAAAGCCGATAGCATCCGGCGCAAAGCCACTGACGAAGCGGAGACACGATGACGACCACGATACTGGCGGCACCGGCCCTGTTGCTCGCCGAAGAAAGCGGCGGATCGGGCGTCTCGGCGTGGTGGTGGCTGCTGCTCCTGCTGCTGATCCCGATCATCGGCGGCGCGTGGCTGCTGGCCAAGGGCGGTAAGAACCCGGACCGCATGGTGCACGCGCCGCGGCCCGACTCGCACGACCCCAACCTCCCGATGGTCGACCTCTCCGGTCCGCCCGCGCCCGCGGGGAAGGCCGGATTCGTGGTCCCGGCGATGGAACGGCCGGTACCCGCCGTGCCGCCGATGCCCGAGCCCAAGCGAACCGCGACCGGCGACGGCGTCGGCTCCTACCTCGACGCCGACGGCAATCGTGTCCCGGTGCCCATCGGCGGACATCTGCCGCTGACCGCCGACAGTGAGCAGGCGCCCGACGGCTACCCGATCAAGGGCGACGTCGACACCGGTCGCTACCACCTGGCCGGCGACCCGGAGTTCGATCAGGTGATCGCGCAGGTCTGGTTCGCCAGTGAGGGCGCGGCCCGCTCCGCCGGGTTCCGACGCGCGGACACACCCGATGCCGAGACTCCCTGAGTCGCAAGAACTCTCCGATCGCGCAGTACGGTGAGGGAATGACGCACGCCGCTTCGCCTCAGACCGTCCTCGTCACCGGCGCCTCCAGTGGAATCGGCGCCGAGGTGGCCCGCCAGTTCGTCGCCGCCGGCCTGCGGGTCTTCGGCACCAGTCGCCACCCCGACGCGGTCACCGATCCGATCCCGGGTGTCACCTACGTCCGGCTCGACAACGCGGACCTGTCCTCCGCGCAGGCCTGCGCCGACGAGGTCGGCCCCGTCGACATCCTGATCAACAACGCCGGGGAAAGTCATGCGGGCGCCTTCGAGGACACGCCGATGGACGAGATCGAACGGATCTTCGCCGTGAACGTCTTCGGGCCGGTGGCGCTGACCAAGGCCGTACTGCCGGGCATGCGCGAGCGCCGGCGCGGGACCGTGGTGATGGTCGGGTCCATGCTGTCGAGCTTCCCGATCGCCTTCCGCTCCACCTATGCGGCCACCAAGTCGGCCGTCAAGGCCTACGCCCTGGCGCTGCGCCGCGAGGTCGCGCCGTACGGGGTGCGGGTGATCTCGGTGGAGCCCGGCACCATCGCCACCGGCATCGGCCAGCGTCGCACCATCCACATCGGCGAGAACTCGCCCTACCGCGACGAGTTCGAGATCGTCGCCGCCACCACCGCCGCGAACGAGGAGAAGGGCATCAGCGGTCGGGCGATGGCCGAACAGATCGTCAGCGCGGCGCTGGCCGACAAGCCCAAGCCGTTCTACGCGCGCGGCAACCGTGCCCCGGTGGTGTTTCTGCTGCGCCGCCTGGCGCCGCGTCAACTGGTGCTGGACCTCAGCTCCCGCGTCCACGGGCTGCCCAGATCTCGTGGCTGAACCAGCAGGCTCGCCCCTGCGCTAGCTGAAGTAGCGCAGGGCCTCCAGCACCTCGTCGGCGATCTCCTTGCGGCAGATCACGAAGTCGGGCAGGTACGGCTGGGGGTTGTTGTAGACGATCGTGCTGCCGTCCAGACGTGAGCAGTGCAGTCCGGCCGCGGTGGCCACCCCCACGGGGGCGCAGTTGTCCCATTCGAACTGACCGCCGGAATGGATGTAGGCGTCGACGTCGCCGCGCACCACGGCCATCGCCTTCGCACCGGCCGAACCGATGTGCACCGCCTGCAGCCGGAGGCGCTCGGCGACGGCGGCGCTGGGGTAGGAGTGTCCGAAGCGGGAGACCGCGATCCGCCCGGTGAGCTCGCCGCCCACTTGCGCCACCTCGTCGGACCGGAACAGCTGCCCCTGCGCGGGGAGGGAGACCGCGCTGACGTCGGGAATCCCGTTGCGCGTCAACGCCACATGGACCGCCCAGTGGGTGGTGCCGCGGGAGAACTCGGACGTGCCGTCGAGCGGATCGATGATCCACACGCGGTCGGCGGCCAGTCGTGCCAGGTCGTCCTCGGCCTCCTCGGAGAGCACCGCGTCCCCCGGCCGCTGCCGCTGCAGCACCCGGGAGATCCAGGCCTCGGCGAGCGCATCGCCGAGATCGCCGAGTTGGCGTCGGTCCAGGAGCGCGCCGTGCCCCACCCCGAGCAGCAGTTGACCGGCACCCTCGGCGATCATCGCCGCGAGTTCGGCGTCGGAGTGGCGGTAGCCGCCGGGAAGCGTCATTCCTCTACCCAAGCACATGGGCTCGGCGCGGCGCGCACACTGGAGGCATGCCCGAGCTTCCCGAAGTGGCCGCCCTCGCCGACTTCCTGGACGGCCGCATGGCGGCGCTGCCGATCCGCCGGATCGACGTCGCCTCGCTGTCGGTCCTCAAGACCGCCGAACCGCCGTACACGGCGCTGGCCGGGCGAACGGTGAGCGGTGTCGAACGGATTGCCAAGTACCTGGTGATCCGCACCGTGCCCGGGGCCCCGGCCGACACGGAGCCGCAGCTCGACCTGGTGATCCACCTGTCCCGCGCCGGTTGGATCCGGTGGAGCCAGTCGCTGGCGCCCACACCGCCGCGTCCCGGCGGGAAGGGGCCGATCGCGCTGCGGGTGCACTGCGGACTGCCGGGGGAGGGCTTCGACGTCACCGAGGCCGGAACCCAGAAACGACTGGCGGCCTGGGTGGTGCGCGACCCGAGCGAGGTGGAGCGCATCGCCTCCCTCGGCCCGGACGCGCTGAGCCTGGATCGCGCGGGCTTGGCCGCGGTGCTCGCCGGCAGCGGCGGGCGGCTCAAGACGCTGCTCACCGACCAGCGCACCCTCGCCGGGATCGGCAACGCCTACTCCGACGAGATCCTGCACGCGGCACGACTGTCGCCGTTCGCCATCGCCAAGACCCTGGACGACGAGGCCGTCGACCGACTGTATGGGGCGCTCGGCGCCACGCTGCGCGAGGCGACCGAACGACTCGCCGGTCTGGGGGTGGGCAAGCTCAAGGCCGAGAAGCACACGGGACTGAAAGTGCATGCGCGCGAAGGGCTTCCGTGTCCGGTGTGCGGGGACAAGGTGCGCGAGGTCTCGTATGCGGACCGGAGCTTCCAGTACTGTCCCACCTGCCAGACCGGGGGCAAGATCCTCGCCGACCGGCGGATGTCGCGGCTGCTCAAATAGGCCGGCCGCGGCTCACCAGCCCTTCTGCAGCTTGGACTCGACGAGCATCACGTTGTAGTCGCTCCAGCGGGATCCGTTGAAGTACAGGCGATTGTCGGTGGTGCTGGTCAGTGCGGGGGACTGCGGCAGCATCATCGGCCCGTACAGCACGACGGCCCCGGCGGGCACCAGCGTCCGCGGCGAACTCCACGGCCCTTCCGGCTTGGTCGCGGTGCGGAGCCGGATGGCGTTGTCGCCGTCGATCAGAAGGTACTTGCCGAGGTACTCGCTCCAGGAGATCGACAGTTCGGTCACGGGCGCCTTGATGATGGCCGAGTCGTCGGTCAGCAGCCCCAGGTCGCTGGTCCATCGCGTGCCCAGCCAGTACTCGTAGGCGGACAGGTCGAGGATGTCGGCCGGTCGGAATCGCGCCAGGTAGGCGCGACCGAAGCGGCCGTTGGGGGTGCCCACCTGGTAGACGTACGGATCGTCGCCGTGACCCTTGACGTAGCCGCTCTGCTGAAAGCGGCTGTTGTTGACGTTCAACGTCGGCGCCGCGGCCGGCAACTCCACGGTGACCGGCGCGTTGATCATCGCGGTCGACGGTTGCGGCGTCCACGTCTGGCCGTTGTCCTCGGAGACGGCGATGGCCGAGTAGTTGGTGTCCCAGACACCCGCCGTGCCCCATGTGCGGACCGACATGAAGTTGACGAACTGCTTGTCGCCCAAGCTGATTCCGGCGGTGGGGATGGTGGTCTTCTCCACGAAGTCCTGTTTGATCGCGCGGATCATCTCCACCGCGAAGTTCGGTGCGGCGGCCGTCACCACCGCGCCGGAGGTGGTGTCGCCGGGGCGGCCCGGTGCGATGGTCAGGCCGTCGGCCAGCTCGGTGTCGTCGGTGCGGGTGAGCAGATTGTTGCGCCACTGCTGCCCGGCGACGTTGCAGTAACCGAACGAGTCGCCGAAGGCCATCAGCGTCTGGCCGTGCCCGTTGTCCCAGGCGACGCCGAGATCGGTGCCGGAGACGGTGAACCGTTCGAGCGTCTTGTTGGGGCTCCTCGGTCCGGTCACCCAGGACACGATCCGCGACGTCGAGTTCTTCCAGGTGGGCAGCGGCCCCTGCGGACCGGCGCCGGGGCCGTTCGGCGGGGTCTGCCCGCCGAGCGAGCCGAGGCCGTCTAGGGAGCCGCTCGATCCGCTGGCGGCATTGCCGCACGGTGCGGCCGCGGCGGGACCGACGCCGACCAGGCTCACCGCGCAGGTTGCCGCGACCGTGAACATCGTCGCCAGGGGCACGCGCAGTCCGCGTCGCAAGGAGGTCGCTGACCGCATGAAGTCTCCCAAAAGTGTGACCAGAGTTACTAAAGTGACGTTAGGGATCAATCTGGCAGATTCGGGTGACCGATGGGGCGCCGCCTCGTCACGATCGCGCATCGATCGCCGCGACCGCGGTGGTGGCCGCGACGAGTAGATTCCTGGAGGTGACTCGCGACAAGATCATCATCACCGGTGCCAGCTCCGGACTCGGCGAGGGCATGGCCCGGGAGTTCGCGGCCCGCGGTCGTTCCCTCGGCCTGGCCGCCCGCCGCATCGACAAGCTCGACGCGCTCGCCGCGCAGCTCGCCGACGACGCCGGGCGGGTGGTGGTGCGCGCCCTCGACGTGACCGACACCGACGACGTGCCGCGGGCCTTCGCGGAGTTGGCCGAGGGGCTGGGCGGCGTCGATCGGGTGATCGTCAACGCGGGCCTGGGCAAGGGGGCGCCGATCGGTACCGGCAACGCCGCGGCGAACCTGGAGACGGTGCAGACCAACCTGGTGGGCGCGCTGGCGCAGGCCGAAGCCGCGATGGCGATCTTCCGGGCGCAGAACCACGGGCACCTGGTGCTGATCAGCTCGATCAGCGCCGTGCGCGGCCTGCCCAAGGCGCAGGCGGCCTACAGCGCCTCCAAGGCCGGGGTCTCGGCGCTCGGCCAGGGCCTGCAGGCCGAGCTGGCCGGCAGTCCGATCAAGGTGAGCGTGATCCTGCCGGGCTACATCGAGACCGACATCAACCGGGGCGTGAAGACCAAGCTGATGACCGAGACCGACGCGGGCGTCCGGGCGATGGTGGCCGCGATCGAATCGGAGCGACGTCGCTCCGAGGTGCCGGCCTGGCCCTGGAAGCCGATCGCCGCGGCCCTGCGCCATCTCCCAGATGCCGTGTCGGCCAAGCTGATCTGAGTATCGGGGCTTCCCGTCGGGTCGCGGCGGCATTCGAAAGCCAAGCACTAGTGTTGGGGTATGGACCGCGACACCGTACGCCGTGTGAGTAACGACGATCTCGACATCACCGCCACCGCGGCATGGCGCGACCTCGTCGACCACCAGCGGGAGCTGTCCGGGCGCCAGATGCGCGATCTGTTCGCCGCCGAGCCCGAACGCGGCCGCGACATGGTGGTCGACGCCGCGGACCTGCACATCGACTACTCCAAGAACCTGGCCGACGCGCACACCCTGGCGCTGCTCGCGACCCTGGCGCGTGAGGCGCGCGTGGAGGAGCTGCGCGATGCGATGCTCGCCGGCGCGCACATCAACACCTCGGAAGACCGTGCCGCCCTGCATACGGCGTTGCGGCTGCCCGCGCAGGCCCAGTTGCAGGTCGACGGCCAGGACGTGGTGGCCGACGTGCACCGCGTGCTCGCGGCCCTGGGTGACTTCTCCGACGCGGTGCGCGACGGCGCCTGGACCGGGTACACCGGCAAGGCCATCACCGACGTGGTGAACATCGGTATCGGCGGCTCCGACCTCGGTCCGGCGATGGGATATCAGGCGCTCCGGTACTACCGGCACCCGCGGATCCGGGGGCACTTCGTCTCCAACGTCGACCCGGGCGATGTGATCGCGACCCTCGCCGGGCTGGACCCGGAGACCACGCTGTTCATCGTCGCCTCCAAGACGTTCACCACGCAGGAGACGCTGATCAACGCGCGCGTGGCCCGCAAGTGGCTGCTCGAGCAGGCCGACGGCGACGAGGCGGTGATCGCCCGGCACTTCGTCGCGGTCAGCACCAACGCCGCGGAAGTGGCCGCCTTCGGTATCGACACCGACAACATGTTCGGCTTCTGGGACTGGGTGGGCGGTCGCTACTCGCTGGATTCGGCCATCGGCCTGAGCCTGATGATCGCCATCGGGCGCGACCACTTCGCCGACCTCCTCGACGGTTTCCGCCGGATGGACGAGCACTTCGCCACCGCACCGATCGAGGAGAACGCGCCGATCCTGCTCGGTCTGCTCGGCCTCTGGTACTCCAACTTCTGGGACGCCCAGTCGCATGCGGTGCTGCCGTACGCCAACGACCTGGCGCGGTTCCCGGCCTACCTGCAGCAGTTGGTGATGGAGTCCAACGGCAAGTCGGTCAGTCGCGGGGGCCGCACGCTCAACGCCGCGACGGCCACCGTGGTGTGGGGCGAACCCGGCACCAATGGACAGCACGCGTTCTACCAGCTGCTGCACCAGGGGTCCTGGCTGATCCCGGCCGACTTCATCGGCTTCGCCGAACCGCTCACCGACCTCACCACGCCCGACGGCGGGTCCATGCACGACCTGCTGATGAGCAACTTCTTCGCGCAGACCGAGGTCTTGGCCTTCGGGAAGCGCGAGCGGGCGCTGAAGGCCGAGGGCGTCGCCCCGGAGCTGGTGCCGCACAAGATCATGCCCGGCAGCCGCCCCACCACGTCGATCCTGGCGCCGCGCCTGACGCCGTCGGTCCTCGGGCAGCTCATCGCGCTCTACGAGCACAAGACGTTCGTGCAGGCGATGGTGTGGGGGATCAACCCGTTCGATCAGTGGGGCGTGGAACTGGGCAAGGCGGTGGCCAACGCACGACTGGCCGTCGTCACCGATCCGGAGTCGCCGGCGCCGCTGCCGGACAGTTCCACCGACGCGCTCATCCGCTGGTACCGCGCCGCGCGCGGCCGCACCCCGTAGCCGTTCGGCTAAGGCGTGTCTCGACATCCCCGCGGTTCTTGGTGACCTTGCGCAGCTGGTAGTTCGGCCGACTCCCGACCGCCGCAGACAACGACGACCAGCACCCCTAGCCGAGGGGCAAAAGCCGCGACATCGACCATAGTTTTATCCGGTCCGGAAAACGCTGTCACATCCCTGACCAGGCACGTAACCGCAAAAAGTCTGCTGCACATTTGCAACTGCGGTTGGCGTGCTGCTGGGCTTGACTTCCAAGGGGCCAACCGGCCCCGAATGGACTCAAACCACACAGGGGGACACCATGGTCAAACGCCTGATCAGCGTCCTGCTGCTGACCATCGCCGCAGCAGTAGCCTTAGCCACCGGCCTGGCCGCCGGACCAGCCGACGCACGCACCTACAAAACCCGCGAAGGCGTCGACATCACCCTCGCCGCCTCCAAACTCAAGGCAAAGAAGATGCCCGCCCTCGACGGCTCACCCCTGTCCGGCGAGGCGTTCCTGTCCTCGGACGTACACGCCGCACTCACCGGCATCGACGGCAAGACCGTCCGCGCCACCGTCGAAGTCGGCTACCAGATCGGCTATCCCGTCTCGGTCGCCCCATCCGGCGTGAAAGTCACCGCGCATACCCCTGAGCTGAAGCTCACCGGTGGCATCAACGCCAAAATCGCCCCCGCGGTCACCATCTCCGGGTCCGGAGGCGGCGGCAAGATCGGCGAACTCGGAGCCGAACTCGGTGCCGAAGCGACCGTCATCCCGGCCGCGGACCTCGAGTTCGAGGTCGGTGCAGGCAAGATCACCACCGTCAACCTCGCCGAGATCGCCCTAACCCAGCCGGTCGCCGACATCGTCCTGTCCGGGGTGGAACTCAACATCACCAACGCCCTCGGACCCATTAGTGTTCGCCCCTTCGCCAAAATCAGCGTCACCACCGACACCGGCGTCTACGTCTACTACGACCACGGCCCCACCAGCCGCATCTGAACCGGGGAAGGCATCACGATGACAAGGACAATGCAGAATCGACCACGGCGAACAGCATTCGCCAGCACAGTTCGAGGAGCCAGCAATCATCGGCAACACCTCAGTCCGCTGTTAAGCCACTGAAGAATAACGTTTCCGACGGTAATAACGACACCAACGACAGCGCATGCGTGAGTATCTGGGGCACCGAACAACGAATCGGTTCAAACTGTCACCACTATCGCGACGAAGTGCGTCAGATAAGCGCCGATTTCGACACCGATTACTCAACACCCTTCGCTGCCTGTGGATACAATCCGGACACCGACCATCCCTGCACCCTGTCTACATCGCGATCAGTCGCAGTGACAGTCGGGTTTACAGGCTCTTCGATCTTGAACGGGCAGTCCCTGGTCAGGGCGGTCGCGTGTCGTTGACGTGAAAGGCCCCTGACCTTCGTGATTCTGGATGTTGCGAAGCATTCAAGA